>RPQS01000051.1 GCA_003818605.1 Candidatus Zhuqueibacterota bacterium | reverse complement strand
GCTCAGCTATGGAAGAGTGCTGGCCAATGGACTTGCCCTTGGCCTCAGCGGAAAGTATTTGCAAGAAGATCTCGCCGACAACAGCGGCTATGGCGTGGACGCCGGCTTGCTGCTCAAGCCGTACGATGAGCTCACGTTCGGAGCCATGGTGCGTGATCTGACGGGCAAAATCGGTGATGACGTCACACCGTGGGAAGCGCGGTTGGGATTGGGTGTACTTCCCTGGAAGCACATCACTCTCTCTGCCGATCTAATTAAGGTGAAGCAGATGGACGCGACAGCGGCTATCGGCGGCGCCTACAACGTGGACATCACCGACAAGACCAGCTTCTATCTCGCCGCGGGTCTGAATGACGTCGTTGGCACGTCATGCTTCACGGCTGGATTCGGCATCGGTTTCAACAACTTTGCCATCCAGTACGCGTACGTGACGGAGCCGGAAGAGTTCCTGCAGGAGAACCACCGTTTGTCGGTGAACTTCTACTTCAAGGACAAGAATCCTCTGAAGAGCCTGATGGGTACTCTGAAGCGCGAGAAGAAGCCGTGTGAGCCTTGCGCCCCGAAGCCGGAAGGCCCGAAGGAATTCATTCATCGCTATATCTTCGAGGGCAATCCCTCGTTGAAGCTTAGCCTTGAACTCCTGCGTCCGGCGCAGAAGGATTCCATTAAAGCTATCTGGGCTGAGACCGGCGGCGTGGTCAGCTTCCCGGGCGTCAACTTCGCTACGGGATCAGCGGACATTACCGACGATTTCGCGCGTGTTCTCGATGGAGCCGCCCAACTCATCAATGAGCACCCCGAAATTCAATTGCTGGAGATCCAAGGTCACACGGACAACACCGGTACGGACGCGATCAACAATCCGTTGTCGCAAGCCCGCGCCGATGCCGTACGGAACTACCTGATCTCCCGCGGCGTGGATCAAAACCGTCTGGTTGCCAAGGGCTTTGGCTCGGGCAAGCCGGTGGCATCCAATGCCACAGAGCAGGGACGTTATCAGAATCGGCGGATTGACATCGTCCGCGTTCGGTAACTTCTTCCGTTAGACTCAATTTTCGCACGAGGAGTGCGGCTCTTTCAGGGCCGTACTCCTCGTGCTACTCCATTCCCAAGCGGGTTTATAGCAAAGGTACGGGAGTTCGCCATGAAACGAGTTGGCTATGTGCTTTTATCAGCCGTGGCACTGCTTGTTGTTTTAACGCTGGCTTTGGCGCAATTAGAAACACGAAGCGCCAAGAATCTATTGCGGGTTCTGACGGGTGAAGACGTTCGCGAATATTTCGGTTCGGCATGCGAAGCCCCCTTGGCTTACACCGGGTGCGCCCCGTGGTTTGCCGTTTCTTCAACGGGGGAGACGGACGGGCCGATCCGCACGGGACGTGTAGCCTTCTACGACAACCTGCTGGCCGATGCCCCGGTTCTTTCCATTTCGGCACCGGCGGAGGGAGAACTGTTCGGCTGGTCACTATCGGGCGGCGGCGACTGGAATGGAGATGGTTTTCCCGATCTTGTAGTGGGCGCTCCGGCAGGGCAGGGAACCGGCAAGAGTCCGGCGGGCAAGGCGTATCTTTATTTCGGCGGCGCGGATTTCGGCAAATCACCTCCGGCCATGTTGAGTGCAGGTGAAGCCGGTGACGGCTTCGGCGAAGCGATCAACCTGAAACATGACATCAACGGAGACAGCCTGGCCGATCTAATCATCGGAGCTCCCCGTTCAGCTAAAGCCGGAGCTACATCAGGTCGAGCCTACGTGTGGTTCGGAAAGCGTACAGGAGGCCCTGCCAAGGCTCCAGACGCAGAAATTCGATTGGGAACGACGAATGATCTGTTCGGGACCGCCATAGCCACAGGAGACGTTACCGGCGATGCCCAGGCCGATTTGCTGATTGGCGCGCCGCAACACAATGTCGGCGAAAAAATGCCCGGTTCACTGTTCATTTTCCATGGCGGAAAATCGCTCAGTCTGTCGGCTCCGTCCCAGACTATTCACGGCGAGGGGACATCGTTCCAGGATCACTTTGCCTGGTCGCTGGCCATTATTCCCGATATCAACGGAGATACCATCCCGGAAATATTGGCAGGTGCGCCGCGTGTGGCTCAAGGAGGCAAGCAGTTAGGCAGGGTTTACTTGTATTACGGTGGAGCGAAGCTGAATCCGCAGCCTTCGACAACTTTTTGGGGACAGGCTGAAGCCGGGGCTTTCGGCCGCCAAGTGTACTCTTTGGGCGATCTGAATTCCGACGGCAAGGGAGACTGGGCTGTACAAGCGGAGAGTGAATCCGGCAGCCGGGGTGTGCTCCATTTCTACTATGGCGGTTGGGACAAACCTTTCGGTCACTTTACGGGAGAGAATATCGGCGACCGCTTGGGCGGCAGTTTAGCCGTTCTAATAGGCTTGGACAGCGGTGTGCCTAAACTTCTGACCGGTGCCCGTTGGAACGACGATTCGGGATCCGAAAACGCCGGAAGAGCCTATATTTTGCAGGTTGAGTAATCTTTCACAAATCGGTGAGATTGTTGCAATATCTTAACCGGTGTGTAAGTTTCGGTATAACAATTGCAAAGAGCAATCAAGAAGGGCTGCCAAAAGCTCTTTTTGATTGCTTTTTTTTGTCACTCTCAGTATATTTAGTGTCTGGGTAAACTTTCACATTCAACCATGCCCATGTCAATCAACAATTTGCTCGAAAAGGTGAACAACCGATCCTTGAAGGTCGGTGTAGTCGGAATGGGTTATGTCGGACTGCCGCTTGCGGTCGAATTTGCCCGCAAGAAGATCCACGTCACCGGGATCGAACTTAGCACCGACAAAGTAAAGCGACTGAACGCAGGCGATTCGTATGTTCTGGACGTGAACGCGGACGAATTGAAAACTCATGTCCAGAACGGTTTGATCACGGCAACGACCGATTATTCGGTCATTCGCGATCTGGATGCGATTTCGATTTGTGTGCCGACCCCGCTGAATAAGACCGGCGATCCGGACATTTCATTCATCGTGTCCGCGCGGGACGAAATTCTGAAGTATGCGCACCCGGGATTGCTGATTATCTTAGAGAGCACGACCTATCCCGGCACGACTGAAGAGCTGGTTGTGCCTGAATTCGAGAATCGCGGCTTGAAAGTCGGAACCGACGTTTTCGTTGCATTTTCTCCGGAACGAGTGGATCCGGGAAATCCGGTGTATCATACGGACAACACGCCCAAAGTGGTGGGCGGGCATACGGCCAATTGTCTGAAAGCGGCGATGGCTGTCTACGGATTGATCATACAGAAGCCGGTACCCGTATCTTCCACGCGTGCGGCGGAGCTGGCTAAGCTGCTGGAGAATACTTACCGTTCGATCAACATCGGATTGGTCAATGAACTCGCGATCATGTGCAATCTGCTTCACGTGGACGTATGGGAAGTCATCGGAGCGGCGGCGACGAAACCGTTCGGATTCATGCCGTTCTATCCGGGTCCCGGTTTGGGCGGCCATTGTATTCCAATAGATCCGATTTATTTGTCCTGGAAGCTCAAGACTCTGAAATATCGCGCGCGGTTCATTGAACTGGCGGATGACATCAACCGTTCCATGCCCGATTACGTGGTGACGCGCGTGAGCATGGCTTTGAACGACATGAAGAAGGCGGTGAAGGGATCGAAGATTCTCGTATTAGGCGTGGCCTATAAGCGGGATATAGACGATCCGCGGGAATCGCCGTCGCTGGACGTCATTGAATCTCTGGAAAAGCACGGCGCGGAGGTCTGCTATCACGATTCGTTCATCCCTTCCGTGGTGATTGACGGCAAGAAACACACATCGGTCCCGCTCACTGAAGCCTTGATATCCTCGTGCGACGCCGTGGTGATTACGACGGATCATTCCAACGTTGATTATGGGATGATCGTGAAACGCGCGCAACTGGTATTTGACGCACGCAATGCGACGCGGCCGCTGGGAACTCAGGCGAACGTCGTCAGATTATAACGGGTACATGAAGCGATTGTTCGGCATTATTCAGTTAGTCCGGCCTGCGCACTGGATCAAGAATATGGTTCTGTTCGCGGCCGTTCTCTTCTCACCGGCCAAGGTCGTTTTGGAGAATCCGCAGGTTCTGCTGGCGGTGATTCAGGGTTTTTTAGCCTTTAGTCTGGTTTCCGGCGGCGTCTACGCGTTCAATGATATTCTTGATTTGAAGGCGGATCGGCTGCATCCCCGGAAAAAGGACAGACCGCTGCCTTCCGGCCGGATCTCGGTTCCCGTTGCTCTGATTCTATCCTTTCTGTTCACGGCTGCGGGATTAGCCTGGGGCTTCGGACTTAGTACGCGTTTCGGCTGGATTGTCACCGCGTATCTGCTGACCAATGTCGTTTATTCGGCGGGCTTGAAGCGGATGGTGATTCTGGACGTGTTGCTTCTGTCCGCCGGATTTGTCTACCGCGCGGTCGGCGGAGTCGCCATTGTCGCGGAGTTTCTGGATGAAGTGTATTTGTCGTACTGGCTCATTTTATGCGCCTTTCTGCTGTCGCTGTTTTTAGCCTTGGCGAAGCGACGTCGGGAAATCGCCCTGTTAGGCGACGCTGCGGCGGCGCATCGTGCGAGTCTGGCGGACTACAACCTGCAGCTGATTGACCAAATACTGGCCGCACTCACAGCCGCCACGCTGGTATCTTATAGTCTCTATACGATTTCGGACGACACTCTTAGACATTATGGGACGCGGGATCTCTTCTGGACCATACCGTTTGTTGTCTATGGACTGCTGCGCTATCTTTATCTGATCTACAAGCGGAATGAGGGCGGAGATCCGACGTCGCTTCTGGTGCGCGACCGCGCGACACTTGTGAATGTGGTTTTATGGGCAACAGTCTGCGCCGTCATTGTCTATTTCCGATAGGAGAGAACGAATGAACCGCGCACTTCGGTTTGCAGCCGTTCTGCCACTGCTTTTCGCATTATATCTCCCGGGCTGCAAGAAGCAAGAGGAGCCGAGTTACATATCGGGGCGTGTTCAGGTGAACGAGGGTGACGCTTCCGGCGTGGTCGTGGAAATTTACGAAGCGGTTCCGTTATCCAGCACGAGCGTATGGTATAAAACCAATAGCGTTCCCGCCGTGGGTTTTCCCTATCGTCTTCAAGCTGCGTTTGACTTTCGACGGGAGCAATCGCGGCTTCGAGCCAGTCTGAGCACGGACGGCGGCGGCGGGTATAAATCTTCCGATTTACCGGATGGTGATTATGTGGTCGTGGCGCGCAAGAGCGGGTACGGCTGGTCGGAACCGAGAGCTGTGGTGCTGAACGGAAAATCCGCTGAGGCCGGAACCGTCACTTTGGCGCCGGAAATACAGATCGGTGAAAACGTCACGCTGCACGGCAACGTGACGTGGGCGGCAGGGCGGCATTATGTGCTTGGTCAGCGAATGAACGTCGGCAACGACGCAATTCTGACGATTGAACCCGGAGTCGTTGTTCGATTACCCGTAGGCGGTTCCGTTCAGATCATGGGAGCAATCATCGCAGAGGGTACTGAAGAAGCCTATATTACGTTCACATCCGATGAAGCTATCCCGGCATCGCAAGACTGGTTTTACTTGAAATTCAACGCGGGCGCCGCACCGCCGTATTTTCGCTACTGCACGTTCAGCTACTCGGACAACGGAGTATTTTCCAGTGTTCCCGGCGGAAGGATAGAGTATTGTAGTTTTTATGCGGTTGGAGGTCAAGCGGCCACACTGATTGGCAGCTCCGCTGCAACCTCCGACTCCATCGTTGTGCGGGGAAACGTGACGGACCGCACGACCGTTGCGTTTGTGGTTGCGCAGGGGGGCAACTCACCGTTGCTTATTGAACGAAACGCGCTGTACGGCTGTTCGCAGTACGGTTTGAAGCTAATGGTGGTTCGAAGCGGATCCGTTTATTGCAATTGGTTTTATAATTGCGGACGATCCAGCGGTGACACCTTGACGGGGCTTTCGACAACCGGTGCCATTTTCGGACGGGATTTAAAGAATATGGAAATCCACCGGAATGAATTCAGCACATCCTGGTACGGCTTATCCCTCGGTTCTCTCGTGGATTCTTCGGTATTCACTCACCACAATCTTTTTTTTCGCGTCAACCGCGTGATGAATATTGCGGAAACTCCGGATTATCGAGGTGCCTCCTTCCCGCATCTCTACCAGAATTGTATTAAAACGTGTCCGCGTTATTATGTTTATGTGGATGCATGTCTCATTAACAATAAAGTCATTGACGCTCGCAACAACTACTGGGACGGGAGAGGCGAGACGCAGATTCAGAATGATTTCCTCTACGACTGCCATCGGAATACTGAATGTCCGTGCATTCTTATAGCTCCCGTGCTTACCGACTGTCCTGACGAAGAAGTCGGCATTTGTTCATAGCAGGATTATCGTGCAGTATATCGGTAAAGACATTTTAACGCAAGGCGCGCTGCTTCATCTGGATCCGCAGAAAGCCTGGAACGCGCTGCGTTCGCGAGCCAAACAGGGAATCCGCAAGGCTCAGAAAGCCGGAGTGAAGGTCGTTGAAAGCCGCGATCTTTCCCTGATAGCCCAAGTTTGGTACAATCCCGACACGCTGTGCACGACGCTGGAACCGGAGCAGAAACTCTATCTTGCCTATCTTCAGGAACAGTTGATCGGCGGGATTATCGTCACACCGGTGACGCGCAACACACTCTTTTATCACTACGGCGGGACGAACGAAGCGGGACGGGCTGTGGAAGCGAACGCTTTTCTGCTTTGGCACGTGGTCGAACAGTTCAATCGTTCCGAGTACGAATATCTTGACGTGGGTGTGAGCTTCCGGCAGGAATTGCAGCATTATTTCCAGAAATACTGCACGCAGCCTTATCCGATTCTTTTTCATCCGCCGTCCGATGATAGTCGTCCGCACATCGGTCTCAATCCGTTTTCCAACGGTGCGCTGGACTGGATTGAACAGCAGGCGGTGGCGATCAACACGCAGCTCTCCGAATATTTCGAGGCGGAGTTTACGTATCTTCCGTCCTGGCCCTTTGCGCTGCAGTCGGCTTTACGGGCCCTGGATTTACCCGATTCCGCGACTATCGGCGTCTGGGCGTCAAAGGGTGAGGCATCATATACGGCGGAGCTCCACCGTCTTTTCGGCGAGCGGTACCATTTTGTAGCACGTCATCGCGAGGCGGATGCGATCATCGTCTGCCATCGCTGGGGTATTGCTTGTCCCGAGGCGGACACGCTGGCGGCGGAGAGTACGCCGGTCATAGAAGACTGCCGCGACGTGCTCTATCACTCGGACGGGGATGCACATCTCGGCAGTTACGGCCGTTATGCCGTATTCGATTTCACACGCTGGTTTCCGATGCAGTTCGGGGCGATTCTGGCGGGCGACTATTTCCCGGACGAAACGGTGTGGAACAAGTTTCACTGTCTGGATATTACGAAACGCAACACCGTGCGCGAGCAGCTGCAGATTTATTGGCCGCAGCGCGCGGATCAAGCGGATATTCGATGGAACAATTGGCGGCGCTACCGGGAGTTGTTTGCTCTGCTGGGCATGATGCCGGCGGATTTAAAACCGAAGTCTCCGCCCTTCGTCTTTCTGCTTCAGGCGGAAGCGCCTTACACCGCTTCCGTTATGCAGGAACGGCTGGAACGATTCGGAATCTATACGGAAACGGATACCGACGAGAATATTATTGCGCTTCCGTGCCATGCCGGCTTGAAGCGCGGACACATAGACTATATTTTCGGGGCTTTTCGCGGCATGGTGAATCCGTGTCATACATTTGTCCGTGATGATCCCGAGAAAGCAGGCTCATGAGCACTGATCGTTATTTAGTTACAGGCGGCGCCGGTTTTATCGGATCCAATCTGGTTGAAGTATTATTGAAGCGCGGTCACGCGGTTTCCGTGCTCGACAATTTCTCGACCGGCTATCGGAGAAACCTGGAACCGTTCCGTCCGGATATTTCCCTTTTTGAAGGCGATTTACGGAATCCCGATATTGTACGTCAGGCCGTGAAGGGATGCACGTTTGTACTTCATCAGGGAGCGCTTCCGAGCGTGTCGCGCTCGGTGCAGGATCCGGTTGCATCGAACGACGTCAACATTTCGGGCACACTGAACGTATTAATGGCGGCGCGCGACGAAGGAGTTCGCCGCGTCGTCGTCGCCTCATCGTCTTCGGTCTACGGTGATACGCCCACGCTGCCGAAGGTCGAGACGATGGCGGTGCTGCCGAAATCGCCATACGCGGTCACCAAACTGGCCACGGAAAAATACTGCGCGGCTTTTTACGGAGTCTTTGGCCTGGAAGCCGTAGCACTACGCTACTTCAATGTATTCGGTCCGCGGCAGGATCCAACCTCCCAGTACTCCGCCGTCATCCCGCGTTTTATTACCGCACTGCAGCAGAAGAAAGCTCCCGTGATTTACGGCGACGGCGAACAATCCCGCGATTTTACATACGTTGCCAACGTGATCGAAGCCAATCTTCTGGCGTGCCGCGCCGAGGGTGTGGCCGGAGATTTTTTTAACGTGGCGTGCGGCGAGCGTTTCTCCCTTTTGGATTTGCTTCACACGCTGTGTGAAATTATGAATGTGAAAATGGACGCGGTGCACGAACCAGCCCGAGCGGGCGACGTGCGCCATTCTTTAGCCGATATTACCAAAATTCAACAAGCGATGGGTTTTCGGGCGCAGTGGACTTTTCGCCGCGGACTTGAGCAAACCGTGGCTTGTTTCATAAAGGAGCCAGCATGAAAGTGCCGATGATCAATCTGCCGGCACAGTTTAAGAATATCCGCGATGAAGTCTGGGCGGAGTTGACAGAAGTATTTGAAACACAGTATTTCGTTTTGGGTCCGCGGGTACGGAAGTTGGAAGAACAGATGGCGGCGCTGGCGAATATGCCGTTCGGCATTGGTGTTTCCTCCGGCACGGACTCGCTGATTTTAGCCCTGAAAGCGGCGGGAATCGGTCCGGGCGACGAAGTGATCACGACGCCGTACTCCTTTTTTGCGACCGTCAGCGCGATTGTACGTGTCGGCGCGACTCCGGTCTTCGCCGACGTGGACGAGGTCAGCTTTAATCTGGACATCCGTAAAACGAAAAAAGCGATTACATCGAAGACTCGCGCCCTGCTTCCCGTTCATCTTTTCGGATTGGTCTGTGAACCGGAGGAATGGCGGAATCTGGCCAAGCAACACAAACTGTATCTGATTGAGGATGCTTGTCAGGCCGTCGGCGCAAAACGAGCCGGCTACACGGCGGGAGGGATCGGCGATTTCGGATGTTTTTCGTTCTACCCGACTAAAAATCTGGGCGGCGCAGGCGACGGCGGCATGGTGCTTGCTCGCGATGAGCAGCTTGCGCAGTACGTTCGCATGGATCGCGTCCACGGCGCGCGGGACCGCTACTACCATGACCGCATCGGTATTTGCGGCCGGCTGGATGAAGTACAGGCGGCCGTGCTGGTCGTGAAGATGAAGTATTTGGCGGTATGGAACGAAGTTCGGCGGGAACGAGCCGCGTTATACGAAAAACTTCTGAAAGACGCGCCCGTGACAATTCCCACCGCTCCGGCGGACGCTTATCACACGTACCATCAATACGTGATTCGCGCGCCGCATCGCAACGAACTCCGCGATTATCTTCGCGCACGCGACATCGCCTGCGACGTGTACTATCCGGTGCCTCTCCATTTGCAGCCATGCTTCGCTTTTTTAGGATCCGGCAAGGGACAGTTTCCCGTTGCGGAGCAATTGTCCGAGGATACGCTGGCGCTGCCGATGTCAGCGGAGCTGACGGAAGATGACGTGTACGCGGTGGTGAAAGAGGTTCGTGGTTTTTACGCGCAGCGTGCTTAATTCGCCGCGCCGCATTTTCGCGAAAGACTGACGCCGAAACAACTTTATGCCGCAAGCCAGTGAACAATCCATATGGGTGCGCGTATTAGCGCAGGTTGCGGACATCATCATGACCGTGGTGGCGTTTGTATCGGCCTTTGCGCTGCGAACGCAGATTCGGACTGCGTTTTTCTTCGGAACCGCACAGTCGGTCGAGGAATACTACAACGTTCTCATCATGATGGTCATTCTGTGGTGGCTGCTTCTGGACGTGCAGAAGGCGTACTCGGAAACGCAGCGTGTTTCCCTTTGGCACGAGTGCAAGATTGTCGGACGCACTATCCTTATCGGCCTGCTGATTCTGTTTGGCTTTACGTATCTTGTCCGGATCGAGATGCCGCCGCGAAGCGTGGTGGGTCTGTTTGTCGTTGTCAATGGGATTTTACTCTGTCTCAACCGGATTTTCTTCCGATATCTTCGCGAGTATCTTCGCGAAGAGGGCGCGCTATCCAAGACGATATTAGTGGTGGGTTCCGGAGAAAAGGCGCAGCGTTTCTTAACGCAAGTGCGAGATCACGCGGAATGGGAAGTCAACCTGATCGGATTCGTGGACTTCGATTCCAGTCGCGTCGGTACGGAGATGATGGGCGCGAAAGTGCTGGGCACGCCGCCGGATTTATTGAAAATTCTGCATGCCCATCCGATTCATGAAGTCGTTTTCGCAATTCCTACACGGCAACTTGAAGAATGCACAGACATGCTGGCGCTTTGCGAGCAGGAGGGGGTGAATGCCATCATTCTGTCCAACTTCTTTTCCAGTCTTGTGGCGCAGGTGGATGCGGAGATTCTGTACGACCAACCCGTATTGATTTACCGTACGACGCGGCACAAAGAATGGCAGCTTCTGATCAAGCGATTGTTTGATATCGTGTTTTCCGCTACAGTACTGATTATGCTTTCGCCGCTTCTGGCCGCTATTGCCCTGTTGATTAAAATGCAGGACGGCGGTCCGGTTTTTTATTCCTGGAAGGTGGTCGGACAGAACAAGAAGAAGTTTACGGGCTATAAATTCCGCACGATGGTTATCAATGCCGATGCTCTGAAGGAGCGATTGACGGCGATGAACGAAATGTCGGGTGCGGTTTTTAAAATCACGAATGATCCGCGCATCACGAAGATCGGAAGGTTTCTTCGCAAATACAGTCTAGACGAACTGCCGCAGTTCTGGAGCGTGCTGAAGGGCGATATGGCGATTATCGGCCCGCGGCCTCCTCTGGACAGCGAACTGCCGCGATTCGAGAGCTGGCAGCGTAGAAAACTATCTGTGAAGCCGGGTTTGACGTGTCTTTGGCAAATCTCCGGGCGGAGCACGATCACGGATTTTGACGAATGGGTTCGATTGGATCTTGCCTACATTGACAATTGGTCGTTGTGGCTGGACTTTAAAATTCTGATGAAGACGGTGCCCGCGGTGCTTTCCGGCCGCGGTGCGCGCTGAGCACATTTATCTGAAGGGAATGCCGTGCGAGTTTTGGTTACCGGCGGCGCGGGATTTATCGGGTCTCACACGACCGACGCGCTTCTTGCCAAAGGATACGACGTCACGATTCTGGACAGTCTGGAAAAACCGGTTCACCTGAAGGGGAAGCCGTCGTACATTCCGGCAAAAGTCAGATTTCTCGAAGGCGACGTTCGTAATCGCGAAGACATGCTGAACGCTCTGCAGGGAGTGGAGGCCGTTTTCCATTTTGCGGCTTATCAGGATTATCTGCCGGACTTCAGTAAATTCTTTCACGTGAATTCAGTGGGCACGGCGCTGATTTTCGAATTGATTGTGGAAAAGAAGCTGCCCGTAAAGAAAGTAATCGTGGCTTCCTCACAGGCTGTTGCCGGCGAGGGTTTGTATCATTCCGCATCCGGAGAAGTTTTCCGGCCGGATCTGCGGCCGCTGGCGCAATTGGAAGCGGGGGATTGGGATTTCCGGCATCCGTCCACGTCGGAAATACTGAAATGGAAAGACACGCCCGAAACGCACGCGAATCCTCAAAATCAATATGCGCTGTCCAAGTATTCGCAGGAACTCATGACGCTGGCGTTTGGCAAGCGGTATGACATTCCGTCCGCGGCCATGCGGTTTTCCATCGTGCAGGGACCGCGGCAGAGTTTTTACAACAATTATTCCGGCGCGTGCCGCATTTTTTCGCTCAGCTACTTTTTCAATCGCGCACCGCTGATTTACGAGGATGGAATGCAGGTGCGGGACTACGTGAACATCCACGACGTAGTAGACGCGAATCTGCTCGTTCTGGAAGACAACCGTGCGTGCTATGAAATGTACAACGTCGGCGGAGGAAAGCCGTATACGGTGCAGGAATTCTGCGCGATTGTCGCTAAAGAATTCGGCAGGGAAGGATTGGCGCCGCGCATCCCCGGCTTATTCCGCTTCGGCGATACGCGGCATATCGTATCGGATATCTCGAAGCTTCAAGCTTTAGGCTGGAATCCGAAGCGATCTCCGCAGGAATCCGTTCATTTGTACCGGGAATACTTGGAGCAGCAAACCGACGTCGATGACATCATGGACTATGCGGAAAGAAACATGAAATCCTTGAACGTAGTGCGCGAGTCGCGAAAGGCGGCGTCGCGATGAGAATTCTGGTTACCGGGGGCGCCGGTTTTATCGGTTCGCATGTAGCCGAAGGATTCTTGGCGCGAGGTCATAACGTTGCCGTGCTGGACAATTTGAGCACGGGATTTCGCCATAACGTGCCGGCCAACGTCCGTCTGTTCGAAGCAGATATCCGTGATGAGAACGCGCTGCAGCGAGTCTTTGAAGAATTTCGACCGGAAATCATTGACCATCATGCCGCGCAAATGGACGTGAGAAAATCGCTGGATAATCCGGTATTCGATGCCGAGACGAATATCGTCGGCACACTGAAACTGATTCTGGAGTCCGTGCGAAGCGGCGTGAAGCGATTCATCTACGCTTCTACAGGGGGGGCCGTTTACGGAGAACCCAAGCAGCTTCCCGTAGAGGAGCAGCATACCATTAATCCGGAATGCGCCTACGGAATTTCCAAACACACGGTGGAACATTATCTGGAACTCTATCGTATTTTGCAAGGTTTGAAATATGTTGTGCTCCGCTATCCGAATGTGTATGGTCCTCGGCAGAATCCGCACGGCGAAGCCGGTGTAAACGCGATTTTTATCGGGCTGTTGCTGGAAGGCAAGACGCCGACCATTTTCGGCAACGGTGAACATGTCCGCGATTACGTTTTTATTTCCGACGTGGTTGACGCCAACCTGCGCGCGCTGGAGCGCGGGGAAGGACAGATTATCAATATCGGTTCGGGACGCGGCACGTCCGTGAATCAAATTCATGAGATGTTGTGTCATATCCTTAAAGTCGACAAGCCTGCGCATCATGCTCCGGGGCGTCCCGGTGAAATTCAGCGCGTTTATCTGGACGCACGCAAGGCGGAAACGGTTTTAGGATGGAAACCGACGATTACGTTCGAAGACGGATTGCGGCGCACGGTGGACTGGCATAAACAGCAGCGGGTTCCGGCGTGAAAGCTTTTTTACTGGCGGCGGGATTGGGGACGAGACTCGGCGAGTTAACGCGTTCAACACCCAAATGCCTGCTTCCTTTGGCCGGACGTCCGCTCTTGGATTACTGGTTCGATTCCTTGGAGCAAGCCGGTGTGACGGACGTACTGCTCAACGTCCATCACTTGGCCGATCAGGTGCGGGATTACGTTCTGCGCAAAAAAACTTCGCTAATGGTGCGCATCTTTTTTGAAAGTGAACTTTTAGGCAGTGCCGGTACGATCCGACAAGCTTGGGATTTTGTGGAAGGTGAGAAGAGTTTTTTTATCGTTTACGCGGATAATTTCGCCCGTGTTGATTTACGCCGCTTGTACGCGTTTCACGAACGCCACGCTTATCCGCTGCTGACTCTGGTGGGCTATTCGACGGATGAGCCGCAACGCTGTGGCATATTGGAGCTGGATTCCGACGATAAAGTAATTTCCTTTGAAGAAAAACCGAGTCAGCCGAAAAGCAATATTGCCAACGCGGGCCTTCACGTGGCCGGAGCCGGTCTTTACGATTATTTACCGGGAAAATATCCCGCGGATCTGGGTTTTCACGTTCTGCCGCGATTAACCGGCCAGATGTGCGGTTACGTGACGGATGAATATATACAGGATATCGGTACACCCGAAACCTACGAACGCGCACGGCGGATGGCAGAAAAGAAAGAATAAATCATGGTCATTTCTCAAACACCACTTCGCATCAGCTTAGCGGGCGGCGGCTCGGATTTGGCGGAATTCTACAAAGAAGGCATGGGCCAAGTCATTTCCACGGCCATTGACAAGTATATCTTCGTGATTGTCAAGGAACGATTCGACGACAAGATCATTCTGAATTACTCCAGCAAAGAGATCGTGGACGATGTTTCGCAGATCAAGCACGAATTGATCCGCGAGGCGATGATTATGACCGGAATTAAAAGCGGCGTTGAGATTTCGACGTTGGCTGACATTCCCTCGGAAGGCAGCGGATTGGGATCCTCGTCATCGCTGGTTGTCGGACTGTTGAACGCCATGTATATGTACAAAGGCGAGCAAGTCACGGCGGAGCGTTTAGCGCAGGAAGCCTGCGATATTGAAATTACACGCTGTGGGCGGCCGATCGGCAAGCAGGATCAATACATCGCGGCTTTCGGCGGATTGCGCGTTTTCAGCTTTCATCCCGATGAGCGAGTGACGTCCGAACACGTGGAGCTTTCCGCGCGTACGCACTGGCAATTCGGCAACAACTTAATGCTGTTCTATACGTACCGAACGCGCAATTCAGCGGAGATTCTTACCGAACAGAAGAGCGAAACAAAGCAGAAGCGAAAAATCGTTGAAGCGATGCTGCCGCTGGTCACGCGGATTCGCGAAGCTCTCTTGGCCGGGCGTTTTGACGAAGTCGGATATGCGATGCATGAAGGCTGGATGCTGAAGCGAAAAATGGCGTCACGCATTTCGGATTCGGAGATTGACGAAGTCTACGATCGCGCTCTGCGGGCCGGCGCTTTGGGAGGAAAAATTGCGGGCGCGGGCGGCGGGGGCTTCCTGCTGCTGTATGTACCACCGATGCATCAGGAACGCGTACGTTCGACACTTTCGAATTTGTACGAATTGACGTTTTTGCCGGAACGGGACGGGAGCAAAGTGATTTTTAACCTCAGACGATACCGGGTGAAATAACATGAGTACACGCAGAGAACATATCGAAGACTATTTGAGTACGCTTCGGCGTGTCTTGGATGAGCTTCCCGTAGATTCCGTCGAGAAGATCATCGAAGTGTTCGAGAAAGCGTATGACCTGGATAAAACCATTTTTCTCTGCGGAAACGGCGGTTCCGCTTCTACGGCTTCGCATTGGGCGTGCGATTTGGCAAAGGGAACCGTAACCGAAGGTCATCCGCGATTACGCGCTATAAGTGTCGCGGATAATCTGGCCATTCTTACCGCTTACGGCAACGATCTGGATTATACGCATATATTTTCCGAACCACTGCGAACGTACGGAAAACCCGGCGATATAGCCGTTTTAATTACAGCATCCGGCAATTCTCCCAATATCCTTGAGGCGGCGAAGGCCGCGCGAGATCTCGACATGATTACGATCGGCCTTATCGGTTTCGGCGGCGGCAAGCTGCAGGCTCTGGTAGATTACCACATCACCGTCGGCTGCCGCGAATACGGCCCGGTGGAGGATCTTCATCTCATTCTCGATCACATAATCAGCCTCTATCTGCGTCGGGTTGTAGCCGGAGAAATCCGCGCGTAATTCTCCCGAACGACGCTGTTATCTTACCCTTTCTTTTTCTGGATCACGAATATGAAACTGGTTGTCATCGGCACCGGATACGTAGGTCTGGTCACGGGAGCCTGTTTGGCGGAGACCGGACATGACGTGGTTTGCGTGGATATTGACGAGAAAAAAATAGCCGCTCTGAAAAGCGGCAAGATTCCGATCTATGAGCCCGGTTTGGAGGAGATTCTGGCGCGCAACATTGCCAAGAGTCGCCTGCATTATACGACCGACCTTATATCCGTGATGGATTCGGCGGAAATTCTTATGATTGCCGTCGGTACGCCTCCCAACGAAGACGGCACGGCCGATCTGTCGCACGTGCTGAAAGCGGCGGAGACCATCGGCAGAAATATGAAAAGCTACAAAATCGTGGTCAACAAGTCCACGGTTCCGGTCGGATCGGCTGATCTGGTTAAAGCTAAGATTCGCGAGTACACGAAGCTGGAATTCGACGTCGTGTCGAATCCGGAATTCTTGAAAGAGGGCGACGCCGTTAACGATTTCATGAAGCCGGATCGGATTGTACTGGGCGTGGAGGGAACGCGCGCCGAGGAAGCCATGCGGCATCTCTATGGTCCGTTCCAGCGAACGGGACATCGCTTGATTGTGATGGATATTCGCTCCGCGGAAATGACCAAATACGCGGCGAACGCTCTGTTGGCCACCAAAATCACGTTCATGAACGAGATCGCGAATCTCTGCGAGAAATTGGGTGCCGACGTCACGTCGGTTCGCTATGGAATCGGCGCCGATCCGCGCATCGGTTCGCAATTTCTTTTCCCGGGAGTCGGATACGGAGGATCGTGTTTTCCGAAAGACGTCGCGGCGTTGAATCGAATCGGTTTGGCGGCCAAGAATCCGCTGAAGGTTTTACAGGCCGTGGAAGAGGTGAACGAGCGGCAGCGACACCGCATTGCGGAGAAAGTACTCGCGCATTTCGGCGAAGATTTGAAGGGAAAAACGTTTGCCGTATGGGGATTGGCGTTCAAACCGCGAACGGACGATATGCGGGAGGCGCCCTCCATTTATACGATTAACGATCTTCTAAGCCACGGAGCGAAAATTCAAGGCTACGATCCCGCCGCGATGCGTGAAGCGGAAAAAATATTCGGTGATCGCATCACTCTTGCAGAAGACGGTTATCGCGCTTTAACCGGCGCGGATGCCCTGCTGATTCTCACAGAATGGCAGGAGTTCCGCGATCCGGATTTTGATCGCATTAAAAAAGAGTTGAAGAATCCGGTGATTTTTGACGGACGAAATTTATTCGAACCGGCGGACATGCGAGCGATGGGTTTTCAATATTTTTGCATTGGTCGCGTATAGATGAAGCGCGCTCCCTCATTCAGGATATGGGCTGCTGTTATTTTCGGGTTCAGCGTCTTGATGGGTTCATGCGCGAAAGTCGGCGCGCCGCCGGGCGGTCCGGAAGACAAGATCGGACCCTCGGTAGTGGACAACTACCCGGTTGGCAATTCAGTTTCGGTGTCGCGCCGCATGACGGCGCGGCTGGTGTTTTCGGAACCCGTCAATAAAGCGTCCGTGGAAGCGGCCTTATTCCTGTCCCCCGAGCCTCGCGACCGCTTACGCTATCGCTGGCGCGGTGAAACGCTGGAGCTGATTTATCTGGATTCATTGGATCAGGATCGCACGTACGTCATCAGTGTGGGAAGTCAGGCGAAGGACTTGCGCGGCAATCCGATAGGAACGACGTTCACCGTTGCGTTTTCCACGGGAACGCGCATTGATCACGGGAGCATTTCCGGCTGGATCGCCGACGCCGCATCGCCGCAAACGGTTTCGCTGTGGGCTTATCGTTTGAACGAAATAGCGGCGGTAGATCCGTGCCGCATGTTGGCGGAATATCGCTTGCAGGCGGGAGCGGACGGAGCATTCCGTTTTGATTATATGAAAGCCGGGGGCTATCGGGTCTTCGCGGTTCTCGACCGCAATTTGGACGGCTTGTGGAATCCGCCCGCGGAATGGATTGCCACTCCGCCGTGGGACGTCGAAGTGGGCGATTCCCTGTCTCCCTGGGTTTCCTTCCGTCTGTCGGAACAGGATACCGTCGCTGCGCGAATTCAATCCGTAAAGATGATTCATCAGCGGCAGGTGGACGTTCGAATGAACAGATCCGTCGCCGAATTTGCCGCCGCATTTATTTCTTCCACCGGCGATACGCTGCGGATGTTGGATGCCTACGCCGATACATCCGGCGGCAATCTGTGGCATGTGTTCCCTTCACGGATTCTGGAAGCGGGAGAATGGACGGTGCTGGGGAATGGCAAAGATTCATTTGAATCATTATGGCAGGATCGTGATACCGTACAGATACGCGAACGCGCCGATACCAGCCGACCGCGCATCTGGTCGGTTTTCCCGCCGGACAAAGCCGCGATCACCGCGATTCCCGATTCGCTGTTTATCGAGACGGATGAACCGATTCGTTTGGATTCACTGACCCAATCCTCATTTATCCTTATGGCGGCGGATACGGATTCCGTTTTTGTGAATGTTGAATCATCGAGAGTACGCAGCCTTGTGTTGAAACCGGATATTCCTTTGCAATCGGGAATGCGCTATCAGCTTCTTGTTGACGGTAAAGTCATTTCGGATTTATCCGGAAATTCTCTATCTGATACGTCGGTATTTTTCCGTTTTAGTATTCTGTCCGAAGACAGCCTGGGAACTCTGGTGGGAGACCTGAGCACGGACGCACCGGGCAAGTATTTGCTGCGCGTGCTGGAGTTGCGAAAACATGGTGAAGTGAGCCGCAAATCCATAACGGCGCCCGGTCCGTTTCGTATGGAGAAGCTGCCGGCGGGAAAATATTTATTGGAAACGGCAGCCGACGCGGACGGCAACGACGCCTATACGTTCGGGCGTATCTTCCCGTTCTCGTTTTCCGAGCCGTTCATGCTTTCTGCGGATACGGTGAGCGTTCGCGCCCGTTGGGAATACGAGACGCGAGTGCAATGGCAAAAAAACTCGAAGGTTCAATAATATGCTGCATTCCGTGATTATGGCAGGAGGCGTCGGAGTCCGGTTCTGGCCGCTCAGCCGCCGCCGCCAGCCGAAACAACTGCTTGATCTGTTGGGAGAAGGGACGCTGATTGAACAAACTGTCGCGCGGATCGAGCCGATCATTCCGAAGGGGCAGAGATGGATCGTGACAAATCGCGAACAGATGGCCATGTTCCGCGAAGCGGCGCCGGAAGCGCGCGATCAGCGATTCATTCTGGAACCGATGGGCCGGAATACGGCTCCGGCCATCGGATTGGCTGCGATTCATTTGCTGAGCGAAGATCCGGACGCGGTGATGATTGTATTGCCTGCCGACCATCGCATTGAAAACATCGAAGAATTTCGCCGCTGTCTTATGACGGCAGTGGATTTGGTATCCAATTCGGATATTCTGGCGACTATCGGAATCGAACCCACGCGGCCGGAAACCGGATACGGCTATATACAGGTGGATCGGTCTTCCAAACTGCCGGCGGAAAACGCGTTCCGGGTCAAGACCTTTGCCGAGAAGCCGAATATGGAGCTTGCGCGGCGCTTCTTCGAGAGCGGTGAATTCGTCTGGAACAGCGGAATTTTTATCTGGCGAGCTGACGTGATTATGCAGCAGCTTGCCGAGCATTTGCCGCAGTGGTACAGCGGTCTTCAGGAAATTGCGGGCGCGCTCGGCACGCCGCAGGAAGACGAAGTAACCAAGCAGATTTTCGGTTCGCTCAAGGGGATTTCCATAGACTACGGTGTCATGGAGCGCGCGCCGCGAGTGGTGGTGGTGCGAAGCACCTTCCGCTGGAGCGACGTCGGCAGTTGGGATGAAGTGTGGAGACTGATTGAACAAGATGCAGACGGCAACTCATGCCGCGGAAATACGGAAATGGTGGATTCGCGGAACAATCTGGTTCTGGCTCGCGATAAGCTTGTTGCGCTGGTCGGAGTTAAAGACCTGATTGTTGTGGATGCGGGTGACGCGATTCTGATTTGTCCGCGCGATGAATCGCAGCAGGTTCGCGCGATGGTGGAACAACTGGCGAAAACGGGACGGGAAGAATACCTATGAAGGCGATGAAACCGGAAAAAATGGTTCAACATCTTTCCGAAGCCGTTCGCCGACTGGGATATAAAGTCCGCACGGAAGAAGGGAACTTTCAGGGCGGAGACTGTACTTTATCCGATGAACGCATCGTATTCGTCAACCGCCGGATGAGTCAGGAGGAACGGGCGGAGCTTTTAGCCCGATTCCTCGCCAATGAAGATTTTGACTCACTGTTTCTTCTGCCTGAAGTGCGCGCGTTTGTGGAGAAATTCGTGGAGAAGTCACATGAGACCGATCCGCAGGAATCGAGTGAAGCCAATTGACGGGATGAGCTTGCCGTGCCGCTATCGTTAGTTGAAGAGATGTTGAGCGGCTCGCGTGTGGCCCTTGCGCGCTTGCTGTCTCGCGTGGAAAACCACCGCGATCAGTCGGGCGACATCCTTCGTTATATCGGTTCACACATTGGGAAAGCGGTTCGTATCGGATTCACAGGCCCGCCGGGCGCGGGAAAAAGTTCGCTGGTGGCGGCGTACGCAAAACAACTTCGGGGACTAAATCACCGCGTCGGTATTCTGGCCGTGGATCCGACCAGTCCTTTTTCCGGCGGTGCACTCTTGGGGGATCGAGTGCGAATGACGTCCGTTTCCACGGATCAGAATGTTTTTGTCCGATCCGTTGCCACGCGCGGCGATTTGGGCGGCTTGGCGGAAGCGGCGGGTGATATGGCCGACGTTTTAGACGCGGCCGGTTACGATACTATTTTATTTGAGACGGTGGGAGTGGGGCAGTCCGAACTCGAGATCGTTCAGTATGCGGATTGCACGGTCGTGGTTTTAGTGCCCGAATCCGGCGATGCGATTCAAGGAATGAAAGCCGGATTAATGGAGATTGCCGACGTGTTCGTGGTTAATAAAGCCGACCGGGAGGGAGCAGATCGTTTTGCGGCTGATTTACGTGCGGCAATGCATTTGAAGAGTTGGGGGAACTGGACCCCTCCGGCCGTGCTTACCGTTGCTGTCCGCAATGAGGGGCTGTCTGAGTTTCATGAACAGGTTATGCGCTATCTCGAGTTTTTGCGGACGACCGGGCAGTTTGAACAAAGGCGCGCCGATAGAATCCGCCGTCGGGTCCGCAAATTCGTAGAGCAGCAATTGACATCGCAGTTTTGGACGGACGAAAGACTTCAGAAATTGGAAACGGCGATCCGCCTGAACAGATCGCCGTACGAAATTGGACAAGAATTTTTAGAAAATCCAAACCGCGGATGAGTTATTCGTCCCTGTTTATGCGAGATAGGGGAGGGTGTGGTTCCTGCGCATAGAGCATTCCACAGGCGGCGCTGTCTTCCACTCCGCGACTCTCGCGCACCGTGCAATCAATTCCTTCCTCGACCAGCCAGCCCATGAAGCGGTCAATCGCATCGTCCGAACTGGGTGTGAGTCCGCTTCCCGTCGGATGCAGCCGGATCAGATTCATTTTCGCGGGAATGTTGCGGAGTAGATGACGCAGATTCGCGGCGTCCTCGCGGCGGTCGTTAAAATCCGCGATCATGATGTACTCGAACGTGACGGGAAAGCGCGTGACGTGTGCCAGACGGCGCAGGCTTTTCATCAAATCTTCCAGCGGAAAGGCGCGGTTGGCCGGGACAATCTGATCGCGACGCTCATCCGTGGTTGCGTGAAGCGAAATCGCCAGTTTGGCAGGCGGATTTTCCGCACACCAACGCTCGATCATCGGAATAATACCGACGGTTGAAACCGTAATGCGCGAAGGGGAAAGACTCATTCCTTCGGAATCCGTAAAAATCTTTAGGGCTTTGACCACGTTTTCGTAATTGTGCAGCGGTTCACCCATCCCCATGAGTACAATATTCGTGACGGATGTCCCGCTCAGCCTTTCGATTTCCAGAACCTGCAGAATAATTTCCGCCGCCGTAAGATTCCGGGAAAAGCCCATCTTGCCCGTCGCACAAAACGTGCAGCCGATGGCGCAGCCGACCTGACTGGAGATGCACACGGTCTGCCCCGGACTCTCCGGCAGAAAGACGGATTCGATGAACAGTCCGTCGTCGAGTCGGAGGAGAAATTTCCGGGTGTGATCTTTCGCCGGTCCACTCGAACGTTCCACCTGAAGCTCGCCGATCCGGGCATATTCCGAAAGCCATGTCCGGAGGGCGAGAGGCAAATCAGTCATCTCGGCAAAAGACCGAAGACGGCGGCGATAGAGTCCGTCGTAAAGCTGCCGTCCCCGATAGGCGGGTTCGCCGATCTGCTGGACGAAACTTTCCAGTTCGCCGCGAGTTAAACCGATGAGGCTTGATTTTTCATTAGGCATAGTGATTCCGGACCTTCCGGAAGGCAATATACAAAAGACCCCGTTTAACTGCAACCTGTGTTTTTGAAGGAGATTTTATGACGCCGTCCGGCGATCTGGACGCTCTCCGCTCGCTCAAAGAATCACGCGACGCTCTTCGCAATGAGATTGCCAAGGTGATTGTCGGTCAGGATCAGACCGTAAACGAGCTGTTGATATCCCTGCTGGCCCGTGGACACTGCCTTTTGGTGGGTGTTCCCGGTTTGGCCAAGACTCTCTTAATTTCCACGCTGGCGAAAGTGCTGGATCTGAAATTCAGCCGCATCCAGTTTACGCCCGATCTCATGCCGTCGGATATTACGGGAATGGAGATCGCCGAGGAAGATCGCGCTTCCGGCCGGCGCACGTTTAAATTTATCAAAGGGCCGGTTTTTGCCAACATCGTTTTAGCGGATGAAGTGAACCGCACGCCGCCCAAGACGCAGGCGGCTCTTCTGCAGGCTATGCAGGAACACGAAGTCACCGCGGCGGGGGAGACCTATAAGCTGGACGAACCTTTCTTTGTTTTAGCGACGCAGAATCCCATCGAACAGGAAGGCACGTATCCGCTGCCCGAAGCGCAGCTTGATCGCTTCATGTTCAACCTCTGGATGGACTACCCGTCCGTAAAAGAGGAAGAACTGATCGTCAAGACGACGACTTCGGCGGCGGAAGTCAGTGTATCGAAAGTGCTCACCGGCCAGCAGATAATTGCCCTGCAATCGCTGGTGCGGCGCGTGCCGGTATCCGACAACGTCGTGGAATACGCGGTGAAACTTGTGCGCCGCACGCGGCCCGCATCTACCGATGCTCCGCAGTTTATTAAAGACTACGTCAGTTGGGGCTGCGGCCCACGCGCATCGCAGTATTTAATTTTAGGAGCGAAAACCCGTGCCGCTCTGGACGGCCGTCCCACCCCCGAAATCGAAGACATCCGCGCCGTCGTGCTGCCTGTACTGCGCCATCGTTTAGTGCTGAGCTTCAACGCCGAAGCGGACGGTGTAAAAGTGCAGGATCTGGTTGAAAAATTGATGAATGCATAATCACGGGAACGCCTGTGTCGCAGAGAGTTGTTCATCTTCGAAATATTGAAGACATCACTTCAATGATCGAATGTGCATCTGAAGTGGGAAATGTGCTTGCTTGCACGCCTGCTTCTAATGACATAATTCTCTTTGACATTGATGCCTCGTCTGATTGTAGCCCGGCTTTCCTTGCGATAACAAATTGCCTCGCAGCGCGATTGCGTGCAGCAAATATTTCATTTGATGCACGCAACATACCGGATTGGATGACCATTCGAGACGATATCAGTATGGGAATAACTGGAAACAACGGTCCACGCATTATTCGCCAATTCTCAAATGATGAATCGGGAACGAGTATACTCGCAAGATTTAAGAATGCGGATTCAGAATTAATTGGCCAATTTGTAAGTTTGTTTTCGCCGCTACTCGCTGGCTTGCCCAACTTGTATGAGAAGATGGAAATCGCAATGGGCGAGCTAATGGACAACGTGTTTGCGCATAGCGAGTCACCGGAGGGCGGATTTCTGGTCGGAAAACATTATACGCATTTGAACATGCTACGGTTCGAAGTGTGTGATCTCGGCATATCTATACCCAGTCATCTTAGGCGGATGGAGCCAGCGTATCTGAACCAACCAGACGAGGTTGTTTTATCTGAGGCGTTTGTTTTGGGTGTATCCGGCAATAAGGCGACGCGGTTTGGATCCGGATTGCCGACAGTGAGTGATATAACAACGCGGCTTGGTGGACACTTGGTTGCTTATTCGGGAAATGCCCTCTATGAAGTCCAATCCGATATGTCCCATCCGATGCATATTGAGACCCGTTTCCCCGGGACTTTAATCAGTATTGAGTGGCCAACCGTCAGAGGATAACGTATGCGAGTTCATGTGCATACAATTATTCAGAGCGATGCCGCCATTACCTTTGACCTTGGCGTAAAGGTCAGAGAGGCGTATGGCGATGCATGGCGAGAATCGCCGTTGGAGTTAGACTTTTCCGGAATACGGAACGTATCGCCTTCGTTTCTTTCTCAAGCCGTATCTCCGATTATTCGTGAATTCCCACCGGCACAAGTACCAGACCATCTGAAATTTACAAATGTCCCGCAGCCGTTTGAACTGATTTGGCAGAAAGTTCAGCAAGCAGCTGCTCGGATCAGATTGAGTTAATTCATGCCCGCGTTGAACAATCTACTTCAGCCCGAATTCGTCTCGCGCCTGAAAAATATGCAGCTTCGCGCGAGGCTGGTGGTCGAGGGCTTCATGGTCGGGCTTCACAAGTCGCCATATCACGGCTTCTCCGTGGAGTTCGCTGAGCACCGTCCCTATATGCCGGGCGATTCGCTGCGGAACCTCGACTGGAAGGTCTACGCCAAAACGGATCGCTACTATGTGAAGGAGTACGAGGAAGAGACCAATCTCAAGGCATACTTGCTTCTGGACATTTCGAACTCCATGAACTTCGGCACGACGGGTGTAACCAAGTTTCAATATGCTTCGTATTTGGCGGCGGCGCTGGCCTATCTCATGATTCAGCAGCGCGATGCTGTAGGCCTTACGACTTACGATACGGAAGTACGCGCTTACTTGCCGCCGCGATCTGTGCGCACCTATTTGAATCCGCTGCTGTCTCAGTTGGAGCGCACACAGCCTTCCAACCGCACGGAAATCGCCAAGAATATGCATGCCGTGGCGGAACGTATTTCACGGCGTGGACTGATTATTGTGCTGTCAGACTTGCTGGATGATCCCACATCAATTCTTTCAGGTTTGAAGCATTTCCGGCACGACGGGCATGAGGTTTTAGTCTTTCATATTCTTGACCCGCGCGAACTGGATTTCGCCTATTCAGGAGACGTGCGTTTCCGCGATCTGGAAACGCAGGAGGAGATGCCCACGCAGCCGTGGCATCTACGCAAAGAGTATCGCGGATTGATGTCTGAATTCATAGAGAAGCTGCGTCGCGGCTGCCGCGAAGACCGGATTGACTACACGCTGCTGAACACGCAAACCCCTTACAGCGAGGCCTTAATCCAGTATCTGACCAAGCGAAAACGCCTGCGTTAAAGCTGTAGTATATCCACGGAACTGTTTTCCTCTGTCCACTTGACAGGGGAATTTTTTTACTTTTTCCCCACTGCCACAGAAGTGTATCGGGGTTTCGACCGCTATCTATTGTTTTGTATATTATGATGATAGAAGGGTCAGAGTTCCTGCAAAACGTGAACTTATAGCTCAGACTTGCTTTGGCACAAGGCTTGCTAACTTTATAGCAGTGGTTATAACCCGACCAGAAAATAATCGAATTGAGATAGTAGAGGAGTCTCTCATGACCACGTCTTTGACCCGCACTTACATCCGGCGTTCCAGGCCGGAACAGCAGTCGTTCGACAATGAACGGATCCGCCGCCTGCGTCAGGAACTCAACATGACGCAGGAGAATTTTGCGCACGAAATCGGTGTGACGTTTGCCACTGTAAATCGGTGGGAGAACGGCAGAACAACGCCGAATAAGGTGGCACAAAAGGTTTTACTGCTGCTGGAAAAGAAGCTGCGGAAGATGAAACAGGACTAACGACGGCGGGATACGGCGCGGGCGCTATAGAGAAGCCGGCAGTCCATCAGACCGCCGGCCTAAAATTCATTTCATTTGGATCATGCGTCAATCCGCTCGCTTTATATCGAGCATCTTGCAGAGTTTTTCCAGTTCCTGTTCGGCTCCCTCTTCAAGATCCTTCGAATCGGCATAGTCGCGAAGCTGCTTGGCCAGCAGTTCGATTCCCGTGGTAACAAAACTCATCGCCTTGGGATCGGCGCCGCGTTCGGCCAGAATCTGTGCGGATTTTCCCAACATCGTCATAGCCAGACTGTAGGTCAGGAAGATCCGGCTGTTTTCCATAGTCTCTTCAAAGGTAGGCATACTGAGCTCCTTATCTTCACATGTGATCGTCGGCTCATTTAAGCCAGCCGGTTGCGACGCATTTGAACCAACTGGGACATTTGAAAACCGTACTAAATATAGTCAACAGAGTCTGCTTGCGCAAGAGCTGCGTCGCTACTCGCCAACATTATCGGAGACTCACCGATGAAGCGTCATGAACCGGAATTCGATCAATGGACAGATCAGAATCACGTCCCGTATTGTCCCCGTACTTCGGTTGAAAGCCAAAGGATATCAAGCGTTCCGTTCGGACGCCGCAGCTTCAACTTGATATGGCACGGTGTTCTGAAATTGTTCGGTCATTCACAAACTGCGGGTACAACGCACAAGAATTTTTCGGGTCCATACCTCTCTTAGCCTCTCAAAGAGGTCGTGATTCCTCATCAAGAGAGGGCAGGAACGATTGAGTTCTCAATCGTTGCACGCGGTTGCATAGCCGCGTGTTCCGCCTGCGCAACAGCAAACTTTTTCACACTGTCGTTCATTTGACTTCAAGTTATGCTTGAAGTTTTTTTATTTTGGTGCTATCTTAGTTCCAATTCATTTCCAAAGGCATTTTGTGACCGTTCGATTTCTCACTTTAGATTCAACGGAACAGTATCTCCATTCGCTGATCAACTATGAGCAGACGTTTCCGCTGGGCGGTACGCGAAGCGGGCTGAAGCTGGAACCATGCCTCAACGCCGCGGAGCGGCTTGGTCTGGATCTCCGGCTGCCGCACTGCGTGCACGTGGCGGGAACCAAGGGCAAGGGTTCTACCGTAGCATTTTTAGAAGCGCTGCTCGCGCCGGACTGCCGCACGCTGTCCTTTACCAGTCCGCATCTCGAATCCGTAATAGAGCGTATCCGGTTGAACGGCCGGCCGTTAGACGATGCTTTATGGTGCCGGAGCTTTTCCGAGTTTGTTCCGATGCTTGAACGCGATCCGGCTATTAAACTGACCTACTTTGAAACGGCATTCATATTCTATTTGTGGGCGGCGCGCGAACTCAAACCGGATGTTCACTTGGTGGAAGTCGGTCTGGGCGGTAGGTGGGACGCCACGAACATACTCAAAGACACCTTAGCCGTTATTACGACCATTGACTATGATCATACGGAGATCCTGGGAAACACGCTGACTGAAATCGCTGCCGATAAAGCGGGGATCATCAAGCCGGATTCGCATGTTATTATCGGAAGACAGCCGGATGAAGCGCTGGTCACTCTCAAATCGGCTGTCTTGAAGGCTCCGGCGCAGGCTCTC
>RPQS01000050.1 GCA_003818605.1 Candidatus Zhuqueibacterota bacterium | reverse complement strand
GCTGTCCGTTGCTGTAATATAGTAATAGCACGTCCCGCGAGCCGGACCTGCAGGGACGACGCCTGTCCAACGGCCGTCACCGGCTGCCACGTCTCCATTCTGCCCATTATCGTACATCGGTCTCGGAAGCAAATCGCCCGACGTGCTGAACCGATAGTAGATGGTCGCAGATTGGACTCCCTGCTCATCTGTAATCGCCGCGCTGACCGTATCCGACTGCAGTTCCGTAGGAGTGATAGGGCTGTTTTGGACATTGGAAATCAGCGGTGGACGGTTGCCCGTAAAGCTGAAATCGGCATCACCGCGCGGGTTGAGCGTGAATACATAAGAGGCTGAAGTCACAATGCCTCGCACAAAGCGCAGTGTATCGCCTAACATGGGGACATAGGCGTACGACCAGCCGTTGCCGACCGATACTTGTCCCGTGCCGTCCGTCACCGTGAATTGACCCGTGCCGATGACCGTAACGACGACGTTCTGCAACTCGATTAAAACGCCTTCAGTCGCTTCCACGACTTCCGCGCAAGTCGTCAGAACCGGCGGGACCGATCCCGAACCGGGCACGACCGCAAAAGTGCCGGAGACGATATTCCGTAGCCGTGTTTGAGTGTTGGACTCTTGGACTTCGGCTTGAAAGCTCACGGAGTCCCCGGCCGCAACATGCCGATCTTGAGTGTCATAAACAAAGATGCCGCTCCAGAGGCCTCCGTCCCGATCCGCTATGAAGTAGCGGAGGGATTGCCCCGTATAGTTGATTGCGGTGACAATTCCGCCTGTGGATACCGTTTGCCCGGAATATGGAGAATTGCCGGACGGGTCTTGCGTGTATTGGATGTCGTGAATGGGTATCACCTGTCCAAAACCGTAAGATGTTGAAAATGCAATGATTAGGACGAGGAGTAGGATTCGGTTCATAAGCTTGGAGGGGGGTTTCGGTAAGCCGAGTGTAATTTAGTAAAGAGTAATAATACGCATTCTCTATGCAATTTTCAAGTATTTCCGGAGTATTTTAACGCTGAAAAGCCTAAGATTTATTTGAAATTCTCTAAGTAAATTCTTAAGTTTGTGCATTAGCTGCCCTATGATGAAATCCTGTCGAATTCTCTCCATATTTTTAGCAGTTCTTACTTTGGTCGGAACCTGTTTTGCTTCGCCGCTGGCAGAGGATTCGACTCTGTTTTCGACCTATTGGCAGTTATTGGATCGGGGAAATACTGCTGAAGCCGGAGCATTCCTACGAAATTTGAACGATACCGCCTCCGTGCCTAAGGCAGGTTTGGTGCGCTTCTTTATGGCATGGCAAGCTCTCCATGACCGAAAAGTAGACAGTGTCCGGGTCATTCTCCAGAGAGGCTTTCCAACCGAACTGACTGATCATGCTCGCTGGCTGGAGGCACAAGCGAATCTGCAATCCGGTAATACTCCCGCTGCCATACCATTTCTCGAGGCAATTGCCGGAGATACATGCTCTATATTCAATGCCGATGCGGTCTATCATCTTGGTCTGATAGCTCATGAAACAGAAGATTCAGAACGGTTGGACTCGCTGATTCAGAATCTTCGGAAATTAGATGCCAAACCGGATCGTTTGCAGGAACTCATCCGCTTATCAGCCGATTTATTGACGGAGCAGAATCTCTACGAGGCGGCTGTGGAACGTCTATGGGAAGCCTGTCTGCTGCTTCCCGCATCTGAGGAAGCGAGTACGATTCGCCGTATCCTGAAGAAGTACTCGCATAAACATGGCTATATTCCTCGCATATCAACACCATCTGAACTTCAACGGGAGTTTGCGGCTTTCGAAAAAGCCGGAGCCAATAAAGCCGGGCTACAGCGCGTTCAGGAGTTCATGCAGACTTCGGCTGGAGTGGGGAACGCCGACCTACTTTGCGCGTACAAAGGTCGGTTTGAGAGCGGGTTGCGCCGACACAAGGATGCGGTTGCCACTTTGAAGGATCATCTGCGCCGTTTCCCCCAAAGCCCCTTCCGGCAGCAGTCGCTGTTCTATTTAGGTCGTTCGGCCTATCTGCGGGATCAGGACTCTTTGGCTATTGCCTCCCTGTCTGATGCCGGACAGATGCGGACAAATACCGCCCTTGCCGCTCGGGCCTGGGATGTGCTTGGAACCTTGCATTTGGATCGTGCCCGTCCGGTTGAGGCTGTCGAAGCATATCGCCGCTGCGATTCCCTGAGTCGTGGCACTGAAACCGAGGCTGATTGCCTCTGGAAATTAGCCTGGGCTTATTGGGAGGCAAACCGCTTTTCTGAGGCGGCGGACGCGTGGCAACGCCTCGCAGCGCTGAATGGACGTTCTGATTATACTCCGGGCGCGCTTTACTGGTGCAGCCGCGCGGAAGCGAAAGCAGAGCGTTTTGCGGAATCGGCCGCGATCCGTGCCGATCTATTGGCCAGATTTCCTTATTCGTATTATTCGATTATTGCACGCAAGCCTTCGGATTCGGTTCGAGTTCAGGAACAGCAACTTTCTATTCCTACACTTGATGAGTTGTGGTTATCCGGCGGCGATCATTCCCGTAAATTTGCCCTGCTGGCTTGTCTGAAACTGAATGATCTTGCTCTCCAGGAATGGCCGGCTGCCGCAAATGAACAAACCGAGCGCGACGGCTTTCTCTGGTGGAAAGCGCAGCTTCATCTGTGGAACGGAGACCGCAACAATGCGCATAATGTCGTGCGGCTGAATCTCTCGCATTACATTCGTTCCGCAGGCAGCAGGCCGCAATATTTCGATTCTCTGCTGTATCCACTCGATTATCTGAACCACATTATTGATCTGTCCGCTCGGAATAAACTCGATCCATATTATGTGATGGCTCTGATTTGTCAGGAGAGTCATTTTGAGCATTCCGCCGTTAGTCCGGTCGGAGCGGTGGGACTTGCGCAACTCATGCCGCGCACGGCTCGCAGTGAAGCCCGCAAACTCGGCTTGAACTATTCACAATCCAAATTGCGCGATCCCGAATACAATCTTCGCCTCGGAACTTCCTATCTTGCCGGATTGCTGGCCGATTTCGCCGGAGATACGGTTTTGGCTTTAGCCGCCTACAACGCCGGAGAATCCGCGGCACAGGCTTGGTATGAAGAATTCGGAGATCGCGAACGCGACGTCTTTATTGACCAAATTCCCTTTCGGGAAACGCGTCTGTTTATTAAGCGCAATATCGAGCACAAAGCGGCCTATCGGCGTCTCTACGCAGATCGCATCGCCGCTTCTTCACCAGCATCTGTTACACCGTGAACGGATTATCTGCATGGCCTACACCAAAGACGAACTGACTAAACTGACGCATCTCGTCCGCTGCGCGGGTTGAGCCTCTAAAATGGATCCGGCGGAGCTGGATCGCATTCTCAACGGACTTCCCGGCCTGACTGACCCCAATCTGCTCGTGGGAATCTCCCACAAAGACGATGCAGCGGTCTATCGTTTGCCCTCTGGTGAACTGATCGTGCAGACGGTGGACTTCTTCACGCCCGTGGTGGATGATCCCTACGACTACGGGGCTATCGCCGCGGCCAATTCCATCAGCGATATATACGCGATGAACGGTCGCCCGCTCTTCGCCCTGAATATCTGTTGCTTCCCGCGCAAATATCCACCTGAAATCTGGCACGAAGTCCTGCGCGGTGGCGCGGAAAAAGCGATGGAAGCGGGCATTCCTGTAGTCGGCGGCCATACCGTGGATGATGCCGAGCCGAAGTACGGAATGGTCGTCACGGGTCTCGTCGTGCCCGGTCGCTATTGGACGAATGAAGGTGCGCAGTTCGGCGATGCGCTGATACTGACCAAACCCATCGGCACGGGTTTGCTCACAACCGCTATAAAATCAGGTACGCTTGCATCCGAAGATGTTGCCGACGCGATTTTCGCGATGAAAACTTTTAACCGCGCTGCCGCGGAAGTGCTCTCCCGTTTTGATGTTCACTCCTGCACGGATATTACCGGCAACGGGCTGATCGGTCACGCGTGCGAAATTATGGAAGCGTCCGCTGTCGGTCTGGACATCAGTTTGAATCAAGTGCCGCTGTTCAAGCGTGCAGCTGAGGTTGCCGAAACCGGCAAGTTCCCCGGCGGCACTTTTTCCAATCGCAATTATTATGGTTCTTTTGTGGATATTGCTCCGGACTTATCCGAGAGCCGTGTCTGGTTGCTCTTTGATGCGCAGACTTCCGGCGGTCTGTTGGCCGCTCTTCCGCCCGAGCAAGCGAAATCCGCTCTGAATGAATTGCACGCTGCCGGTGTGCGGGATGCCGCGATTATCGGTTCTGTAACCGCAACAAAGCGTTTGCAGATTACTGCCTGATCTTTCTGCTTCGCCGTTGTCGGTCTCCTGACCGGCAATGGCTGAACGATATTTCGCTGATACTTCTAAACGGAGTTAGATAACATGAGCGACATGGAAAGTCTGGAAAACCGCATGCAGCAGATTGAACGCAAGCTCGATGATCTTGCATTACGCATACCCATGAGTGGCGAAACCAGCAAAGCTGTTCGCCGTCGGGGTCGCACGAGCCGCGTGTTCTGGGGCATCTTCATTCTCGCTCTCGGTTTCATCTGGCTTGGACAGAATTTCGGCATCGAATGGCTGAACAGTCTGCGCTTCTGGCCTGTGGCTGTTATCGTTTTCGGAGTGTATCTCATCTTTGGAGACCGCAACTGGTGAAGCCAGTCCGTCTTGCCATAGTCGGTGCCACCGGATTAGTCGGCAGAACTACTCTCGATGTTCTTGCGGAATGGCAAATTCCCTTGCGTGCGCTGCGTCTGTTTGCTTCCGATGAATCCGCCGGTCGCATGATGACGTGGAATGGTCGTTCTTACGCTCTGGAACCGCTCGCATCCGTTCCCCTCGATGTGGATGCGGCTATTCTGGCCACGTCCCGCAAGATTTCACAGCAATGGGCGCCGCGTTTTCGCGAGGCGGGAGTGATTGTCATTGACCATTCGTCCGCGTTCCGTATGGATACCGATGTCCCGCTGATTATTCCCGAAGTCAATGGGCGCGCGTTAAACGGTCACACGAATCTCATCGCGAATCCCAACTGTTCCGCAAGTGTTGTCGTGTTGCCTCTGGCTGCTTTAAACAGAGAATTCCAACTCCGCGCCATCGTTGTGGATACATACCAATCGGTGTCCGGTTCCGGGCAGGATGCTGTTGCCGAACTGGATGCGCAGCTTGCCGATTCGCAGTCTCCTGCCAAAATCTATCCACGTCCGATTGCTCACAATGTGTTTCCGCAGGTCGGGCCATTTGATGTACGCGGATTATGTGATGAAGAGCAGAAAGTCGTGGATGAATTGCGCAAGATTTTAGAATGCCCTCAACTTTCTATTTTCACGACTACGGTTCGCGTGCCCGTTCGCGTCGGTCATTCGGCGGCGGTCACGGTCGAATGTATGAAAGCTGTTTCCCGTGCCGATGTTGAAACCGCCTTCCGCAATATGCCCGGCATGATTTACGAAGCGGATACCTACAAGACTCCGCGCGAAATTGCTGGAAAGCAGGAAGTCTTTGTAAGCCGTCTGCGCGTAAATGAATCCGATCCGCGCTGGCTCCAATTCTGGGCGGTCGGTGATAACCTTCGCAAAGGAGCCGCCTCTAATGCCGTACAAATTCTTATGGAGTTATTTCGTGACTAATTGACGGGGGAGCCATGCTCACGACCTTTCGTTTGTGTCTTGCGCTATTGTCTGTATTGCCTTTGTTCGCGCAATCTCTCGACTGGACGGGCGATGTCACGTTGTTCGGTTCGACCGGCGATGAGTCTTCGCCGCTGATGGTCACCGCCGTCAACGGCAATTCGATCAGAGCCTTCTGTCTGCGGGATGATTCGCAGCTCTGTTCCAAGATTTCTACCGATGGCGGAACGGCTTGGAGCACATCCAGCGACACCGCTCTAACCGTTTCTGCTTTTTCCGCCGCCGCGGATGATCGCTTCCAATATCTATTTATTCGTCACGCCGCAGCTTCTGCGGCGTTTCTGTTGCGCTGCCCGTCGGCTTCGAACAACTGGCACTCTTATCAGCAAATTGAAATCGCGCCGTCGCGAACCGGCAATATTGCCGCTTCCGCTCTGATGGTGGATGCGCTCTTCGCGCCAAACGAGCCGTATCTCAACCTCTGTTGGTGTGAATCCGCCGCTTCCGGTACGGTGAATATCTGGTTTGCGCAATCTCGTAATCGCGGAGAATCCTTCCGTCAAGAGCACAATGTTCACTCCTTTGTCACTTCCGTTGATGCTGACGATGGCTTAACTATAACCGCCGCGTGGAGTGGGGAAGAGGAGCGCCTGCTTATCGCCGCCGTCGTGGATCGTCCCGGCTCAATCCCCGAACAGATTCGCGTTTTTTTCAGCGACGACCAAGGCGAGACGTGGTCGGATTCCGGTGGCGTGGATGATTCCTTTGTGTCTCAAACCGAACCCGCCATCGCGGCTCTCGGTGACTATGTGATTCTGTCGTATTTACGCTCTGCCTATTCACGGTATCATGAATTGTGCATGTCATTTTCCTACGACGGCGGCCAAACCTTTGCACAGCCTTTCGTAATTTCCGATACGCTTACTGATGAATGCTCGCCGCGTCTTCTGATCAATCCGGCGGACTCACTCTACTATTTATTTTCCCTTCGCGCTGAAGATTCCATAGGCACTGCAACTGTTTTAATGCGCACAGGGCGTCTTGACAGACCGTGGAATATCTCAGAAGCCTTAGCTATCTGTGAACCGGGCTCCGCAGTCCTTGCCGGAGGGCTGACTGCCGTCATGAACGTAAACGGTCCGGCTGTAGCATGGACGGGACGCTTCCTGGCGGGAGATACGGACATCCGTTTTGATGCCGCTTGGCGCGGCAATAGTGTGTCTGGACATACTTTCGCGTTTCCTTCCGGGATTGCTTTGGGCAGCTGCTATCCGAATCCTTTCAATGCCATGACCGTCCTTCCGTTGATGCTGAATCGCCCGACTCCCATTTCAATCGAATTGTTCGATATATCGGGTCGGCGCGTCACAGCGTTTCATTATAGTCTGCTGCCCGTGGGTGAACACCGAATTCTCTTGGATCTGTCCGGATTACCCTCCGGCATTTATATGTCAAAAATAGACGGCTGTGAACCAGTCCAAAAACTCTTCATGATAAAGTAGTACTTGTACAGCATCAATAAAAAGCAGGCTCCCGAAAAGGAGCCTGCCGGCAAAATGCTTTGTCACCGAGCCGGAATAAATTTTCACAACCCGGCCGGACGTCGGAAAATTCTATGTCGTGACGACGTCCCTTTTTCCCACCCGTCCGATAATCATCTCGGCAAGGAGAAATGCGAGAGCCAAATACAAGCACAACTTCCACAACTCCCGCCCGAACCGTCCCTCCATAATCGCGCCCTGCACGTTAGCTTTCTCGCTCAAGACTTCAATTTCCCCGCCTAAAATTTCCCGATAGCTCGTTTCCGGTGCAATCTGTATCTCCGATTCACGAACTGGAACATTCACCGCCACCGCGGCCGTCCGCCGGTTTCCTTGCCACAATTCGTAAGCTCCCGGCTTATTCAAACCGGACAACTTCAAACTGAATCCGGTTGGAGCGGACCCTACCACCGGTGCAAGGGTTTGATCTCCCCTTATCTCATATGGCCCATTTCCCGGTACTCCGGGAAAATGCAGTTCCGCCGGAACACCCGCCGTGAGTTGATAATCCCCACCCGAAGTCCCGATTCCCGATAGGTACGCTACTCCGCTCACTAAAAGCGGCGGAAAAATTCCGCTGCGATAGAGTGTAGACCACGTAGGATCCGCGGACGTTGTCATGAACAGCACGCGGCCGCGCCCTATCTTCGATTCCAACAAAAACGGAGCACCTGCCGAAGTCGAAATGACTTCCACCGCGGTACCGCCCGGAGTCGTTCGTAAAAGCTTGGAAATTGCTGGGGAGATATCTGCCGGTTTTTCTTCAAACAGACCTTCAAATAGCGGATGCTGAAGATCCGTCTGTTTCCATCGTGTACTTCCCGTTTCGTTTTCTACCGCTTCACCCGGAATGGGCAATCCTAAAGTAGGCAGCCACGCGGCATAAGTGCGAGCGTCTGTTTGCGGCCCCGGCATGATGAAAGCACCCTTGCCTTCTTCCACGAACTTCCGCAAGCGTGACGCGAACATCCCGCTGAAATGGGACGCATCCGCAATGACTATAGCATCCAGCGTTGACCAGTCTTCCGTTTCCAGCGCTGCCGCATCCCACACCTTTACGTTCACAAAGGCTCCCGGATCGGCTGTGGGATTGAGAGCCAAGGCTGCCAAATCCCGCGCCGCTCCGCTGCTGCCTGCCACAGCCACAGTCAAACGGGCCGGTACGCGCAATACGAAAAATCGTTGATCGTCCGCTGTAAAATCATCCGCTTCTTCCACGCGCACATAACCAACCTGATCGCCGGGCGATTCCGGAACGAACTTCAAACGAGTCTGCTTCGATTCTCCCGCGTTAAGCGTCAATCGCGTTTGTGCGACTCGTCTGCCGCCTAAATACACACTCACAATCCGGTCGTCCGCTGCCGCCGCTCCCGTGTTGCGCGCCGTGAAGTTGATTTCCACCGGCCGCCCCGGAGTGATAATGCGCGACGTGATATTCGCGTCGGTAATTCCGATATTGCGCGCTTCCGCTCCGTTCATGGGCAGCAGAAACAGCCGCACGTCATTCGGAAGCAAGGCGGATTCCGGAAGCTTCTCCGGCCACGCGCTGACGCTGAAATCAGAGAGAACATACACTTCTTTATGCAGATTCTGCGAGCGGCCCAGAATCTGCCTCGCCGCTTGCATGGCCTTTACTAAATCGCCGCCCATTTCCGTAGGCTTAGCTTCCACTATCGCTTCTCGGAGCAGCCGAATTTGCGATGTGGGATTTTCCGGGTAATGCTCGGGTTGCCCGTCAGCCCAGACGATTTGTGCTTCGTCTCCGTCCTGCAAAAGATTCAGAATCTCTTGCGTTCTGGTTTGCACGCCGCGAAACCGTGTTCCGACGGGCGTTTCCGTTTGCATAGAGGCCGAACGATCTAAAATCATTACGGCCGTAGTCCGCGCTTCTCCCCCGGGCAGAATCCCCGATGAGGAGCGCACCACGGGCCGCGCTACCGCCAGCACAATAAAAATTACCGCCAGCGTTCGCAGAATTAGAAGTATAATCTGCCGGACGCGCACCTGCCGCATCTTCTGCCGCTGCAATTCGTGAAGAAATCGCAGAGTCGGGAAGTCCACCTTCTTGAACCGCTGACGGTTCAGAAGATGGATTAATATCGGCAGCAGTCCCAAGGTCAAGGCGGCCAGAATTGCGCTGTTAAGAAAGGTCATGTAAAAGCTCCGCGCCGGATGCTGTGGTTAATTATCGAACAAGGCGCTTTCCACTAATTCCACCAACAGGTGCCCGCACATCAGATGTCCCTCCTGTACCCGCTGCGAGGCAGATGAAGGAATGTGCAGAGTAAAATCGCACAGTTCATCCAGCGGAGTCTTGCTTCCACCCAAGAAAGCAACGACAACTCCGCCTCGCGCCCGCGCTTCTTTCGCGGCAAAGAGCAGGTTGGGAGATTTGCCTGAAGTCGAGAGCAGAATGAGCACATCGCCTTTCGTCAGATGAGCTTCAACCTGTCGGGCAAAAATGCGGTCGAAACCGTAGTCGTTTCCGCAAGCCGTTAAAAGGCTCGTATCCGTTGTCAGCGCCAGCGCCGGCAGCGCTTTACGCTCGCGAATGGAAGAAAGCCGCACTACGAACTCCGTGGCCAGATGCTGGCTCTCCGCCGCCGAACCGCCATTGCCGCAAAAGAAAACCTTGTGCCCGCCCTTCAGCGATTCCGCGCAAGCTCCAACAATCGAGTATAAATCCAAATGAACTTCCGGCAATCGCGCGAGCATCGCTTCCGCTTCATGAACCGCTGCCCGAACCGCTTTATGAACGGATTCAGCTTGTAGTGACTTCATGCCTTGCCTTTCGGGTGTGAACGAGTTCAACCCATTCGTAGATGACGGGAATAAAAAACAGCGTCAGCACCGTGCTCGATACCAAAGCTCCAATCGAGGCAATCGCCATCGGCGAACGCCACTCCGCGCCCGAACCGACTCCAAGTGCCAGCGGAAGCATACCCAAAATCGTCGCCAGGTTTGTAAAAATAATCGGACGGAAACGTCCGGGCGCCGCGATCAGGATAGCTTCACGCAGTGTCTTGCCCTCACTCCGTAAAGTTTGCGAATAGTCAATAATTAAAATCGCATTATTGACCACAATACCCACCAGCATCACCATGCCCATCAAAACCATCATGGAAACCGCTGTATTGGTCAACATCAAAGCAATGGCTACACCGATTAAGCCTAAGGGGAGTGTGAGCAGAATGATCAGCGGACGCACGTAGCTTTCCAGCATGGCACACATGAGCATATACGTGAGAATAATCGCCAGCAGCATGGCGCGGTAAATATACGCGAATTCCCGGCCCATGAATTCCGCCTCGCCTCCGAAAGCCACCGTGATGCCTTCCGGAATATCCAGACTGTCAATGCGCGCCTGAATCGCTTTCTGCGCTTCGCCGGTTGTCCCTTGCGTTATATTGGCGGTGACGGAGACCAGTCGCGCTTTATTCTTGCGGTAAATCGTGGTCGGACCGCCTGCCTCTGTAATGGATGCCACGGCAGTCAAGGGAATCCAGTTTCCGTCGGTTTTTACGTTCAGATCACGCACTTGATCGAGTCGGGAACGATCGCTTTCATCCAGTCGCACGCGTACGTCATATTCTTTTCCCGATTCACGATACTTCGTCGCTACGGTGCCTTCAAAAAGTGAGCGCAGAGTCGCGGCCACACCGTACGTATTCAGTCCCTGATCGGCCAACTCCTCACGGCGCGGAATTACTTTAATTTCGGGTTTCCCCGTAATCCATGTATTTGTAACGTCCACCGTACCTTTGGTTGTAGCGGTGATAGCCTGAACTTTATCAACCGTCGCCAAAAGATCGGTCATGTTGTCGCCGGTCACTTCAATCTGCATGTCGGCTTCCGATCCGCCGCCGAACTCCGACGTTTGCGAAATGACAATGTCCGCCGCCGGAATATCCGCCAATTGGGAACGAAGCTCACGGGTGATTTCATCGGTCGAGCGGTTGCGTTGATTCTTTTCCACAAGCCGAACATACACGCCGCCTAACTGCGACCCGTCATCGCTGCCGTGTCCGACGTCGGCACTCCCGACCGTCGAATAGTATGTATTGACTTCAGGTATCTTCGCAACCTGATTTTCAATTGCCGCAATGGTGTGATCAGTGATGTCCAGCCGCGTTCCCGGCGGGAGCTTTACACCAACGTAAAATTCCCCTTGGTCTGCGCTCGGGAAAAACTCCGCGCCTACTATCGGGAACAGCATGAACGAGCCGACCGTGGCAACAACCACGGAACCGATGAGAATTTTTCGGTGCGTCAGGCACCAATTCAACGCTTGTGTATAGCTCTCAATTCCCCTATTCACCAAGTTTTCGGAGGCGTCGAAGAATCGCGTCAGATGGCCATGTTTGTCCATCCACACGATAAAAGCCACCAAAGCGGCGAGACCCAATGCCCACCACATGCCCATAATAATCCACGCGCCGAAAAACGTGCCCGCACCAACTAAGCTGTAAATCAGCGCCCCCAAACGATGTGCGGCCATCATCGGGGTGAGCGTGAAGGAAATAATCAGAGAAAAGACGGTCGCGAACGCCACAGTTAAGCCGAATTCGCGGAAGAACTGCCCGACAATACCGCCCATGAAGCCGATCGGTACGAACACCACGATATTGGTCAACGTTGCCGCCGCCACCGCCAATGCCACTTCTGATGTACCTTTTGCCGCCGCCTCTCGCTTCGAGTGACCGCGTTTTTCCCAGATCCAGATATTATCCAGGACTACAATTGCGTTGGTAACCAAAATTCCAACTGAAATGGACAACCCCATCAGCGTCATGGAATTCAGAGTAAATCCTGCCGCGTCAATGAGCAGAAACGTTGCCACAACCGAAAGGGGCATCGCCACCGATGCGATGATCGTGCCGTTCCATGACCGTAAAAAGACGAAAAGCACCGCCGCTGTCAGCAGAATTCCCATCATCAGGTTTCCCGCCACGTCAGAAAGCGAACTGCGGATAAACACCGAGTTGTCGCGTGCAATAGCCAGCTTCACATCCGGCGGCAGCAGCTTCTGGACTCTCTTTATTTCGCTTTTAACCTCATCGGCAACCGCGACCGTATTGGCGTCGGATCGCTTCCTCAAGGATAAGCCGACGGAGGTTTCTCCCGAAAACCGGACCAGCTTCCGCACGTCCTCGTAACCGTCGTAAACGCGTCCGATGTCCCGCAGTTTCACCGTGCGGCCGCCTTCCAAAACGATATTCATGTCCTGCATCTTCGAGGGCTTGTCGAATTCGCCTTCCAGACGAATCGTCACGTCGCGGCGGCCTTCTTCAATGCGTCCGCCGGGCATATTCAGATTCGCCATCTGCAAACCCATGATGACGTCGTTGATCGTCAGATCATGCGCCTGTAGCTGCGACTTGGAAAGAGCCACCTCGATTTCGCGTTTTTTGCCGCCTTCGATTTCGATCTGTGCGATGCCGCGAATCCGGTTAAGCTGCATCTTCACGACGTCGTCCGCGAGCTGGTAAAGCTCTTCGGGCGGCCGCTTCGATTGCAGCGCCAGATTCATAATGGGAGTATCGGTGATATCGAATTTTAAAACCACCGGCGGCTCCAAATCCTCCGGAAGAGTCGGACGGATCGCGTCTACCTTGTCCTTCACTTCCAGCGCGGCAAAGTCAATCTTGGTCCCCAACTCGAATTCAATAAAGATCAGCCCGCGGTTTTCCAGACATTGAGACGTGATGTTCCGGATGCCCGCCACGGTCGTGACTTCATCCTCAATCGGTTTGATCACCTGCGTCTCGATCTCTTCCGGTCCCGCCCCCGGATAAAGTACGGACACGACGGCGAACGGAAACTTCACGTCGGGCCAGTTGTCCACGCCCAAGCGTAGAAAAGAGTACATGCCGATCACCGCAAAGCTCATCACCACCATCGTGATGAGTACGGGTTTGCGGATGGATAAATTGGAAAGAAGCATAGTTGGATTCGATTCGGATTGTTCGCTAATTCTCGATGATCCGTATCGGATCACCTTCCGTCAGACGATTCTGCCCGTACACGACCACGCGTTCTCCGGCCTGCAAACCGGTGAGACTTTCCGCCCGGTCCGACGTCCGGATTCCCAGCGTCAGCGTGCGTTTTGCTGCTTTATTATTCGTGTCCACAACGAATACGGTGGTTGCTCCGTTCGTCATTAAAGCTTCCTTACTGACCGACAGAACGTCCTTGCGCTCTTCGATGATAACGTCCACTTTTGTGAGCACGCCCGGCTTTAACATCCCTTCCGGATTGTCCGACTTCACCGTGATTTCAAACAACCGCGTTTGCGGGTCGGCGGCGTCTTCCACCTTGTCCACGATGGCGCTTGTCCACGTGGTGTCGCTGAGCGACAGATAAATCCGCGCTTGCTGCTTTGCCGAGACCATGCGCCGCTCTTCCGAAGAAGCGTAGAATTTAACGCGAACTTCCTTTGAGGCCGCTACGGTTACGACAGGCATGCCCGGTGACACCGTTTCGCCCGCCTTCACGTGTATGCGAACCACTTCGCCGCTTACCGGAGAGGGAAGTTCCACCAGATCGCGCGCCGCCGCGAAATTCGATTGCGCTACGTCATAACCCAATTTTGTCTGATCCAAAACTTGCTTGGATACTGCGCCTTGTTGATACAGCGTCTGCATCCGCTCAAAATCGGCTTTCGCGTTGTCCATCGTGGCTTTCGCTTGCCGGTACATGGCCTGTGGATTGATGTCGTCCAACCGCACGACCACCTGACCGCGGGAAACACGCTGTCCCACGCGCACTGGTATGTCCTTTACGGTTTCCATCAGGCGGGATGCGATCACGGATTGCTCCTCGCCTTCAATTGTTCCGGTAAATTGTAAAGTGCGGGAGAGGTTTCCCTTTTGTGTGGTTTCGATGCGTACTGGAACGCCTTCCCGTTTTTGAATGTCGCTGATGGACGGCACCACTTCGCCGCGTCCCTTGGTGACGATGCGAATGGCGATGACCACTACGATCAGAAGGACGATAACGATGCCGATGTTTTTAAAAGGCTTTTTCACGATCTGCCTCTATTGCAATGGGATTGTTGACTGAATAAGCTGTTGAAAAGACCGCGCCCAAAAGCGGGTTTATGAATGAAACGGCGTTCCCAGCGCGCGCTGCAATTGAACCCGCGCGATTCTCGCGTCATACAGCGCTTTCAAACGTAAAACTTTGGCCTGATCCAATTGAAACTCCGCGTCCAAGAGTTCCAACTGTGTGCCCACGCCGCTCTCATAGCGGACTTTGGCAATATCGTAGCCGCGCTGCGCTTCATGCACATTGTCCTCCTGAACAATGACGGTCCGGACGGCGCGTTCCAACTCGCGCCGCGAATTGTCCACGTCCATTTTCACCGCCGCCCGTAAATCCGTTTCCGTGTAGTCCAGTTTTCGCAAAGCCGCTTTATACTGCTTGACTTTGGACGGTGTGCGGAATCCGTCGAACAACGGAATGGAAACTTGCAGCATGGCGGCGGAACTGCGCACCCAAGTGTAGTCGCCGATTTTAAAATCGCCCGATTGCGATTGCGTTTGATAATTGGCGGATGCGTACACGACGGGCAAATACAAATCGCGTTTGGCCAGACTTAGCAGTTGTTTCTGCATCTGGCGGCCATGCTGTAAAGCTAACAGTTCGCCGCGTTGCCGCAAAGCCAGATCCGTGTCGGCTTGCCCCACGGTCGTATCGGCCAGTTCTAACGATCCCACGATCTCCAGGCTGTCGTGTTCCGGCAGATTCAGCATCCGCTTCAGATTAGACAGCGATAAAGCGTATTGGTTGCGGGCTTCTAATACCTGTGGTTCGAGGTTGGCTGCCTGCACTTCCGCGCGGATCTTGTCGTATTCCGAAACAACTCCCTGCGCGAACATCAACCGGGCTTTATCCCGATGATCGGTTGCCCGCTGCAGTGCCGTTTCCGAGGTCTTGACTAATTCCCGCGCGAGGATCGTTCCATAGAAGGATTGTGCCAGTTCCACGTACACGTTTTGCTTGGTCAGGCTGTTGTTGACCTCGGTCTGAGCCAGATAGCTCTTGGCGATTTTTAATGCCGTGCCGACTTTTCCCGCCACCCAGATCGGCTGCCGGATTTCAGCGATGCCCGCATAGGTGTTCTTCTCGCCGATGCGCATCGGCATTCCGTTGATAAAGAACACCGGCATATCTATATTGCGTGTATACTGTCCCGAAAGCGAAATCGTCGGGAAAGCCGCCGAGCGCGCCTCGTTCACTTGTTCGCGTGCCGTGACCAGATCCTCTTTCGCGTTCAGAAGCGTTGCATTCTGGGATCCGGCGATTCCCCAGGCTTCGTCCCACGTCAATTGCCGTGCTGCGGCAAAGGAATTGACGAGGAAGATCGCCACCGCGAGAAAAACCGGACGGATCATGTGATGAATTGTTTTGAATTGCCTGTTGTGCATAGTCGTATCTGCCTGAAGCCTGAAAGATTCCTTCGATTGAATGAAATAGAGGAGAAGCAGCACGCGATCCGGTTATTGGATTTCACCGTTGGGAGCGCTTTTACCGCCGGGGGTTTGTTCCGAAAAAAGTCCGTGTTCCAAAAGATCTCTCACCGCCGCGATCCGGGCTTCCAGAAATTCAGCGTTTGACGCGGAGCTTGAATAGATCTCACGGATCGCTTCCAGCGGAATCAGCGAAAGCAGCGTCAGGCTCGTAAAATGCAGCATCACCTGACTCGGATCTTTAGACCGGAATAAACCGCCGGTCATCATCTTTGCCGCATCCGCCCGCATTTCTTCATCTCCGAGCATTTCCCTTAGCGCGAGCTTCATCCCTTCGCCGCCCGCTAAAAGATCATGCAGCGTGAGCCGCAATAAGTCTTCGTTGGCCGCCCAAAACCGGATGTCGCGTTCAATGTGATCGAGTATACTCTGTCGTTGCGCTTCCTGCGACAGGTTTAAAAGCTTCGGATGATCCTTGTGACAACGATAGACGCTCTGCCGCACGATTTCCATATACAGGTCGTCTTTGCTCTTATAGTAGTAGTTAAGCATCGCCTGATTGACCTGTGCGCGTTCCGCAATCGCCTGCATTCTGGCGCCGGCCTTGCCGTTCAGGGAAAATTCCCTGAAGGCCGCGTCCAGTATTCTTTGTCTTGCGTCGTCTGCCATATCTATCTCGTCACCAAGGGGAGTGTTAAAATTTATTCTCTCCGCCGAGCAGGGTCGTTGACCCTGCCGGAATCTTTCAGTGTAATATTTAACTGACCGCCTAATTTAATTAACTGATTAAATAAATGCAAATTTTAATAATTCCATTAATACAATAAATAACAATAACAAAAGGCAGTCCAACCGGACTGCCTTGAAATATTCCAGCATTACGGAGGCATTATTGCAGATATTTAATCACCACGGTTTCAGACTCAGCCAAAACGTCCTTGATCCCTTCTAAGTTCCGACCTCCGGCTGTAGCCATATGCGGTTTTCCGCCTCCGCCACCTTGCAGCCGCTTTCCCAATTCTTTCACGATAGGCACCGCATCCACACCTGCTTTGACCAGATCGGGTGTCACGACTACGACCAAAGACGGTTTGCCGTCTATCGCGGCGGCCAACACCCCGACTCCCGAACCCAAACTCTCGCGTAGAGCGTCTCCCATTTCTTTGAGCTGGTCCATCGTCTGCGCGGTAACTTCCGCCGCCACTAATTTGCTCTTGCCAATCGTGATGGCTTGCGCGGCTAAATCCTTCATGGCCGAGCCTGCCGCCTGTCCGCGCAGTTGTTCCAGTTCCTTGTCGGTTTTTTTCTTTTCGTCGAGAATCTTCCGCAGTTTTTCCAACGGATCGCTGCCTTCGCTGACCAGAATCTGCGTCAGTTCGTCCACCTGTTCCCGCCGTCTTTGGAATTCTTCCAGCGCGCGTTCGCCGGTCAGAGATTCGATTCTCCGCACTCCCGCCGCCACCGATGTTTCGGCCTTGATCACAAACAAGCCCATATCGCCCGTGCGTTTCGTGTGCGTTCCGCCGCACAATTCGCGCGATATGTAATTTTCGTTTTCGCCGATCTCGATCAACCTTACTTCTTCGCCGTATTTTTCGCCGAACAAAGCCATTGCCCCCGCCGCCTGTGCTTCTTTCAGCGTCGTTGTGCGCGGCGTCACCGGGAGATTCATGCGGATAAAATCATTCACCCGCTTTTCGATCTGCGCCAGTTCTTCGGCGGTCGGCTTCTGATAGTGCGTGTAATCGAACCGCATGAGGTCCGGCCCCACGTACGATCCCGCCTGATGCACGTGTTCCCCCAATATCTCCCGCAATGCCGCTTGCAATAAATGCGTCGCCGTGTGATTGTACTGCGTGGGTATGCGATGGGAGGGAGAGACGACAAGATGTGCACCAAACTCATGATTCACGAGATCACTGTGAGTAGCCTTACCAATTATATTTGCGGCATGGAGAATCCCCTCTCCAACTTTGCGAACCGATATCACTTCTAATGACAAAAGAGGTTGCTGATTATTCAGCACCTCGATGGTACCAACATCACTTACCTGTCCACCCGCTTCAGCATAGAAGGGAGTCTCTTTAGCAACGAATTCGAATTGTTTGTCACGCGATACTCCTTCGAAACGTATTTGACTTGTAATATCGAGATGATCGTATCCGACAAACATACTCTTCCAACCGGCATACTCCAAGGTGCGTGCGAATTCACTTTCCTTAAAAGCTCCGGCCGCTCTCGCCCTTTCTTTCTGCTTGTCCATCTCCGCCTGAAACGCTGCGTCGTCAATCGAGAGCCCTTCTTCCCTTGCCATGAGCTGCATCAGATCGAGCGGAAAGCCGAACGTGTCATACAGCCGGAAAGCCTCTTCGCCCGGCACTGTCGTGCTTTTCGCTGTCCGCACCGCTGCCACAACTTCCGCAAATCTTTCCAGTCCGCGATCCAATGTTCTGCCGAAATGTTCTTCTTCCGCTTGCAGCACGCGCGAAATGTGCACGTGCCGTTCTTTCACTTCCGGAAACGTCGCACCCATTACGTCCACTAACACCGGTACCAATTTATAGAAAAACGGTTCGTGCATGTCCAGCTTGCGGCCAAACCGTGCCGCGCGTCGCAGAATTCTCCGCAGCACATAGCCCCGGCCTTCGTTTCCCGGCATCGCTCCGTCGGCAATCGCGAATGACAGACACCGCAAATGATCCGCAATCACCCGATGCGGAATTCCTTCGCCGTCATCCGTGTATCGCTTGCCGCTCATCTCGGCAATCGCCTGAATAATCGGCTGAAATAAATCCGTATCGTAATTCGAGCGCAATCCATTCATAACGGTTGTGATGCGTTCCAGTCCCGCGCCCGTATCCACGTGCTTCGCGGGCAAATCTAAAAGCGTTCCGTCCTTTTGCGCGTCGTATTGCATGAACACCAAATTCCATAACTCAATATAGCGCGGCGACCCCGTATTCACGAAAGCTTTAGGATCGGAATCGAACTCCGGCCCGCGGTCAATGTGCAATTCGCTGCACGGCCCGCACGGCCCCGTGTCTCCCATGCTCCAGAAATTATCCTTCTTGCCGAAGCGTAAAACGTGCGAAGGATTGATGTCCGTTTCGCTCTTCCATAACTTTTCCGCTTCGTCGTCGGTTTCATACACCGATGCGTACAATTTTTCCTTGGGAAGTCCGTAGCCGCGCGTCATGAGTTCCCACGCCCACGTGATCGCTTCCCTCTTGAAATAATCGCCGAAACTCCAATTGCCCAGCATCTCGAAAAACGTATGATGATAGGGCGAAGGCCCCACTTCTTCGAGGTCGTTATGCTTGCCCGAAACGCGAATGCACTTCTGCGTATCGGCCACGCGCGTGTGTTCCGGCTTCTGCCGGCCTAAAAAGTACGGCTTGAACTGGTTCATCCCCGCATTCGTAAACAGCAGGGTGGGATCATCCTGCGGAACCACGGAACCTGAGGGCACAATGGTATGTCCTCGTTCGCGGAAAAACTCTAAAAAAAGTTTTCGGATTTCTTTCGATGTCATAAATGTTCTATCACGCAGATTCTATTCTTCGGTTTCGCCTTCCGGCGGCAGCCGCAGTACTTTTTGGATCACGTCAAAGGAAAATCCCCGCCGTGCGAGGAAGGAACTCAATCTCCGCCACCGGGTCTGTTCGTCCAGCCCAGCATAGTGCGTCGCTTTCCGCCGCACTAATTCGCGCGCCAATTTTTCGTCGGATTCTTTCGGCGCAAGCTCTTTGACCACGTCCTGCGCAATTGTTCGCGGCACTCCGCGTTGAAAAAGATCCCGCAGCAAAGCCACTCCCGTTCGCGGTCTGGCCGCCAGCCGCGCGCGCACGAAATCTTCCGCGTATTTTCGGTCGTTCAGCAGCCGTTCGTCTTTCAGCCGCTGGATCGCGTAGTCAATTTCCTCGCGGGAAAATTTCCTCGTCAGCTTTTCCCGCAGCTTCCGCTCCGAATACGGCCGCGCGGAGAGTAATCTCACCGCCGTACTGAGCGCTGTGGCTGGTTTTCGCTGCGCAGCTTTTCGCTCGCCTTCCGCGGTTTTCATTTCTGCGATCCGGTCAGCATGTCGAAGGCCACTCCGATTTGCACCAGCCACGCTTTCGCCGGGCCAATGGATCGCGATTGTGCCGGTTCACCCAAGCCGAAATGAAAAGACCCTTCTGCAATTACCGTGATATCGCTGCGTGTCTTTGATTTCACTCCGAAATGCACCGAACCTGTGGGAAAATCGCCGTCGTATTCTTCTTTCGCTCCCACCCAGCGCGGTTCGCGTGTGGCCTGTGAAAACGAATACCCCGCGCCGACTCCTGCATAGAGCGCAGGCATCGTCCGCGATCTCACCGAGAACCTTCCGCCCAATTCGATTTGAAAATACCGCGACTGCGAATTCGGATCCGTGTCTCCCGTCAGATTATTCCAATAGAGAAAACTCGGCCCGAACATAATCGGCTTGTTCGGCGGCATCACGTCAATCCGAATACCGCCCGCCCAGCCGCCGCCGCTTCGAATCGGCGGATGCTGCGTCGAAATTCCCTCGCCAACGTGCGGAGTGCGCGAATTCGCATACCCCGCCGTCAGCACAAACTGATGCGCTTGTGCGAGCGGAACCTGCCACAGAAGAAACGCGGCCAACAACACCGCGAACCGCGTTTCCCGTTTCCCGATTATATCGCGAAAGGAAATCACGATCCTTTTTTACTCTTCGCTTTGGGAGTCTCTGGCTCCGAACCATCGCCCGAACGTCCCGCTTCCACTGTGGCAAAGCCGAGATTCTGCCGCACCGCCGCTTCGATCTTCTGCAGCATGTCCGGCGCGTCGTTCAGAACTTCCACCACGCGCTCCTTGCCTTGCCCGAGACGCTCATCGCCATAGCTGTACCATGTCCCGCTTTTTGCGACCACTCCAAGCTGCGCGGCCAAATCTAAAACGTCGCCTGTGTGGTCAATTCCGCGTCCGTACATAATATCGAATTCAGCTTCGCGGAATGGAGCGGCTAATTTGTTTTTCACGACTTTCACGCGAGTGCGATTGCCGACCACGGCGTCGCCGTCCTTTAAAGAGGCTACGCGCCGGATGTCCATACGGATTGTCGCATAAAACTTCAACGCATTGCCGCCCGTTGTAGTTTCCGGATTCCCGAACATCACGCCGATTTTCATCCGCAATTGATTGATGAAGATCAAACTCGTGCGCGACCGCGAAACCACCGCCGTCAGCTTGCGCAAGGCTTGGCTCATCAGCCGCGCCTGCAAACCGGGCAGTGAGTCGCCCATTTCTCCCTCGATCTCCGCCTTGGGAACGAGCGCGGCAACCGAGTCCACCACGACCACGTCCAACGCGCTCGAACGGATGAGCATCTCGGCGATTTCCAAAGCTTGCTCGCCCGTGTCCGGCTGGCTGACTAAAAGTTCATCCGTGTTGACGCCCAGCGCTTTGGCATAGTTCGGATCGAGCGCGTGTTCCGCGTCAATGATTGCCGCATAACCGCCGGTTTTTTGCGCCTGCGCGATAATGCTCAGCGCCAGCGTCGTCTTGCCGGAAGATTCCGGGCCGTAAATTTCGATTACGCGCCCCCGTGGTACGCCGCCCAGACCCAGCGCTACGTCCAGCGACATGGCTCCCGTGGGAATCGTGTCTACTCTCTGGATCGGTCCGCTGTCTCCCAGCCGCATGACCGAACCCTTGCCGTACTGCTTGTCAATCTGCTGCAGCGTGATGTCGAGATTTTTTTTCTTCTCGTCCGTTTCCTTGCTCATGAGCGGACTCTCTGGTTGTATGAATAGAATGTCGAGAATGTCCTGTGTTGTCGGTCAATCGTTAAACGACACGGCCCGTTTCCGCATATGTTTGCAGCCGTTCGAACCACAGCCGAAGCTGCGAAATGAAGGTGCCCATGATGACCTTTTCCAGCATCTTGTTCATGAAACCCTTCATTTCATACTCGATGGTGAACGTAAAATTGGTCGTTTTCTTGTCCACTTCCTCGATGCGGTAAATCATCCGCAGGCTTTCTACTTTCTCGTGGAGTTTCAAGGAGCCGCCCGTCGGAGTTTCCGCGAACATCTGCTGCGGAATGCAGTGCGTGATGCGCGTCTCCAGCGTTTCAATCTTGCCGTTAACATCGAGTTTGAAGCGGCGGATCGTGTCAATGGCAAACTTGTCCGGTTCCAGTTCCAATTCCCGAATGTTCGGCGCCCAGAAGGCAAATTCCTTTGAATCACTCAGCAGTTGCCACACCCGGTCTATCGGGGCGGCGATTTCGTTTAAGATGGTTTGCCGCGGCACGGCTTCTCCCTTGACGCATGGTCGGTTAATGAATGAAGGATACGAAAGGTTTCGTTACGAAGTCGCCGGTGTGCCGAGTGGACATCTCCACATCGCTTCGTAGCGCGCTCCTTCACTGGATAAATGGCTGCGCATGAGCAGTGTCTCTCGCACCGTCACTGCGCCGCTCTCGATTTTGTAGCTCAAAAGCGCTTCGGTCATGCGCTGTTTTCCCGCCGGATCTTTGATGCGCGCCAGTGTCAGGTGCGGCTTAAAGGCCCGCTCTTCCTTCTCGAATCCGAGCGTTTCCATCTCCTGCTCGATTCGCGCTTGCAGCGTCATTAAGTTCGGCGGCGCGTCTATTCCCACCCAATATACGCGTGGCATCTTCGCGTTCGGAAAAACTCCCGTTCCCTTTAGCTGCATGGAAAATGACTCCACTTCCCGGCAGGCCGTCGCCATTCCCGCCTGAATATCCGGGAGCATTTTCTCTTCGACCTCGCCTAAAAATTTCAACGTTAAATGCGTGCTGTGTGGATCCACCCATTTCACGCCTCGTCCCAGCCAACCGATGCTCGTTTCCGGCTGAGCCAGCAGCCGCTTCCAGTCTTCCGGCAGATCAATGGCGATGAAGAGCCGCATCAGAGTCTTGCGTCCGTCAATTGTGCATACAGAAAACTCAGCGCCGCATGTGCCGTGCGCAGCTTAATCGTTTCCCGCAGACCCGAAAACTTCAGATTACGTACCCACGTGTCGCGCTCTCCGGCGATCGCTACCCATACCGTACCCACCGGTTTTTTTTCTGATCCGCCGCTGGGTCCCGCAATACCCGTGGAAGAGAGTCCCCAGTCTGTTCCCGCGTTCTTGCGCGCTCCTTCCGCCATCGCGCGCGCCGCTTCTTCCGAGACGGCTCCGTACCGTTCGATCAATTCCGCCGGAACATCTAACGTTTCGCGTTTTGAATCATTGGAGTACGTGATCCATCCCCGCTCAAACCATTGTGAGGATCCCGGTACGTCCGTGATCATATCCGCGATTAATCCGCCCGTGCAGCTCTCGGCTGTAGCCAGCCATTGACTGCGATTGACTAAAATATTGCCGATCACCTCAGCGAGGGTCGTTGCGCCTGTCGAGTAAATATGATGTCCGACCCGTTCACGAATAAAACCTTCCGCGTGCGCAATCTGCGCGTCCGCCTCGTGTTCGTCTTGCGAGTGTGCTGTCAATCGCAGATCAAGTAGTCCGTGATGGGGCAGATAGGCGATTTGCACACGCGATTGAAGCTCGCTCTGATCGCCCAATTTCGCGAGCAAATGCGATTCACCGATTCCCGTCAGCCGCAGCGTTCGCGTACGGACTTGTCCGCCGCAATATGCCGCGCCAATGGTTGGTTCCACATACTCCGTCATCATCTGCCGCATTTCCACCGGCACTCCGGGAAGTGCGAACACATGTCGTCCGTCTCGCTCGATGTGTATTCCCGTGGCTGTGCCGTGCGGATTAGGAATTTTCTTCGCTCCGATGGGGAAGAGGGCTTGATTACGCGATGTCTCCGGCATGGTCATCCCCCGTTGCCGGAAGAGTTCCTTTACGTGTTTGAGCAGTGTTTCGTCTTCCGCAAGCGTCATCCCGAAATACCGCGCCACGGCATCCCGCGTGAGATCGTCCGGAGTCGGCCCCAACCCGCCCGTTACAATGATGAAGTGTGCCCGCGACATCGCCACATCCAAAGCCGATATGATCGCGTCCATCCGGTCGGGAATCACCGAACTGAATCCGGCGGGAATACCGGCCTCCGCTAAAACCCGCCCGATATAAGCGGCGTTTCCGTTGACGATGTCTCCGCGTAGAACCTCATCGCCGATCGTCAGTATTTCGCTCGCGTAAGAAATAGCTCTTCCTTTGATCCGTTACAGAAAGTGCGGGGCAATCCGGAAAATGAGAGTGAGCAGAATCGCGCCCCACATTCCCGCTAAAACGTCATCCAGCACGATGCCCCAGCCGCCCGGAAAATCCTGAATGGATTTCACTCCCAAAGGTTTCAGAATATCGAAAAACCGAAAAACAAAAAAAGCCGCGCCGAAACCGATTAGCGTGTGCGGCACGGCAATCAGGGTGATCCATTGACCGACGAATTCGTCAATCACCACCGCGTCCGGATCTTCGCGCTTCGGATTGGGCCGCCGCAATTTCTTGAATCGCGCGTCGCTTTTTATATCAAATGCGCCGATCGCGCGATAGGAAAGCCATACTGAAATAAAAAGAACCGGAACGATAAGCAGCATCCACGGCCACTGTAGAAGAACGGACGCGAACCAGAAAATCACGCACGTCACCGCCGAAGCCACCGTAGCCGGTGCCACTGGAGACAATCCCGAACCGCCCAGCGTAACGACGACCCACTCCGGCCATGATAACTTTTTCAAGGCCGTCCCCGTCTGCGGATTTCTAAGAGCAGTTCCTTGTTGCCGCGCAAGTATTCATATAAGGTAAATATCGTGTATGCCGTCACGAACACCAACAAACCGTACACAATCCGTCCCACCCATGGGATTTCAATAATGCGGTGATCAATGATTAAGAGTCCCATCACTACCAAGGCTGTTGCGCCTTGCAAAATGCCTTTCCACTTGCCCGACGTCCGCCGTCCCATTGCCGTTCCCGTGAGAGCGGCGAACACGCGCAAATACGAAACTACCACATCGCGATAGACTAAAATTGCTACCATCCACGCCGATGCCAGCCCCATCACTAAAAAGCCGATATAATAGGAAAGCCGCGCGATGGAGTCGCTCATCGGATCGAGCAATTTGCCCACGTCCGAAACCTGCTTGCGGCGGCGCGCCATGATCCCGTCCGCTACGTCTGTAGCTTCTATAACCAGCGCTACCACAAACGCCGCTTCTAAGGAATATCTCCATGAACTCAAATACGCAATCAGAAACAGCGGTCCAAGGGCCAACCGCGACAGCGTAATTTGATTGGCTAAACTAAATCCGGGAATCAATTCTTATCCTATTTGTCTCTCCCCCCGTTCACGGGGGGACTCAAGGGGGGTCTTTTCTTTCCAATCTCAAGTCTGAGGGCTGCTTCATCCTTCATCCCTCATCCTTCATCCTTTCTTCTCACTGCATCTTCGTCCTTGCTTCCAGCGCGCTCGCCAGCGTCACTTCATCCACGTGTTCCAGTTCCGCGCCAATTGGAATCCCTCGTGCAATCCGCGATACCATCACGTTACGTTCTTTCAAAACGCGCAGCAAATACAGCGAAGTCGTGTCCCCGTCCGTCGTTGGATTAATCGCCAGAATCACTTCACGGACAGTGCCGTCTTTCACCCGTTCCACTAATTCCGCAATCCGCAAATCATCCGGACTGATTCCGTCCAGTGGCGAAAGCACTCCGCCCAACACATGATAGAGTCCGCGAAACGATCCGGTTCGCTCAAGCCGCAAAACATCCGACGGTGTTTCCACCACGCAAATCAATGTGTGATCCCGCCGCATATCCACGCAAATGGAACACGTTTCCTCTTCCGTAAAATTCGAGCAGATACGGCACAGATGGATTTTGCTCTTGACGTCGAGAATCGCTTGCGCCAATTCCCGCGCGTCCTCATCCGGTTGCCGCAAAATATGCAGCGCGAGCCTCGCCGCCGACTTCCGCCCCAATCCGGGCAGCTTGGCAATCCGTTCCACAAGCCGTTCCAATGACGGTGAGAATTTGGATACGTCTAAAGACATCAGCGCGGCTCGCGTGATTTTTTCGGATCAATTTCCACACCGCCGAAGCGGTTCATTAAGCTGTTGAATAAATCGTCTCTCTCGGCTGGAGGTTTGGCAGCCAGTTTTTCTACGGGTTTAACTACGTCCGTGCGTGGTGCACCCGCCGCCATGATGGGAGTGATTCCGCAGACGTCCGTGATCGCCGCCGCTAAAGCGGGAAGGCTTTCCTTCATGCGGTCGGTCGCAAATTTCCCCGCCATCGTGCAGCAGACCGTCAACTTGCGTCCGTCAAAACTATCCAGAATCCATGAACTTTCCGCCATCGCCGCCGCTGCTTGATTGCGTTTGCGTAAAGCCGCTAAGATTTCTCCCCAGCGCGCGCGCAGTGTTTCTAAATCCACTTCGCCGCTTGCCGCCGCGTTTGTCGGTGTGCTTTCCGCTGCGGGCACCGGCGGTGTCGGTGGAGTTGTTTCTGCCTTAATCGGAGCCGGTTTTACAATCGGAGCGGGTGGGGGAGGCGGGGATGAAACTGCGGTTGCTTGCGAAGCAGTCATCGCCTGCCTTTCCGGAACGGCCGAACCTTCGCCGCCGCTTAAACGATCCAGAATATCCCTTATCGTTGCCACCCGATCCAGCGTCGCCCATCTGAGGAAGGAAACTTCAAATCGAACGCGCGGAGCGGTGGACCATTTCAGAGCGTCTTCCAATCCTTCCGCAAGTCTGATCAGCCGGAATAAATCTTCAATCGAAAGATCGGCTCCCGCTTCTTTCATCTGCTGCATCTCGGTTTCCATCCGGCCCGAAACCGGCAAGCCTTCTTTTAGAAACACAAGATCCATCCAGTAGCCCTGCATGGCTTTTAAAAGATCGGTATAGTCCACGCCGCGCAGAGCCAACTGCTCCAAATAAGCGGGTACTTCTGCCATGCGATGTCCGGATAACAAGCGGGTAGCCTCCGCCATCAAATCGCCGGGTAGAATTCCCAACACTTCGCGCGTCGCTTCCAGTGTGACTTGATTGCCCGCGTACGAAACCACCTGATCGAGCAGCCCTTCCGCATCCCGCAGCGATCCCTCTGCCCGCCTTGCAATAAGCCACAAGGCTTCGTCTTCGGCGGGCCAGCCTTCACTTTCGCAAATCTTTTTCAAATGCGGAGCTACATCCGCCGGCTGCACCGGTCGAAAATCAAACCGCTGCACGCGCGACAAAATCGTGGCCGGAACTTTCTGCACGTCCGTCGTGGCCAGAATAAAAATCACATGCTCGGGCGGTTCCTCGAGCGTTTTCAGAAACGCGTTGAAAGCGCTCTTCGAGAGCATGTGGACTTCATCAATAATATAAATCTTCCGCTGTCCCGCCACCGGAGACAAACGGCAGTTTTCGTTGATCCGCCGAATATCGTCTACGCTTGTGTATGAGGCCGCGTCCATTTCGATGACATCCATTTCGCGGTCTTCGAACAGCGCGCGGCAGGTGTCGCATTCATTGCACGGCTCCACCTCGCCGTGCAAATCAATATTCGGGCAGTTTACAGCGCGCGCCAAAATCCGCGCCGTGGAAGTCTTGCCGACTCCGCGCGGCCCGGTAAACAAAAAAGCGTGCGCGAGTCGTCCCTGACGGAGGGCATTCTGAATCGTGCGGGTGATATGTTCCTGTCCGACCACGTCCGAAAACTTTTTCGGCCGCCATCGTCGGGCAATTACTTGATAGGACATGATATAAGTCTTGGGGAATCAGTAATTCGTTGCAGGAGGGGACGCGGCAACATTAACCAATAAAGATACCCGTTTTCTTAAGTATTGTCAACCCGACTTCCCGCCTCTATTTGCCTATTCTGTGCGAGTGAACTGCTTGGTTTTATCTAACACTGCCCATTTGTTCAAGATAAGTCCAAAAAACTCGCCGCACAAGTATCGCCAGGCTGATCCGCAACACAGTGATGAACTGCTTACCGTTGCTACCTTCCGGTCCTGGCGGGGTTGGGCCGTCATCCCTTGCACGGGACCCGGCGATACTTGTTCGGCGATCTAAGCATCCATAAATGAATGCCTTGGTGGAGCAGAGCGGGATCGAACCGCCGACCCCCACGTTGCGAACGTGGTGCTCTCCCAGCTGAGCTACTGCCCCGAAAGAAACCGAAAGATAAGGGCATTCCCCGTGAAAGTCAAGCCCACCGGCGTCTTTTTATACGCCGTTCTCTGTCCGTAGATCCAGTTCCTTCGGATCACTTCTTGTATTTGATTGAATTATCAGATTATAAGTCATATTTCACGGCCAATCTCGCAGCATTTCCTCCGTTCGCACCAAAATTCAAGATGACAACGCCATAACCGACCCGGCACCAATTATGCCTCTTCCGGCGGGGCCGCAGACCCCAACGACGGCATGCGTACGATGCAGCGGCGGCGAAGCCGCGCGGCAGCCGTTGGCACGCCAGTGCCTCAGGTCAAGCTTTTAAGCTTGCTTGCTTGCTTCAAACGTAAAATCTCTGTACTATTCAGGCTAACTGGTCCGACCGGCTCGTCAACCCTTTG
>RPQS01000049.1 GCA_003818605.1 Candidatus Zhuqueibacterota bacterium | reverse complement strand
TTGAGCCTCCGGTTCGTGTCTTGGGGTAGTGGTACCACCAATTTACACGATCTCCGCGAGATCCTCAAGCTCTTTTATTTCCAATCCCTTCCCCCACAAAAAAACATTGAGACAGTAGTGCGTCCACGGGGGGGAAGATAAAAGATTCCGGTCGGGTTGCGGCAGACCTTAACCCGGCTCGGCGGAAAAGGCGGCCAGAGGCCGCCGCTAGTTAGGGTTTAGACGGAATCCAAAACGGACATGGCAGGCCATGTCCCTACCGGATTATCATTTCATCATTCATCGTTCCTCGTTCATCATTACTCAGAGACCCCCTTTTCTTCCCCCCATCCGTCTTTGACGAGATCTCGCCAAGAGGCGGATGGAACGGGGGGAGAGAGGTAGCCCCCTCCTCGGCGAAAAGAAAGAATTCTGCGGAGAATAAATATGAAAACCTATTGGACGGAAGTCCCGTCGCCGGTCGGCAAAATCCGGATCTTTGCCGATGAAGATGCGCTCACATACGTGGATATTTCCGGAGAGTGCCCGCGGCCCAAGGGAAATCCGGCGCGCAACGACGTGCTGCGTAAAGCGGAAAAACAATTCGCGGAATATTTCGCGGGCAAACGCGAAGAGTTTGATCTGCCGCTGAGTTTTGAAGGCACAGAATTCCAGAAAAAAGTCTGGAAGGCTTTGCAGCGAATTCCCTTCGGGCAAACGCGAACCTACGGGCAGATTGCCAAGAGCCTGAAAAGCCCGGCGGCCTCGCGCGCGGTCGGTACGGCCTGCGGCCGCAATCCGCTGTCCATCGTGATTCCCTGCCATCGCGTGGTCGGTTCAAACGGAAGTCTCACCGGTTTCGGCGGCGGCCTTGCCATGAAAGAGTGGCTGCTGAAGCACGAAGGACTTTCACTTTAGCAAATCACAATCTCGTGTCGTATCCCATTTAGGAGGCAATATGAGCTCGCAACCGTGGTTTTGGATTATGGTTCTGACAGGCGCATTGCTGCTTGCCCTACTTGTGCTTGTGGTTGTTCGTGCCCGACGAGAAAAGCGTCCGCCTGACTATTTCGCCATCTTCCTCATGGGTATTGTATGGCTGTTGACGGGGGTGTCCATGATACTGCTTGTTCCCAAAGAGGATTTCACTTTGAGCAGCTGGGGATTTACGATTATGGGAGCGGCATTTATGGCCATTGGTCTTGCGCATCGCGACAAATGGAAAGAAAACCGCCGCACGTGGAGTTCGCTCGCGCCAAGCGAAAAAAAAATCAAATTGACACTGGTCGTTATTCTCGGTGTTCTTATGCTGGCGGGTTTGGCGGCCATGCTTCTTTTCGAAACCGGATCTCCGCCTGCGGCATGAAGTAAAACTTCGCAGTAATTTTTAGGTAAATCCGAAGAGGCGGCCCTTGCGGGTCGCCTCTTTATATGAAGCGGGCGGTATGCGCCCGCTCAAGTGGGGAACTCCTCTTTAATAGAGGAATCCCGCCAAGCCGACACCGATTCCGAAGGTAGTGCTCGTGTTGCCGTCACGGCTCTCGATATCCAAATGCGCTTCGGGGAAAACCGAAAGATGCTCGCGCAGCAGATAGGACAATCCGCCGTGCAGCGAAAACGTGAATCCGGTGGTGGATTCCCCGTTGCTGTACGAACTCAAAAACAAACCCAATCCCGCAAACGGCAGCAATTCCTTGCTGTCCAGCTTAAAAAAGTACAGCGCGTCCGGCCCGAACAAAACGGAAGAGGTACTCGATCCACTATAGCTGGTGCTGCGGAAAGAGAGCCGCCCGCCGATGGCCACCTGATCCATCATGAAATAATAGCCACGCGGGGACAATTCCACGTCCGTCTGGCTATTGCCGTCGCTACTGGTCGTGCCGAAAGCCGCCGTTCCCATGAAAACGATATTTCCCTTGTCCGTTTGAGCGGACGCCGTGCCGATTCCTAATAGCAGTGCCAGCGCGAGGCAGAAAATCATTCCGCGTGTCGCAATCTTCATCTGTCTCTCCTTCAGAGGTTCGCGTTCATCGAGCGTTTATAGTTTGAAGAAATTGTATCCGACGAAAATCTGAATGCCGTTGGTCTTGACCGTGCTGTTGCCGACGCCCGTGGAAACGTCCACCAGTCCGAGATTGTAGCGGGCGTCAATCACAAGATCCGTGTGTTCGAAAGGAATGAGCACACCCGCACCCAAATTGATGCTGAAATTGTTGTCCCGCCAGTCCGCACCCACGTTCCACGTTTCGCCGTCCTGCTTGGATTTGGCCAGCGTGTTCCATCCGAATTCCGGCCCTGCTTCCAGAAAAGGCTGAACTTTCACTCCCGGAAAATAGAATACCAAAAACGGAGCTAAAGCGAGTTCCTCCGCCAGCAACTTTCCTTCGTTGTTCATCAGGGTTTGCTTCGCTCCCTTCTGCACGTAAAGCAGTTCGCCGCGTACGGCCATGCCGCCGCCGGGACTGATCGGGATTTCGGCCATCGCTCCCGCCGTGAAGCCGGGTTTAATTTCGTAGTCCACATCGGTATCTTTCGCTTCCACATTCGCCAGATTCACACCGGCTTTTAGTCCGAAGCGCAGCAAGGCAAAACTGTCGGATGAGATCAGTGCAAGTCCGATTAAGGCCAGCCATAGTGTGCTTTTCACGTCCACTCCTTTGTCATGATTTGAGTAGTGTAATATAGATCAAAAAACGGAACTGTCAACCCATTTCACTTGATCCGTTCCTTATAAACATGGCCGCAAAACAAAAATTCAGGTACTGCCGCATTAAACGGATAGTTCGTGTCAATTAATCCAACTCCTCTCTTGAAGTTGTGAGTGTTATCCTATTGACGCCCATCAGTAATATTAACAATACTATGCAAAAAACTATTGTCACTTCTAAGTGCCGAATGTCAGTCTTTTCTGCTTGAATAGTGATGTCTATGTCCTTAAATTGACAAACAAGTCCGAAAATCAAATGCTCCATAAAGGCTGTTCGGGCCAGAGTATGGGCAGTTCGGGAGTGCGGATGAACGTGAATGATTCATCCGGCGTTCGGCGCCGCACAACGGGATTCATTGAAAGCGGTGACGAAAGCGGGAATTTGATCTGACAAGGAGTGAACAATAACGGCCGTGACTACACGCGAAATCCGATTCTCGGCCATGTGCGGTGCGAAGCGGATGGCGCCTGTTTCTTTATTCGAAGAAGGCATGCGCCACGATACAAATTGTCGAGATGATATAGATTCTCCCTTGACGCGCGTGATTGGCCGCCCGCTGCCGGTTTTCTTCGCGGAGAAGCGCCCCGGCATACGCGGGTAGTCCGATTCGTTTTCGCGTCATCGTGCTCAAGGCGAGGCTGTAAAGCCTCGCCTTGTATTTTTCCGTCGCCTGTTCCATAGTAAAGCTTTTTTTAATTGTCCATGCTAATTGACAGGCGCATTTTTCTTTGTTATATTCATTGAATAATGAAGGCGATACTGCATTCTTTTCTGGCCGCCAACCGCCGCGCGTGTGACGCGATGGAAAAACGTCTTTCCCTTGCGCGCGACGATATTCATGCGGCGTATATTGCCCAAGTCATTCATAAATCAAAAACACCCGGCTCGCCGTGGATTGCCGACGTCGGCAGCGGCCGCAAGTGCGATTACCTTCGCGGTGGGAACAATTCCACAGATATCCGATCCGTTGCGCTCGACGTCTCCGCCGCGGAACTCCGCTTGAATTCTGAAATTTCCGTGAAATTGCAATGCGACGTTTCGCAGGGGATTCCGTTGGCCGACCGATGTCTGGACGGCGTGACCGCGTGCCGGTTGATTGAGCATTTGCCTCATCCGGAAAATTTTATTTCGGAATGTTGCCGCGTGTTGAAGCCGAATGGATTTCTGGTGTTGTTTTTCCCTCAGAAATACGCGTTGTTTGCGACGATTAAGCGGCTGCTTCCCGAACGGCTGGTGACGCGCATTATACGATTTATTTATTATCCCGAAAGCCTGCACTTCTGTTGGTCGCCGCTATACTATCGCCATTGCTGTCCCGCCGCGATGGAAAAACTGTTAAGGCGGCATGGATTTGAAGTCAGCGAGGTGCGCGTAGGGTATTATCAATCGCAGTATTTCAAGTCTTTTTTGCCTCTGTTCCTGATCAGCGTTCTCTGTGATTGGCTGACTTCCGCTCTGCATCTGCGGAACTTGGGAGCATATTCGGTGGTAACCGCAACTCGGGTCTAATCCGAATCGGGATAATTCCATTATCTCATTATACTTTTCTCATGACTGACTTTTTCGACAAAAACGCTAAACCCGCAACAGATGCTCCGCTGGCCGAACGCATGCGGCCCTCCACGCTGGCCGGTTTTGCGGGGCAAGAGCATCTGGTAGGCGAAGGCGCCATGCTGTCGCAGCTTGTCGCGGGCGGTACGCTGCCTTCGCTGATTTTTTGGGGCGAACCGGGGACGGGTAAAACTACGCTCGCGCGGATTCTGGCCGGTACGCTGGATTATGAATTCATCCAAGTTTCCGCGATTATGACCGGAGTGCCGGAACTGCGGAAAACTTTAGAGACGGCGCGGCGTTTTCGCGCGCAGGGCAGACGGACGCTGCTATTCGTGGATGAAATCCATCGCTGGTCCAAGGCGCAGCAGGACGCACTCCTGCATGCGGTGGAAGACGGAACGGTCACGCTGTTAGGCGCGACCACCGAGAATCCTTCGTTTGAAGTGATTGCACCGCTCTTGTCCCGCGCGCGCGTGCTGCGGTTTCAGCCTTTGCATGCGGATCATCTGCGCACGCTTCTGCATCGGGCGCTGGCTGAAGATGAAAAGCTTAAAACACTTTCTGTGGAGATTGATGAAGACGGCGAATCTGCCTTACTTGCGCTCTCCGGCGGCGATGCCCGCGCGCTCTATAATGCGCTGGAATTGGCGGTGAATATCACCCCCCTTTCATCCCCCCGTCCACGGGGGGAAAGTACGGATATGTCCCCCCGCAAGCAGGGGGAAAGCGTCGAAAAGATTGTCATCAACCGCACGCTGATCGAGCACGGCGTCTTGAAGCGCATGCCGATCTACGACAAGAAAGGCGACTCGCATTACGATACAATCTCCGCATTTATTAAATCCGTGCGGGCTTCCGATCCCGATGCTGCAATATATTATTTAGCGCGGATGCTGAATGCGGGCGAAGATCCGCTCTTTGTTGCGCGGCGGTTGATCGTTTTAGCCAGCGAAGACATCGGCAATGCGAATCCGACCGGACTGGTTTTGGCCAATGCAGGATTTCAAGCCGTGCATCAGATCGGCATGCCGGAAGCGCGGATTATTCTGGCGCAGGTGACGACCTATCTTGCGTCTTCTCCTAAGTCGAATGCGGCATACAAAGCGATCAGCGATGCGATGTCCGCTGTGGAAAACGAATCATTCCCCGCCGCCGTACCGCTGCACTTGCGGAATCCCGTAACCGGACTCATGCAAAGCGAAGGCTACAGCAAGGAATACATCTATCCGCACGATCATCCCGGCCATTTTGTGGAAGGCGACAATCTTCCGCCGCAGTACAAGGACAAGATTTTTTATGAGCCAACTGATTTAGGCCGCGAAGCCGAGATTGCCGAGCGGCTCAAGAAGTGGTGGAAGAAGAGAAGGAAGACTTGAGGCATGCCTCTATAGATAAACAGACGCGCTGTTGCACATTTGTTCAAATACATTATTCATAACGATTTGAGATCTGCAAAGATAATAATATCCTTGATTTCCGAGCTTGATTTGGCATCTTTTCGTTTGTATATTATACGTCCAAGCTTGTTTTGGGTCTAATTATTGCTGACCCTAAAACGTACTATCCACGGAGTACGATCATGGATCAATTACAAAAACGCGATTGGCTTCTTCTGATATTAGATTCGGCTGAAGGGCGATCACTTTCACCCGTTCAATTGCAAAAGACGCTTTTTCTATTGAAGGAAAAAGCGCCTAATGTTGTAGGAGATGGGTTCTACAATTTCATTCCATATAACTATGGGCCATTTGATGCGGCAATCTACTCAGATGCAGAAGCACTGCAGGCTGAGAATTTGGTAGCTATTAGCGCACCCACAGGCCAAAGATGGAAGAACTACTCCCTGACACAACAAGGAGCCGATACAGTTCGTAGGCTAAAAGAGAATCTGAATACACAACACGCAGATTATCTGAGAAAGCTCGTTGGGTGGGTGCTTGCCAAAGATTTTAATACGCTCCTTAGGTGGATATACACGCAGTATCCCCGCTATCGCAAAAATAGCGTTTTTCAGGGTGAATTGTCATGACACTTATTGTCGGAGTAAGATGTTCAGACGGCGTCGTCTTGGGTGCAGACGGCGCCGCTACATATGGCAATGTCTATGAACACACTATTCAGCAATCAACAAAAAAGTTAAGAACGATTTCGGGATCACTTGTTGTGGGTGTATCTGGGTCTGTAGGTCTTTCTCAGTTTATTTTAGCTGCCGTTGAAAAGGTTTGGCATCAAGTAAAAGCTGATTCAAGAAATACACCCGAACAGCTTCGTGTGGCACTGAGCAGCGAAATTCGTAAATATCTACTACCTGAATTGTCAGTTGCTGCTGAAGCAGCAAAACTTTTAGGTTCAGCGGCTCATTCCTCAGCAATGTGCAGCGCCCTTGTTGCAATGCCTAAGTATGCTCAATCGCAAGATGGCTATCTATTTGAATTTGATCATCAGGGTTCTTCCGAAGAAAAAATTAATGATGGGAGCTTTGTGGCAATTGGCAGTGGTCAGGGGACGGCTGATCCATTTCTTGCATTCCTTCGGAAAGTGTTCTGGAAAGATACGCAACCTTCGATTGTTGATGGAATCTTTGCTACTGTATGGACACTCTGTCATACTATCGAGACGAGTCCTGGGGGAGTGTCTTTCCCAATTCAAATTATAACACTAAGAAATGAGGTAAATCGGGGATTCGTTGCGACAGAATTATCTCAGGAGCAAGTTGAAGAACATAGGGAATCAACAGGAGATGCTGAAAGGATGCTTCTCGAGTGGCGCAGACAGCAACGGGACAAAACACCTCCTCCCGGAGAAGGTCCTCCGGAATACACACCGAAATCGTAGTTCTGCCACGTGGAGGATCAAGGGGCTGGTTCACTCTGGCCCTTTTCTATTCGCTATTGAACTGATCAAATCATAACTAAATTTTTTCTATGAATAAATCTCTTCTTATTCTCACGATAATTGCAATGTGCGTTTCTTCCCTCTTCGCCGAGCCGAAGAGTTGGAAACAGACGGCGCAGGACGCGATCATGAGCGGCGATTATCAGACCGCCGTCACCTACTACAAGAAATGGACGGAGGCCGATCCCGGCGATGCGGTCTCGCTCTATAATCTGGCGTGCTGCTATTCCATTTTGAAACAGCCCGATTCGGCAATGGTGGTTCTACGCAAGGCGGCAGCGGCGGGCTGGAGCGATGCGGGGCACACGGCGGAAGACCCAGATTTGGAATCGCTGCGTTCGCTGGCGGATTTTAAAACCGTGCTCGAAGACATCGCCCGCAATTCACGCATGCGGCACGGCGGATACACATCCCACCTCTGTATGCAGCAGCGAGTCGGAGAATATTTAGTGGTGCTGCCCGATGAATACGATCCGGCCAAACGCTATCCGCTGGTAATTCTGCTGCACGGCTACGGTCAGGCTCCTGAAAAAGCCGCGGAGTGGATTCCACTGATCAGTACGCGCGAGTACATCTACGCGATTCCGCAAGGACCGTACATCGCGCGCGATTCGGAAGGCAAAGGCTTTTCGCATTTACGCGAGCGGGATGACTATTCGGAAGACGCGAGCGGCGCACCCGTAACCGCCGATTGGATCGTGCGCACGGCGGACGATGTGATGAAGCGATATCCCGTAGCGGATTCCACCTTCCGGCTGATCGGATTCAGTCAGGGCGGAGCGATGGCGCACGTCACGGCGGCATATTATCCTTCGCGAGTGAAGGGCTATTGTGCGCACGGCGGATACATTATCAAAAACGCCATCACTCCCGCGCAATTGGTAGCGGAAAAAACGGCGGGGGTGAAAGTTCTCATTACGCACGGCAAGGAGGATCCGGCGGTGGGACTCGAGGAAGCGGCCTACGCAAGCAACATGCTGAAGCAGGCGGGATTGGATGTGACGTTCTACATGGTGGAAGGCGCGCACAAGTTCACCGCAGAAACCGGACTCAAGATCAGCGAGTGGCTGAAGGAGAAGATGGGGAAGTAAAAAAAGCTGAAATCTGAAAACGGAAAGCGGAGAAGATTCCGGGAGAGTCCTCGACCCTCCTCGGCGAACGATAAAATCAACGGACGAACCTAATCGGTTCGTCCGCGTTGTTTCACCGGCTGCGAAAAGTTACATCTATGGTTATGAGGATACGGTGCGAGCCGTCTCCCTACGATGCGACCGGTTGTGCCGCCAGCGGCAGCGATAAAATGAGATCCGTGTGATCGGCCTGTTCCTGCACAATGATGTCGCCGCCCACGGCCCGCGCGGCTTCCCGCGCAAAAAGCAATTCGGGAATCTGATGACGGGGCTGCACGATCCAGTTCTCGTCGTGCCAGAGCGGCGGCAGCGATGCTAAGCCGGAATAAGAAAGAGTCAGCAACAGGCGAGATTCGTCCACTTCCAGTGTCCAGGCCGGAGCCGAAGAAGGAGCGCCCATGGTGCGGGCATGATCGGCCATTCCATCGAGGATGACTTCGAGTGACGGCGATTCCACGGACACATGGCAGCGGGATTCGGTCATGGCCAGACCCGCAGGCCCGGCGGGGAAAAAGTGGGCGCGCTCGCGTCCCACGAAGTTGCGCAAAAACGAGGTGATTTCCAACGGAGCCTGCCCATGATGCACGCCGCCGCAGAGCGCGGTCAGATGCCGCGTGAGACGGGCCGCGCCGCGCGCCGCCTTTTCAATCGCGCGCACGTCTTCGAGCGCCGCATGCCCCTCTCCAATCTCCGCCGCCACCAACGAAGAATGTCCGAGAACTCCGGTGAGAAGATTGCTGAACTCTTCGGCCAAATTGGTGGTGAGAACACGGAGCGGAACAACCGTGTTGTTCGCCGCTATAGGTGCGGCTGCGGAACGCGTATGCAAAGAATCACCTGCGCGCAGCAGCGGTGTTGATATATGACAAAGATTGGTCAGGTTCGCGCACTGCTCAACGGGAAGGCCGTATTCCTCTGCCGCAAAATAAATTTGCAGCACGCCATACAAACCTTCTTCATCTTCCAGTGGAAAAGCCCAGATGCAGTTATAGCCGTATTGCTCGGCCAGCGGCGCCCACGTGACGAAATCTTCGCGGCTGAGCAGATGATCGAACTGAGTGGCGCAGCCTTTCTGCGCGGCGATTCCCGCCGGACCTTCGCCCAAGGCCAGTTCGATAAATCCCTTGTCCACGACAAGTTGATGGTATTCGGGCGCATTATGCTGCGCGGAAAAGCGGAGTTTTTGCGATTCAGGCTGGAATACAGCAAGCGCGGTAAACATCGCATTGCTCTTTTCCATCGCCAAACGGCAAAACGTGCTGCTGAAATGGTTCGGATCCGAACGGAAGGCCCGCAGAATTTCATCCGTCAGCGCATCTTTCGATGAAACGATGTCCTGCGCATGTTTTTGCAGGGCGGTAATCTCCGCGGTGAGCGTATTCTTTTCCGACGCGAAGTCTTGCGCGCGGTTCTGCATCACGCTGATCTCGCTTGCCAGCGCGTCCTTCTCCAAAGCAATATTCTGCGCCTGTGCCCGCAGCGTGCTCATTTCTTCATTTTGCCTGTCCACGGCGGCGCGCATCTCGCGCAGTTTGCGCTCCCGATCCAAAAGAGCGATGCGGCTGAGATACTCCGAGGTGACATCAAGCCCTTGCACCAGAAAGCCCCGCAGGGTGTCTCCCTCGAAAACAGGCCGCACATTCAAGCTGATGGCCTGCGGTTTGTTAGCCGAACCCAGTTCCATTAACTGCACATGATGTTTCTGTTTTCCATCCGCCAAGGCAGCCAAGGCAGAGTTGAAAACCGTGCGCGGCTCACCCTCGGGAAGGAGATTCCCAAGAGCATTCCTTAAAACGCTCTCGCGGGTCAGGCCGGTTTGTCCGGCCCGGATCATGAATTCATCCCAGCTTGCGCCGACCGCTTCGATATTACCTTGCGGGTCCAGTTGGCAAGCCAATCCGCAGAGACTGTCTAAGATCCCAAAAATACGTGACTTCTGCGGAGGAGGTGATGCTTGGCGGGGCAGATCCAGATCTGGCGGCACCTTTCAACTCCCTGTCATTCGTTATAAGAACTTGTTTTGTCTTGGACTTTACACTGATCTCTCAGAGCAAATTACTGGCCACAGAGTGACTTATGGGACTTGATTGAAGCGGGAAATAATCGTATATTTGCCTTCCGCGCCGTCAGTAGAACCTTTTTATTGGGTTTAGGAGATGATGGTCCTTGGGGGATCGTCTAATTGGCAGGACAACAGACTCTGGATCTGTGAGTCGGGGTTCGAGTCCCTGTCCCCCAGCACGGCAAAATGCAAAGGCCGCTCTGAATATCAGAGCGGCTTTGTTTGTTTGGGGTTTTTATCCTCGCCCTACGGGCGGGTCAAATCTTCGGATTTTCCTTTATTCCTGTTCGACACCTTCGCGGATGCCGAATTTTTTCAGGCGGTAACGGAGGGTTTCGCGGGTCATGCGCAGAAAACGCGCGGCGGCGGATGCGTTGTTGTGGCAGTGCCGCATCGCGAGGCGGATGAGCTGCCGCTCCACTTCTTCGAAATTCACGCCATGCGCGGGGATTTTTATATCGAGAATCTCACCGGGTAAAGCGGTTTCCGCCGTAGGTGCGGCTTCGGGAGCCGCGAGCGGCTTCAGGCGCGCTTTGATGGCCAGATCCTGCGGGCGGATTTCGTCGCTGGCTCCGATCAGCACGGCCCGCTCAATTGCATTCCGCAGTTCGCGAATATTGCCCGGCCAATCGTACGACATGAGAAGCTGCTGCGCGTCGGGCGAAATCGTGTGCATGCTCTTGCTGAATTCGCGATTGAAATGACGGATGAAATGCTCCGCCACGTGAATCACGTCCGATCCACGTTCGCGCAGCGGCGGCAAATGAATCGTAAACACATTGAGGCGGTAGTATAGATCGCGGCGGAACGCGCCCGCCGCCATCCGTTCGTGCAAGTCGGCATTCGTGGCGGCGATTAAACGGAACTGCACGGAGAGGGGAGACGTTCCGCCTAATCTGCGGAAGCTCCGTTCTTCGATAACTTTTAACAGCTTCACTTGCAAATTGGGAGACATCTCGCCGATTTCATCGAGGAAAAACGTTCCGGCGGAAGCCACTTCAAACAATCCGCGTTTGCGCTGCTTGGCGTCGGTGAACGCGCCTTTCTCATAGCCGAAAAGTTCCGCTTCGAGCAGAGTTTCCGGCATGGCTGCGCAGTTCACTTCCACAAACGGTTCTTTCGCATTGGCGCTGGCCAAGTGAATCGCGTGCGCGACCAGCTCTTTTCCGGTTCCGGATTCACCCGTGAGCAAAACGGTGGCAAAAGGCACAGTGGCCACTTTGCGGGCGGTGTTGATCACTTCCTGCATGGAGGAACACGAGCCGATAATTCGCTCGAAACCGTAGGTTGCTTTTTGTGTTTTGGACACACGCTCGAGTTCGTTATCCTTGCGGACGCTGGCCAGACCGCGTTCGATGAGCAGCGCGAGTTTTTCCAGATTGAGCGGTTTGCCCAGATAATCGAACGCTCCCTGCTTCATCGCTTCCACGGCTTTTTCGGGCGAGGCCTGACCGCTGATAATCAGCACAGGGTGGCGCGCTTGAATATCGTGGATTCTGCGCAGCAGTTCCACGCCGTCGTAGGCTCCGGGCAATCCCACGTCAATTATGGAGAGATCAGGCAACAGCGACGTGAATTGCGCGTGGCCTTCTTCGCCGTCACCGGCTTCGATGATTTCATAGCCGCGTTCTTCGAGATCGAGGCGGACGACCTGCCGGAGATCGGGGTCGTCATCCACCACAAGGATGGTTCCGGGCATGCGGTTTCGATTCCTGAGGTTTGACGAAAGTGTCTCTCTATCTCTATCGGCTCAATTAGGGTAAAAGTTGAGTCATTTGAACCAACCGCTACGCGGTCAATGTCATAGAATTTACGGATAAACAGAAGAAATACTTGCAATTCGGAAAAATGTGTATTAATTTGTCAACACAAATTGGGGAGGCTTTTATGAAACGCTTTCTTATCCCTATTGTTCTCCTTGTTTTTTATGCAGCACAACCCGTGATCGCCCAGCCGCCGTTTCAGGTGGAATTACTGGAAACGGGAACCACCCTGTGGGCTTTGGATGCTCCGATGGATAGCATGTGCGGTGACACCGGACATCCGATTGCTGACGGCGTAACCGTCTACATTCTACAGGATCGCGACGGCGACGGCCCATGTTACGCGGACTCGCTGGTTACGCTATGCGACAATCCGCCGTATTGCATCTCGGGACTTCCACCGGGGAGCGTGAATTTCAACGAGTTGGTTTTCAACAGCAATACGGAATTCGCCATGCCCGGTTATTTCATGTCCACGGCCTTACCGAATTACGGCTATTTCACGATGGTCGGCAATTCTCCATACCCCAGCCGTTTTTTCCTGCTTTTTTGGGTTCGCGTCGGCGTCTCGTGGCAAGTCTTCGTGTCGGAGGTATTTAGTCCACCGCCCGGCATTTCAAGTTATGAAATTTCCAACTGGAGCTGCCTCGAGGATGCCGAATGGTGTCATAATCCGCCTGCTGCACCCATGAACGTCTCAGCAACGGATTGCACATCGTGTTTTAGCGTAACGGTTCGCTGGTCGTATGCGGACGGCGAACCACCCGTGCCGGTGGATAGCTTCTTTATTTATCGCGATGGGATTCCGATCGGGCACGTTCCCAGACAGGATTCGAGCTACATGGATTACAGCGCGCCGGATGGACGTCATTCCTACTATGTTAAATCGCGCCGCGCTCCGTTAACGTGGTGCTCGTTGTTCACGTGCACGGCTTCAGCGGCGGATTCGGGTTCCGTTTATCCGCACGCGGCTGCTACGGACTCCTTTTCGGCATCGGATGATAGCTGCGGATTTGTGCGAGTGGCATGGAATTACCGGAATCATTCATCTACGGATTCGTTTATCATTCAGCGAAATGGAGTGACCATCGCGGGCATGCGGGCAGTCGGGGAGCCCGGACTGCGATCTTTCGATCATTATACAATCGAATCGGAGCGCGGCGGATATCAGGTGATTGGCTGGAACAGCGTGTGTGGTGAAGGCGCGCCGTCTGCTGTGGACAGCGGCGGAATCGCGCTGCCCATTACGGAAACACCCGAAAACATCATTGCATCCACAACCTATTGCTCGTGGATCACGGTATCATGGAACAGCGTTCCCCATGCGCGTTCCTACCGGATCTACCGCCGCTCGGTGGACAGCGTCTATGCTTTTATAGCTGAGGTCACCGGCTCTCCCCTCGTGACCGTTTATTCGGATCAGGGCGTTGCGCCGCTTGAAGTGTATGAGTACAAAGTTCAGGCTGCAAACGCCTGCGGCATAGGGTTGATGTCGGAGGAGTCCGCCTCCGGTTTTCGTCAAGATGTCCCCGACACGGAAACTGTCGTGAACGCAACCGACGGGAACTTCGAAGACTACGTGCAGATTACGTGGGGAGATCTGAATCGCGAAACGGGATATCACATCTATCGCGACGAAACACTTATCGGAATCGTCTCCAATGATGTTTTCACATTCAATGACTGGAACGCACAACGCGGTCACATCCACGTCTATCGGGTCTGCGGGTACAATACGTGCGGAATCGGAGTCTGCGGAAATCCCGATAGCGGTTATCGCGGAACCTTGTCCTCGACTCATCTTAATCCTGATCTGCCGGATCGCTTCGCCCTGCATCCGAACTATCCGAATCCTTTCAATCCTATAACCCAAATTGCCTTCGACCTGCCGCGAGCTTCACACATCATGCTGCGCGTATACGACGCGTTGGGCAGACAAGTGACCGTGCTGGCCAGCGGCAGTCTACCCGCCGGAAAACACACCGTGTTTTTTGACGGCCGGAATCTGCCAAGCGGCATCTATATCTGCCGCATGCAAACAGAAGAGACCGATTTGGAAATCAAGATGCTGCTGCTGAAGTAGGTTCATATTAAATGCGCAACGGGCGGCCCTTCGAGGGTCGCCCGTTTTTATTGCCCGGGCACGATATATCGTGCCCCTACCTTTATCAAGGTGTATCGGAAATCGAAAGCCGGAAATTGGCGGTGTCCACATACGTAGCTTTCACGCCCGAACGCTCGAGCACCAAGCGGCTGCGCTCCTCTCCCGGATAGCTGCCGAATACTTTCACATGTTGGATTCCCGAATTGGCGATCATGCGCGCGCAGATCGGACAGGGAAAAGTGGTCACGTAAATCTCCGAGCCTTCGATGGACACGCCGTTGCGCGCGGCCTGCAAGATGGCATTCTGTTCCGCGTGCAAACACCAGCAGAGTTCCAGCCGCTCGCCGGATTTGATGCCTTCGATGTCGCGTTCGCAGCCGCCGAGTTCCTCCGGATGCGGATGCCCGGCGGGCGGGCCGTTGTAGCCCGTGCAGAGAATCTGGTGATTGCGCACGATAATGCAGCCGACCTTGCGCCGCAGACACACGCTGCGCTGCGCGATGAGATGCGCGATGCCGTAAAAGTATTCATCCCAGGAGATGCGATTATGCATAATGACTTACCGTGTTTCAGTTAGGAATCAGAGCGCCGCTTATGACAGTGAACAAAAAAGTGAACGTTTCAACTTGTGAGAGATTTTTTTTATCGCCGTACGCGGATTTCGACGAAACGCCGATAAGCCATGTCGAAAGAGAGATGTATATGGTCCAACGGGGAAAGGATTATACGTACAGCCGATAAAACAATCGCGATAATCGCAGCGGCCGATTCGTTGCCGAAACCGCTGCGCTGCGCCGCCGCTCCATATCGCCTCCACATCGTGGATGCGCAAGTTGCCGTAGGCATACCAGGATAGACAGCAAGGTTTTGCCAATCCGTCCGATGTAACCAGCAACGTATGAAAAGCCTCGCCGCAAGGTGCGGATGCATGACCGGAATTCCCGCCCTCTTTAACGGGCGGAATCCCGTGCCGCAATGCATACATACGATCGAAATCCTTGAGCCGAAGCAGCACCGTCTGCGGATGGCGCTCCGCCATCTCATAAGTTTGGGCTATATGGCGCTGCACTTCCTTCGGCTGCCGCCTTACTCTCCCCACGCAATCCGGATCCAACGATACCTGATCCACGCCGTGGATCGCTCCCCACTCGAAAAAATCGCTTAGTTCGTCCAGCGTGTCATCGGTAATTACCGTGTTCATGCGAATCGCAACCTTCGAACCGGTTTCCCTCTTCCGTCGGATCAGATGCTGCAGATTCTCCAGCACGAGCGCTTGATTTCCATACTTAACGATGCGTTCGTAGCGCACCGGATCAATCGCAATCACGCTGAAGTTCACCACTTTTCCCTGTCGGAGGAAAGCATCTTCCCAAAGGCCGTTAAACCGGATGCCGTTCGTGGCGGTGATCAGATCCAGCGACGGGAAGTCCTTCATCACCATTTCGAGAAGCTGCCGGCAATTCGCGAGAACCGTCGGTTCGCCGCCGATGATTAATAATTCGCGTGCCGTAGAGTACACAAGCTGGAGCTTTTCTTTCCAGATGCTTTCCGGCATCACATTCGACGGCGAAAAATCCGTTTGAAAGCACATCGAACAGCGCGCATTGCATTGCACTCCCATTTCAAGATGCAGCGTCCGGAGTTGATCCAATCCCCAAACGGAAGCCGAATCATACGACTCCGGCGGTATTTCCGAATTCTCAAGATACATGCACGCTTCTTCCGTTCGATGTTATCGCTCGGTTCGCTCCCAAGCCGAGACGTTCTTTCCCGCAAGCAATACGAATAAGCCGCATAAAAGAGCCGCATTCATGGCCGCAAAATGATAAACGGCTGATGCTATCGGCAGATTCCTGCGGAATTTTTCGGACACCCACCCCGTCACAGCCACTGCCGTCATCGCGCATAGAAGAGCCATCATTCCCCGATAGAATAGCGAGTCCAACAGCCATAAAGAAGCCGGGACTGCCGCAAGAGCGGCAATGGGCAGCAGCCAACGCATCACTTTATGAGAGATCATCGAATAGAGTATAATCGGCGAAAACTTGAAAAACTTTGCTCGATGCGCCGCCATCGCATGAAAGTTGCCGGCTCCGATTCGTACGCGCCGTTTGAATTCGTCCGCCATCTTCGCCGCCGACTCTTCGAATACACGGGCTTTCGGTTCAAAGACTATGCGCATTCCGGAAGCGGCCATAAGAATCCCCAGAACAAGATCCTCATTAACGGTACCGGGGGGAAATCCCGGAAAATCGCGCCGGCGGACAGCCATTATCGCCCCGCGACAGCCGGACATTCCGCCGATCTCGCTTTCCAGCGTCTTGATGCCATTTTCAAAATCCGAATAGGACGTCTCCATCGCTAAATTTCTTGCGCACCCCGGAACACGAACCATTTTAGCGCCGGAAACTGCGCCGACAGCCGGATCTTGAAAATACGGAAGAAGAAATTCCATACTATCCGGCGCGAATAAAGCATTGGCGTCTGTCATCACCAAGATGTCGGCATCCGTTTCCCGGGATAAACGATTGATGACGGCCGCTTTTCCGGCGCGACGATCCAGTTCGATCAGCCGCACACGCCGATCCGTAAAAGATCGTACCAATTCCGCCGTGCCATCGGTAGAACCATCCGATCCGACCAACACCTCCAACAGTCCCTGCGGATAACGAATTTCGAGCGTATTCGCAACTTTATCCCTGATGATGGATTCTTCATTAAATGCCGGAATCAGAACTGCCACGCGATATCCGGTTTGGGCAGGCCGTCCGTCAATCCGTTTAAAACGCCGGGGAAATAGGAGTAATGAAAACGGATACAATAGATACGAATGGACAAACATCAGCAGCGGCAGCCAGAATACACACTGGGGAATGAGCGGCGATGTCATACTGAAGTCTTCTGCCGTCTGTTTTAAATCACGTTACGGTATTTCGAGGATACTGATTAGGTTCGCATTGCATGGTAAATATGCCGTTATAAATCACCGCCATGCGTGTCGCAGGAGCGGCCTTCAGTCATCAGTCTTTACCCGCCATTGTTTTATCCGCAGCCCGTTCGAAGATGCGGAACTTGCCCAAACGCAGATACTGCAATCCGAATTTACCCATGACCGCTACGGTCTGCAATCCATCTTTCAAACTGCGGACAAAATTAATGGAGGAGGCTTCCTTGAAATACCGGGTGGGAATCGGAATATCGCCGATCCGGAAACCGTGATAAACCGCTTGCGCCAGAAACTCCGTATCAAAGACAAAATCATCCGAGTTGGCGCGATAATTCACCGTCTCCAGAACATCCCGCGTGTAGGCGCGAAAGCCGGAATGGAAGTCGCCCAGATTTTGTCCCAGAGAAAAATTCTCAAAGATCGTCAAAAACCGGTTGCTGAGATATTTGTATTTCGGCATTCCGCCTTCGAGCGTCTCCCGCCGCGTGCGAATGCGCGAGCCGAGAAGGACGTCGCACGTGTCGAGGCTGAGCAAACCGATAACATACGGCACAACCCGCCTGTATTACTGATAATCCGGATGGATCATAACCACCACGTCGGCTCTGCTTTCGCGCGCGGCATCTTAGCAGGTTTTCTGGTTGGCTCCGTGGCCACGGTTGCGGTCGTGGCGGATTACGCGGACACCCAGACGCTCGGCGACTTCCGCCGTGCGGTCGGTGCTGCAATCGTCCGTGAGAATAAATTCGTGCACGCTGTCCTGCGGAATAGAGCGGAGTGTCGGTTCCAATATTTTCTCGGCATTATAAGCCGGGAGAATGCACACCACTTTCTTGAAATCGCGCGGCGGACGTTCATTCAAGCAAATACCGGAAGACTCCGTCATGCGTGATCTCCAAAAATCCGGCCGGATCTATAACGGCAATGTGTTATATCGGAGTTGATTAATTTGAGTGTTTCAGCGCGGTTCAATCGGTTCGTTTCCCGGATGCTTCCTGTGATCCAAAGAATCATGACCACGAGGAGAGCGTTTGCCGAAGAAAAATCCCAGCGGAAGAAACAGAAAAAGCGCGAGTGCGTGCAGCCCCAAAAAGTAACTCAGGACAAGCGTGACCAGAAGCGTCAAAACAACCGAAAGCAAAAGCGCGCGCGGCAGTTTCACAACTTCTCCTCGCGTGCCGTGCGCTCCCAAGCGGCGGACCGAATCCCACGCAGGTAAACAACAAATCCGATAAGAAACGCGATATTCAGTGCAATAAAATGATAAAGCGCCGTGAGAATCGGCAGGCGAATTCCGGCAAGATCCGCCATACCGCCTACCCATCCGGCGCCGTATCCCGCCAATTGGCAGGTGAGTGTCCACTGATAAAACGGATTCTCCAGAAGGAATAAATTCGCAAGCAAAGCTCCCAGCATCCAAAACGGGAAAAGCCAGCGCAATGCCTTATGCGAAAAATACGTGTAGGCGGCAATCCCGTAGCGCGGAGACAACACGTTCCGGTAGCGAAACAGCGTTTGATAATTTCCGGCGCCGATGCGAATGCGGCGGCGAAATTCCTCCCGGATACTGAATCCCGATTCTTCAAATGCCTTTGCTGCCGGATCGTGCACATTTCGATATCCCGCCAGCATGATCCAGAGCGAGGGAACCGTGTCGTCATTGATGGAGCCGGGCGCGTACGAACGATAGAGTTCTCGCCGCACGGCCATGAGTGAACCCAATGCCCCGGATGTGCCGCCGATTTCACTTTCTAAAGTGCGCAGGCGATTTTCCAGATCGCCGTATATTTCTTCCCCCTTTACGGATTCCGCGCCTTCCGGAATCCGGATATACTTTCCTCCGTTGACGCCGCCGACAAGGGGGTCGGCAAAGTGCCGAACCAATAAACGCAAGGCCGCGCGGTCGAGAGTCACATTGGCATCGCTGAAGACGAGAATGTCCGCCGAACTCTCGGCTACCAGCCGGTTGAGAACTCCGGTTTTTCCCGAACGACCGGACAGGCGAATCAATTGAACGCAGGGATCGGAAAAGCCGCGGACAATTTCATCGGTGCGGTCGGTGGAACCGTCCGAACCGACCAGAATTTCCAGCAAGGCGGGATCGTAATCGAGCGCGAGGGAGTTCTCGATTTTCGCGCCGATAACCTGCTCTTCATTGTAAGCGGGAATAAGCACGGCAACGCGCGGCCATGCGCCGTCCGGCATGACCGGCGGCACGGCATAGCGGCGGCGGAACAGGCGCAGCGAAAGGGGATACGTCACATACGTATGCAGCATCGCCGCGAGGCATAGCCAAAAGATGATCGCCGCAACAATCATCGGGAATTATTCAAAACGCGTGAGGCGTAACGGAGGGAAAACATCATGATGAAAAAGGATGCATGGACGCGCGGCGGTCATGCTTTAACGCAGCGTTCCATACGGTCGAAATAGCGTTTTTCGGGACGCACTAACGGAAACAGATCGCGCACCACGTCCACATAGGGTTGGCCTTTTTCCAGTTTCAGAAAGACCTGCCGGAAAGCCTCGGGAGAGTTGTCCAGCCAATGATTGAGTTCATATACGCGAAGGAGTCCCTGCAAGCCGCAGAGAAAGAGTTCCGTCGGCAGTCCGCCGTTCGCATACATGCTGGTCTGCATGCTCCATGTGCTCTCACCCGTTTCGGCGAATTTGCGCGGCAGCCTTTTGGCAGTCATCACGCCCGTGGGAGCCGTGCCGTTGCAGACTTGCTCGCAGGCTTCGGTTAAGGGCAAATGCAGATCAGGTCGGGTTTCGATTTTCAGCAAGTAGTCGCAGAAGAAATCGCTGTGCCGTGGCTGCATTTCGCGGCCGTCGAGAAATAAATAGAGGCGGAATTCCGGACGCGCCGAAAGCTGCGGATTACCCACGCCGATATTGCGGATTTCCACCCGCCCTTCCGGCATTTCGTAAATGACGTGACGGCCTTCGGAAAGAGCGGCGGTACGTTGCACCAGATCGGAATAATGCATACAGGTTCCCGAAATACTTTTTAACGGCGGACTTTCATCCGCTTGAACAGTGCAAAGAAATTATTTCAAACCGGAGCCCGTTTCCACGGCGGCTCCCTGCCGTTTCAGTTCGAACAGAGTCAGATCCAAAAGGTCTTTCAACGTGGAAAGATGATCGCGGCTCATGGCGGTCGCATGTTCCGGACGATTGCCGCGCGGCGGAAAATTCATTTCAAAATACTGCGCCTTGCCGGACTGCCGGAACAGAAGCACCATTCCGCTCTTGGAACGGAATTGCACGCGCGTGTCGGTGCGTTCGGTCGTAGCGATATTGCCGGAGGTTGCCAGTAAGTAGTCCACCGCTTTATAGAACGCGGAGATTTCATTTGCATCGAGAATCGTTTCACCGCGCGGCGCTTCGTTCAACACCGTCTCGATGCTGACGGCCAGAAAGCGGGCCGTGTCTCCCGGCACAAAGGCCGCTTCCGTCCATAGCGACAGTGTTTCACCGGTGCTCTTTTTCCGCTTGCCGAAAAAGCCGCTCTTGGCATCCGCATCGAGTTGAATCTCTCCCACCGGAACGCGATCGCGAAACAGAATGCGGTCGGGATTCAGTAGTTCCCACTCGAAATCCGTGGCCGCGGGCAGCGGCTGCGCGCCCGCGCAGAACGCCCATCCGGAAACCAACAGTATAATAAAGGATAGATGTGTTTGGGTCATTTTCTGGACTGGTGCTGCCAGCAATATTTTGAGCCCGGCTCCGCCATGCGTTTGCAGCGTACGCCTTTGGTGGTGATGGCGGCACATTGGACACGCGCCGTGGATTTGTTTTCTTCGCCGGTCAGCGCGGGATTCTCGGCCGGAGTGGCCGCCGACATGCGACTAATTACGGCCGACACGGGCACCCAGCCTTCCACTAAAATTCTTGCCCATCCGGCAATTGTATCGTTGACGGTAATGCGGGAAGCCGGAGTAAATGTTCCGGCTATCGGTCCGGCGGGAATTACCCAAATCGTGTCCGCTGGTTTGGGCGCGGGCACGGAGACGGAATCGGTCAGAACAGGCTGAGCGGATAGAATCGTTGACAGTACAAACAGGTAAACGAGAATCGTGGCTGTGCGCATGGGCACTCCTCCCCAAATACTGGCTTTTTCACCCCTTAAAGTTCTTAAATATATGGATTCCTTATCAAAATGCAACTCAAAACGGCCCGTTCCGACTTGAGGATTCTTGTAAACTTTCGGTTGCGGCTTGCGAGAGGCCGGTGAGATTAGTATATTGTTTCTGATTGTGATGGACGAGCTTTTCCGTCATTTCGGAAGCCGTTTTCACTCAGGTCTTGAACAGACGTTATAAATCGCTGTGGATCTTGACACACTCATGAAATACTCGCGCGGGGAATTACCTCCGCGGGAGTTTCTGGCCGTGCATCGGGACGCGTCCGAATTGCTCGATCTGTTGAACGAGAATTTGCTGACGGGCGAGTATCTGGTGACGGTGGCCGACTGGCCGGCAGTGCGGAAACGCACTCCGTCGCGCCAGTTTGTCGTGCTCAAAACCTTAATGCTGATCACACCGCTGGTCTTGGTAATTAGTCTGATTCTGGCGTACCAATCTCCCGCCACCGCTCTGGCCGTCGGACTATCGTGGCTGGCGGTATTCTCGTTGATTGCACTCGGACAATTGTGGCGGCGCGCGCGCGAACAGAAATCGCGCGAAGGCCGAAGTGTAGTGGTGGTTACGGATCGCCGACTCATGCGGGTCTGGCTGGACGGCAGCGGGGAGATTCAGTCCTTCCCTTTAGCCGGTGAGAAATCCCGGCGCGCGCATGTCGAGCCGGTGCCGGAAACGGTTCGCGTGCTTCTGCAGGCGGATCTGGGCAAGACATTTTTAAATTGAACGCGGTGAAATCCGAATCCCATCCGTCCGCGTTGTCATCCGCGGCTGTTCGGAAACTCAGCAAGTGGTACGATCAAAATCAACGCAAGCTGCCGTGGCGGAACACGCGCAATCCGTACCGGATTTGGATCAGTGAAATTCTTTTGCAGCAGACTCAGGTCGAAACCGTTCGACCTTATTTTTTGCGCTTCATTAAAGCATTCCCGACCCTCGCATCGTTAGCGGCTGCTCCGCTTGACAAAGTTCTGAAAGTTTGGGAAGGCTGCGGCTACTATGCCCGCGCGCGGAATCTGCATCGCGCGGCGAAACAAATCGTCGGAGAAGGAAAAGGCTTTCCCCGCCGATATTACGATCTGATGAAATTGCCGGGGATTGGCCGCTACACGGCGGCGGCCATCAGTTCCATTGCGTTTCAGGAACCTGTGGCGGTACTCGACGGCAACGTGGAACGCGTCCTTGCGCGCGTACTCTGCGAACGCCGAGTCGTGAAAAACACACTTGTGCAAAAGCGATTGCAGCGTGCCGCCGATAAGGTCATGCAAGCGGCTGTAGCGGCACAGATCAAGCCGGGCGATCTCAATCAGGCTCTCATGGAATTGGGAGCAATTGTCTGCACACCGCGCCGCGCCGATTGCGCGGTTTGTCCTTTGAAAAACTCCTGTGCCGCAAGGCGCAAACTGGCCGACGTCACGATTCTACCGCGCAAGACTCCCGCTAAAGAGATTCCGCACTATCAGGTAACGGCGGCTATCCTTCGCAAAAACGGCTGCCTTCTGATTACACAAAGACCGCACGACGGGATGCTGGGCGGACTTTGGGAATTTCCCGGCGGCAAACAGCACAAGGGAGAAACTCTTGCAGAGTGTTTGTTGCGCGAGATTCGCGAAGAATTGGGAATCGAGATCGAAGTGGGGGAGCTTCTGACCTCCGTTAATCACGCCTACTCGCATTTTAAAATTACGCTGCATGCGTTTTTCTGCAAGCCTAAGCGAGGTCGGTTGCAGCGCATCGGAGTGGCGGATTTCCACTGGGTGAAGCCTGCCGAGTTAAACCGCTTCGCTTTCCCCAAGGCAGATCGGGTGATTATACAAAGACTCTTACACACGAGATAGCTTTCCGCCGAGGCGGATCCCCTGATCCGCCCGGAATCCTATCCGCCGAGGCATGCGTCCCCGCGTGCCCCGGAATCCGATCACGATACTCTTCTCCCGAGCGGGGCATGTGCAGACACATGCCGCCGCGCAACGCAAACACCGCAAGGTGCGCCGAGGCGGATCCCCTGATCCGCCCGGAATCTGCATTACAAAACGCCGGGGATACCATGCGAGCACCTGTGAAGATCAATAACCCTTCAGCAATCATGAACGTACATTTCTTCGTACGATTTCTTTTTTTCTGTGGGTGGACTATCCTTATCTTAGCTTCCCCCGTTCTCGCCCAAGTTCGTCCGGACACGGCTTGGGTTAGAGTGGTGGGTGAAGGAGGTGTGTTTGAATTATGCCGTGGAATTGTCGAAGCACCCGACGGAAGCATTATCACATTTGGCAGGTTAGAGGACGGTATCGGCGGACCAGCATATGGATTTATCAAACGAATTGATGCAGATGGGAATCTTATCTGGTCGAGATGTCCGTTTGGAATTTATACTGATATTGAAGCTGGGTTGCTTGCAGTAGACAGCATTCTCGTCTTTACTGGTGCACCACGTTCCTTCATAACAGCCGTTAATATGAATGGTGATTCACTGTGGATGCGTGAGAGTCCATACTATGGCTTGACAGGATATTGTATTGCCCGAACGGCCGATGGTCGCTTTGCAGTTGGCGGAGATGCGGAATCTGACGTGACAAATGCGCGAATAACATTTTTCGACAACAGCGGACATTATCTTTCCCATCGGATGTATCCCGACTCGGTCAGTCCGGAGTTCTTTTCAGGTTGGATCGAAGCGATCCTGGCTCTGGACGATGGTGGATTGCTCTTCGCCGCGCTGGCTCGTATTCCACCCTATCGCCCTGATGGGATGTGGTTGGCTCGCTTGAACAGCCAGGGAGATATTGTGTGGACAAGTAGAATTCGTACGGGAACCGATTCGGTGTACATAAAGGTGTCTTCAGTCATACAACTGGTGGATAATTCATTTCTGTCAGCATGCTATTTTGTCGCTCCGTCACGATCCCATTTCGTTTTGAATAAAGTTAATCAAGAGGGCAGTGTGGTCTGGGATAGTGTTTACACAATGGAGATTCTCACTTATCCGCAGAACACGCAATTGGCAGCGTGCCCGGATGGGGGGTGGGTTGCCGCGTTAACTGATCGTCCATCATCTAACTATGACCATGCGCGTCTGTTGAGATTCAACTCCAATGGTGACACGCTTTGGTCATGGTCAATTGGTGAGGAATGGGAAGATTATACCGGAGTCGCAGTAACATGTCTGCGGAACTCCGGCTTTATGTTAGGTGGGGAAAACGCAGACTATGGTGATACTTTACGAGTATGGACTCTTTTGGTTCGGACGGAACCGGAAAGATCGGATGCGTCTGATCCGCCATCGGTTGTTCCGGATGATTTTCTATTGGAACCCGTATATCCGAATCCCTTCAACGCGACGGTGACCATTGAGTTCACGCTGAAGCGGCCGGCTGTCGTTCGGCTTCGCCTGTATGATCTTCTGGGGCGCGAGGCGGCTATAGTCTATGACGGCTGGACTCCGGCAGGCAATCACTGTTTTCCGCTGCACGCGGAAAACCTCGCCTCCGGCGAATACTTCCTGCGTGGGGAAGCGTTGGGAATCGAGACGACGCAGAAGATCGCTCTAATTAAATAAGTTTGTGCTGGCCATTGCCGGTCAGGAGACCGACAACGGCGGTCACTGAATAACGCGAGGGGTGAGGGCACCCGCTCGCGGCGACAATTTCGCCGAGGCATGCGTCCTCGCGTGCCCGGAATCCTTCTTTCATTGCCTGTCGGGAGACCGACACGGCGTTGTTTTTTCGAGTGGGCGCAGTGCCCGCTCTCTGAATAAAATATGCGGAGGAAAGATGAAACGCTTGCTGGTTGTGTTGTTCGTTCTGGTTCTGACTGCGGGTTTGGCGCTCGCGCAGACTGAAGTGACAAAGACGGAAGACGTGAAGCCCGCCGTGAAGAAAGCGGAAATGCTGGGCGAAATCACCGTGAAAACCATTCCCGCGATGACCGCCGTGATGGTTATGGCAAAGGCCGCGGATTACATTCCCGAAGGCGGATATCCCAAAGGCAACGAGGGTTCAACGATGGCATACGAAACCATGGTGTCGAAGGGATTCGAAATTCTGACCGCGTGGATGAAAGAAGGCGGAAAGCCGATCGGCCCGCCCTTCGCGATCTATCCCGAGGATCCTTCGAAAACCCCGGCCAAGGATTTAACCTGTCAGATCGGTTTCCCCGTAGAACCCGGAACGAAAGTGACGGCGCGCCTTAAAGTGGAATCCTACCCCGAAACGAGCTGCGCCGTCGTGCAGTTCAAGGGCGCCTACAATCAATCTCGGGATGTCTGGCAAGCCTTTAAAAAGTGGATCCCGGATAACGGCTATATTCCTACCGGTGCTCCCATGGAAGTCTATCTTAAAACCGCGGAAGATAAAGTCCCGCCCGAAGAATTCATTACGGAAATCCGCCAACCCGTGAAAAAAGCCGAGGAAAAGAAGGCCGAAGAGCCGAAATCCGAAGGCACGGGCAAGTAAGCTGCCGTTCACGCGCATCTGGTTTTGAAACCCGCCGCCGTTGTAACTCTCTTGAGTCGCCACGGTTTTACAAAATGAAGGCTGATCCGTCCGGATCGGCCTTCACTTTTTCGGCGGTTTGAGTTGCATCTTTCAAGAGAAATGATGAGATTTAGAGAAATTCGTTTTTAGGCCCGGTTGTACAGAATTTATACAGGACAACGTAGTCTTGAGTCAACCCATGCGGACAGCAGCCGTCATGCTAATGGCAGTATTCAGCCTGCTGATTGCTGGTTGCGGGGAGGATCCGCACGCCATACAAGTCCGCGAACTGCGGATGTGGGGTCAGGCCGATTCCGCCCGCTCATTGGCTCTCGCATTTCTCTCCGAGAAAGCCGGACGGATGGACGTGTGGCGGGAATTCGCGCGTGCCTCTCTGGACGCAAACCGAAACATCGAGGAAGAGGACGATCAGACGGCCTTCCAGTATGTGGTGGAGGCTGCGCTGGTATCCGGAGCGGTCAATCTTCGTCATCGGCGGAAACCCGACCGCAAATGGCGGGAGTTAAACCGGGTGACCGCCGCCGAACTCACGCGCCAGATCAACCGAATCGTAGCGGAATGTCATGCCGAAGGCAGCACGGCGGATTATCTTCAGCAGCTTATGGAACAGTCCGCCCAAAATGAAGGCACAAACCGACAATTTTTCGGCCCGCTTTGGCGAACGCAGCAACTGGTGCAGCAGTACCGCGATCAGGCCCGGCAAAAACTCACACGGTCCGCGGTCGGGCGGCAATTGCTGGAATCGGTGTACGAATCCGCTCCGGAAGCCAGCAAGATCATCCTCGAACAACTCCAAACCGCACAAAACAACTGGGTCATTGCGTTGAAATTAGAACCGGATCTCGTAGAGCCCGTACAGGATGATTCACGCGGCAGAGTTGACGCGGCGTTGAACCGCTTGCAGGGCGAACTAAAAGAATTGGGATATCTTCTTCCCGGAAGCGTGATCGAAAACGGAGTATTGCCATGACCGTACTGATCGTAGACGGCGGCGGATCAAAAACCCGCGCGTGGCTGGTCAATGCGGAAACCCGCGAATGCCTGAAAGAAACCGAAGTCGGCCCTTCCAACATCGCCACCGTCGGCGCGGAAGGATTGATTCATGCTCTGCGGGAATTGAACAAAAAACTGCCGTCCGGACCCAAAGCCGATACGATTGTCATGGGATTGGCCGGAGTCGGCCGCAGGCCGGAACGGCAAACGGCTTTTCTTGCCGTGCGCGGAGTCTTTCCCAATGCCGACGTGCATGTGATTACCGACGGTGAACTGGCTTATCGCGGAGCATTCGCCGACGGCCGGAACGGCATTCTGTTGATCGCCGGAACCGGAGCCATCGCTCTCTATCGCACTCCCATCGGTCATGAATTCGTGCGGGCCGGCGGCTGGGGGCCACTCTTGGGGGACGAAGGCGGCGGCGCGTGGATGGGACGCGAAGCGCTGCGGCACTGCCTGTTGGAGTGGGAACGCGATGAACTCAATCCGCTCCATGCGGCGCTCTTGGAACAGCTCGAAATCGAAACCGCCACGCAGATTCTCACTAAAGTCTATCATGAAAACTTCGGCCCGACGGAATGGGCCAAGCTCGCGCCGCTGGTCTTCCGCTATGCCCGTGAAGACATCGGCGCGCTGCGCATTCTGAAAAATGCGTCCATTGAATTGGTGGCTTTAGTGGAACACCTGCAGGAAACGCTCGCGCCCGAAGCGCAAGTCTTGCCGCTGTCGGTGATCGGCGGCTTGTGGGAACACCACTATCATTTACAGCCGCTGATGGAGGAGGAAATCCGCATGCGCAACCTGCCGATTGTCTTTACCGAACCGGCGGGGGGATGCATGAAGGGCGGCCTCGTCTTTCTGGACGAACGCGGCAAACTGAAATGAATCAAGGGCGCGAGAACATCGCGCCCTTTCGCATTCACCTGATGATGGTGTAACCCGGAAAAGTCGCCGGGGAATTAGTTGTAAATCTCCCTGTAGGTCAATTGGCGGCGCGCCGCGAGTACCGGATTGTTCACCGGTCCGGTCCATTCATCTTCCTGAATAATGCCCACGGTGTTCGGCTTTATGTAATATTGTATCGTGTGCAGCGGATCGAAGAACCGCTGGTAAACGTACACTCCGGAATAGACCTCTCCCTGAACGGTCAGGGACATTCCCGTGCTCAGCACTAAAACGCAGTCCCCGTCCACCCAATAGAAAACCCCGGCCGCCGCTACCGGGTACCGGAACAATACTTGAGACAGCGGATTCTCGCTGAGCGGATAGTTGATAATGTGACAGCCTACATCCGTGAAGTTGCGCAGGTAATAGAGAGTATCCGTCCGGCCGCCGGTGACGGGCGCCTGTCCCCAGAGATAAAAATCCAGACCGTTGGGATAATCCACACTCAGAACGCGGCGGCGCATCCAATAGGCTCCGCCGGTGGTGTCTACCCGGTATTCCCAGACGTTGCCCACGCAAATGGGAATGAGGCCGCTTGAACAAAAACGGTAGTCGGCTTCAATCGGCAGCGTCCACGTGGACACTCCATGCGCGTTTGCGGAACGCACGCGATAAAAATAGTGTCCGACTTCGCTTCCCAGACTGTCGGTATAGGCGGTCACGTCGGCATCTACGGAATCAATAACGGTGGGAAAATCTCCCGCCAAATTGCGGCCGATTTCGAAACGCGTCTCCCCGATGCTGCGATCCAGCCACGTCAGGATCACTCCCACCCCGATAACGGTTTGCACGCGCAGGCTTTCAGGTGAAGCCGGTGCGCCGGGAGGAGGCGTCGTCGTTTCCGTGGAATCGCTCCAGGACAATCCGTAAGCCGACGTCGCTCCCACGCGATAATAATAGAGCGTCAGCGCGACGGTTGTGGAATCGTAAAAACTCTGCACGTTGTCGGGTGTGGATCCCACTTGCTGCCAGTCACCCTGCGGCACGCGGCGCTGGATTAAAAAACTGTCTTGTGTGCCGCGATCCGTCCACGTCACATGCACGACGAATTCCGAAATCGGATTGGCCGTGACATCCGTAGGAGGATTGGGCGGATTGACAATCGGGGTGTGGGCTTCCGCCGAATTGGTCGGTGCAGACTCTCCGCCGCTGTTGTAGCTGGTCAATCGGAAAAAGTAAATCCGTCCCGATTGCAGCCCGGGAACCGTCGTTTCGATCCGGTTGGCCGGAATCGAATCGGCAACCTGCCAGTCGCCGGTTTCCCGCATATAAACAATAAAACCCGACTCATTCGTGGATGCGTCGGTCCAGCGCAGAGTAACGCTGTTGTAGGTAATACCGAGAACAGAAAGCCACCCGGGAGAATTAGGGGGTGACG
>RPQS01000048.1 GCA_003818605.1 Candidatus Zhuqueibacterota bacterium | reverse complement strand
TTCCGAAGAATCCCGGTGCGCTACGAGTACTGGATCGAGAACTACCTCGGCTTCCTCCACCTCGCCTGCATCCTGATTCTCCTCCGATATTTTTAAGATAAGCTCTAATAGATTTGACAACCACAAAAGGTTTTGCTCTGTTGCGATATTCACGAAAAAAGTAGCCCGCGACTCCGGCTATTATTGCTGCAACAATAGTAATAAAAGCAGCGATGATTTCAGGATCGATTGTTGATAACATTAAGTCCTCTCCCTCTTGAAAGGTTTTCTGCTGTTGAAGACAATGTCTCTGATACTCAAAGCGTACATATATTCTTCTTAAGAGACACAGCAAGCTGTGTCACTACTCAGATTTCGTCAGCACGTTTTTCGTGTGTTCAATCAAATCCGGCGTAAATTTATGTCCGTGGCCGGGGATGACATGTTTCAAATTGTGTTATGGAATCGTTTTCGCGGCGACATAGACGTACTGCATCGGTTCATCACTTGTGCAATGAACTTGATGAATGGTGTTCGGCGGAATATACGCCACCGATCCCACCTGAATCGGCAGCGGATCGCTGCCTTTAATCAGGACTTCTCCCCGACCTTTCAGCACGACGATCATTTCACACCAGGATTTGGTGGAGTGTTCGCTGCCGAAACTGCCCGGCTGCCGGGAGACGCAGCCGCTCTCGAATCCGTCCGCTTCCGCCAGTGGTGTGTAATGAACGCTATCGGGCGGCAGTTGTTTGACAAATGGTTTCATGGTTTGCAGGGAATCCGCAGCAAAGGCGGCCGTCGAATAAATCAGTGCCGCGAATGCGACGCAGATACAACGGTTTAAAATGTGTCTCTTGTACATCGGACAATCAGTGTTCCTCTTATGATGAAATAATCAGAGTTGTTGCCTATTCGGGCGAGAATTTTTCCAGCAAAATGACGTCGCTTGTATCCCCAGGCAAATGGCATTCACCCGCCACGATGAATCCGCCACCCGGAGTCGGTTTCGCAACGCTGAAAGACGTGCGGACTCCCTTTTGATCGGTGATGCTCCACAGACTGTCGTATTGCGCATCGGTGCGGATCATCCATCCGATGCCGCGCGGTGAGTCCGCAGCATGCGTGCCGCACGCAAGCAACAGGCCGCCATCGGATAATCGAACGGCACCGGAACAGTAATCAAAACCCGTCCGGCCGAAAGATCGGCACCAAAGACTGTCCCCTTGCGCATCGAGACCCCAGAGCCGGACGTCCATCGAAGTCACGGTATCGGAACTTGCCCCTCCGGCCAGAATATATTGATCGTTTCCCATCGGAAGCAAGTCGGATGCGAACTCATGGTATCGCGCTCTCAGAAACGAGCTCGAAACACTGTCGCCCTGCGAATCGGTTCGCAGCAGCCAAATCGCATTTCCGAAGGATTGCGTTTCAATGGCAATTAAGAAACCGCGATCCTCCGTCTGAACTACGTCTTTGGCTCTGTCCGAAAACAGCCCTCCATAGCGGCGTGTCCATTCCACATTGAAGCTGTTGTCGGTTTTCACAAGCCAAACGTCGCAATCCCAACCGCTGTCCGTGCTGTCGGAACCGTACCACACCAAGCTTCCCGCGAATAAATATCCCCCGTCCGCCGTGGGGCAATACGCATCGAATCCTTCACCGAATTCGCCGCCGATAGTTTTGCTCCACACACTATCGCCGTTGGCATCCACGCACATCAGCCAGCCGTCGGAAGTCACGCCTTCGCTTTTTTCTGCCGGTTCGGTGGTTCCGCCTAAAACAAATCGATTATCGGAAACGGGAATAGCAAAACTGACTTCATTGTATTGCGAGCCGCCGTAGATACGGCTGCTCACGCAATCGCCGCGCGCATCCGTGCGGATCAACCATGCGTCATAAACCACGCGGTTCTGTTCATCCCAACGAATTCCGGCTTGGGCGGCGAGAAGATAGCCGCCATCATCCAGAGGAATTACGTCGGTGCAGGAAACAGTCCCTCTGCCGGGAAATTTGAATAGAGAGTGCCATTCCAGTTGCGGCTTGGCCGCGACAACAACCCAACTCCACAGCACTCCGATGACGACGATCCACGTACGCATGATGCAGCCCCCTTGTTTAATCGTCATCCGGCAGCGGCTTCACGGAAATAACAACGGGGAAGTGATCGCTGAAAACTTTTCGCCATTCATCCCATTCTCCGCCCGCCAAATCCTGACGGACTGCGGCTTGCGATGCTTCCACGTGTTTTGCGGATCCGCACATTGCATCGGTGACAATGACATAATCAATCTTGCTTTTCGGAGTCACCGGAACACCGGCCAGCCGCGTGGCAGGGTAACCGTTGTCGGCCAGAATATCCCACGAACCGTTTTCCATCGCAACAAGCTGCAGTTCTTTCTTGTTGTCGAAGAAGTCCAGATTCAGGTCTCCAGCCAAAATAATGTCATTTTCGCCTGCGGGCAGATATTCTCCGGCATGGATCAGATAAGTCAGCGTGTCCGCGAGCAGTTTCATGGCTGCGTCGTGATTCTTATTCTTATCCTGACCTGATGCGAGATGCAGTCCCACTAAGATGAAATCATTCAGCACGCCGCCGTTTCCTCCGCTCAAACACGTGAAATGCGCGGCCAGAGGATCACGGTAAAAAATGTCGGTTTGCTGAACTTTCTTTTCCGGTACGACAATTTCCACCGAGCTGTTCAGGCGGAGCTTGCGCTTATCATAGAGGATTGCTACGTGCTGATCCTTCCCCGACTCCCCCGCGATATAAAGAAAATTCTCTCCCAAATGCGAACACAGCCGGTCCAATTCGGTCGAACGAACCGTGCCGCTGTCGGCAAACGCGGCGATTTCCACTAAGACTAAAGCAGCGGTCTGCAGTTGATCGGAAATAACTTCGGCGATGGCGGCATAGTCTTTCTCCGTTCGCTCTTCATACGAAGGGCCGCCCTTTGTGTTTTCCGGGAATCCGCGGGGCTTTCCGTCCTTAAGCCATTCCAGATTCCAACAGCCTATGATGCAGGGCGGGACTTCGTTGGGCGGGATCTCCGTTCCGACTTTTGCCCCGATGTACTTTTTAATGATCCACGCGGTCGAACCGTCAGCCTTGACTTCATACCATCCCGTGGCATTATCGTAAGCCAAAATTTCCGCCACCGACCCGTGCGGGAATTTTACGGAAACGGAATTATTTCCGGCGGCCGGATGTCCGGGAATTTGACTGCCCAAACGATCCAGCAAATACTTTTCACCGACGGTTTGACCGTTGACGATCGCGCAGACGATTAAAAAGATCATCACACTGATAACGCGCTTCATGGCACAAATTCTCCCCTGTTTTGTAAACCAACGGCAATACAGGCGAACGTCGAGCCGGAATAACCTTCTGGTTCGAATGTACTCCTCTATAGGGACGAGTAACCCGTCCCCCGAAGTCTTTCGGATTAGACCAGCTTTGCCGTCAGTATGATTTTGGCTTTTAAAAGCCGCGAGATCGGGCATCCTGCTTTGGCGGTTTCCGCCACTTTTAAGAAAGCATCTTTGTCCGCTCCGGGAATTTTTGCCTGACAGTCCAAATGGATCTCCGTGACCGTCGGACCTTCCGGCAGCATGTCCAGTTGCACAGATGCAATGGTTTGAATACTCTCCGGCTGCATTCCGGCTTTGCCCAATTCCGCCGATAAAGCCATGGAAAAACATCCGGCATGAGCCGCGGCAATCAGCTCTTCCGGATTCGTGCCGAAACCGTTTTCGAATCGCGAGCCGAACGAGTACTGGTGATTGCTAAGCGTGCCGCTCTCTGTGGTAATCAGTCCCGTGCCGCTTTTTAAATCGCCCTTCCAGACTGCCGATCCTTTGCGAATCATTGTCATTGTCCCCGTTGGTGAAAAGTTGCTTGTGCCTCGAAGGTATGGAAGATTTCCATTGCCGGATTATGGATACAAATTCAGAGCAGTTCTTCGTAAACCGCTTCGTATTGTCCCACAATTTTCTCGATGGGAAAAAGTTCCAGCGCGCGCGCGCGCGCCGCTTTGCCCATTTGGCGGCGTAGATCGCGGTCGGAACACAATTCCCAAAGTCTTTGCGAAAGCTCCTCCGTATTGCCGACTTCCGTGAGGTAGCCGCACTTGCCGTCGGTCACCACTTCCGGAAGTCCGCCCACGCGCGAAGCCACAACCGGAACTTCACAAGCCATCGCTTCCAGCGCGGAAAGGCCGAAAGACTCCGTTTCGGAAGGCAAACAGTAGATGTCCACAACTCCAAGAATCTCGTGAACATCGGCCTGATTGCCGAGAAACATCACGTCATCGAGCACTCCGCCGCGATGGGCATCCATTTCCGCTCGCGCGCGTTCCGGGCCGTCGCCGACGAGCAGCAGCTTGCAGGAAATCCGCCGCCGCAGCTTGATGAAGGCTGCGATCAAATCGGGAATGCGCTTGACGGGGCGGAAGTTTGAGACGTGCGCAATAATCGGCACGTCGCAGGGTGCGAAATGCTCGCGCTTCATGGTGCAGCCCTGCCGTTTGTACAGTTCGCCGTTCACGAAGTTGGGAATGACGCGGATCGGCTTTGTCACGCCAATTCGCTCGCGCGTGGCATCGGCCAAGAATTGCGATACCGCCGTCACGCGGTCCGATTGGTCAATGGTAAATTTGACTACCGGAGCATAAGCCGGATGCGAACCGACCAGCGTGATGTCCGTACCGTGCAGCGTCGTAACCACCGGCGGTTTGCCGCCGCCCATCTGCTTGGCCATGTAGGCCGCCGCCGCGTGCGGAATCGCGTAGTGCGCGTGAATCACGTCGAGGCCATAGATCTGCTGAGCCTCGTGCAGCGTAGAGGAAATGGTCAGCGTATAGGGAGTGTGTTCGAACAGCGCGTAGTGCACGACCGGCACTTCGTGGTAGAACACGTTTTTTCGGAAGCCGTGCAGGCGGAAGGGCCGCGCGCTGGAGAAAAAGTGCACTTCATGCCCGCGATCCGCCAGCGCCACGCCGAGTTCTGTCGCGACTACACCCGATCCGCCATATGTGGGATAACAGACGATGCCGATGTTCATATGCTTACTTTCCCCCCGTGTACGGGGGGATGAAAGGGGGGTTGCGTTTCGTTTAATCGCTTAACCACGGCTCGGCTGTTCCTATGCACTTCCCCGTTACTTCTTCTGCCGTTTTTTCAACCAGAGTTGTCCAAATATTGCGGCAAAGAAAAATACAGTGTATGTACCGATATGAACGATTTCGCTCAATACCGGTTGATCAGACAAATCAAACGCCAACGCTTTTAAGAGATAATGCGAAGCAAGTATCGCAATTAAAATGGCTATGATAATATGCATCGGTGATATCTGCTTCATTCATGCCTCCAATATTGTCTATACGGTCTGCATTGTCGTGCGGCACTACCGCTCTTTTTTTCCGAGCATATCCACATAGGATACGGCGAGCAAGTCGTTGTCGTGAATTCCCAATTTATCGGCAAGATCGCGGGCGATGGCTTGGCCTTCCTCTTCCGTCTGTTCAGAGTGCAGCACAACTTCCAGTTCAATAAAGTCTCCAAGGCTCTCCACGCGATCCAGATGAACGCGCGTTTGTCCGATCATGTAAAGAGTCCGCGTCTTCTTTACTTCCCCGGTGATTCCGAGGGCATCCTCGAGCGCTTGGCGCAAAGCAAGCGGAGAATCCGTGGGGAATATTTCATAAAGGCTGGTGCGCGCTTCTTTGCCATCGGGCCGCCGGTAGAAAATCAGTTCTCCGCTTTCCGGCGAGAATATCCGCAGCTTGAGCCGTCCGCGCGGACTGGGAAAAAAGATATCGTGCTGCACCAGAATTTCCATCGGTTCCGTGCAGAGATTTTTAACGATGGATTCGACGCGGTAGCGGTCGCGCAAAATGGCCTTTATTTCCACGTTGCGGTTCATTGGCCGCAAAACAACGCTACGGGATCGTCAACTTGAATCTTTTCCCGCATCCAGAATGCTTCGGCGTATTCTACGCCGATCTGCACGCCGAAAAAGCGGAAGCGGGCCTCGAGATCTTCCCAGAATTCGGGACGCGATAAATGCGTAGCGGGTTCCGTGGATGACGGATCATAAAACTGTGTGGTGTAGGATTTCGCCGCGCGGATTTTTCGCTCGTAGAATTCGCTGATGTCCACGTAGACGTTCGGCTCGTTCATCCAGTGGCTGAAAAAGTGCAGCAGCCGTTTCGGGCTGTGCGGTTCGCCGCTTGCGTCCATGTTAACTGCGCCTGATAAAAACATCGCGTGCTTGACAAGCTGCGCCGCACCTTCGTGGTCGGGATGACGGTCTTGCAGATAGTGCGTGAACACCAGTTGCGGCTTGTGGCGGCGGATGCACTCAATTACCGCACGACGGCGTTCGGGAGTGTCGCGCAGTTCCTGATCGCCCAGATCCAAATTCTCGCGGAAGTCCGCTCCCATAATTTCGAGCGCGGCTTTGGCTTCGGCTTCGCGCGTTTGACCCGTGCCGCGCGACCCGCGCTCGCCGCGCGTCAGATCCACAAGGCCCACGCGATAGCCCTGCGCTTTGAGCTTGAGCAGCGTTCCGCCCATCGCGAGTTCCAGGTCGTCGGGATGCGCGCCGAACGCCAGAACATCTACTTGAATACTATTGATTCCGAACATATTATTTCTCTCCCTCTGTTTACGGTCCGTCCGCCTTGCGGACGAGATCTCGCTTCGCGGAGGGGATGAAAGGGGGGTTCTGTCCTACAATTGAACGACGTAATGCTCTTTGTTTTCCAGCGGCAATTCATCCAAGGCCGCGAGCAGGGGAGCGGGTCCGTGCCGAATCAGATAGTATCCCGTGCACAAGACACGCTCGGAAAGACTATCCTGCGGATGGAGTACATTCAGACATTTTTGCAGCCGCATGACGTCCGTTGCGTGTTTCTGTTTCATGGCCTTAAACGCTTTTTCGCGAAGCTGCTCAAGCGGATGCAGCGACCTGCCCGCACCGATTTCCGCCGCGCCTTCCAGCGTGCGGTCAATCGCCCCGAGCTCCGATTTCAATTTCTCGTACATGTCGGCGATATTGCGCCGTGAATCGGACAGCAATTCAAATATCTTATTTTCATCCCGCTCGCGGAGCAGACTCTGCAGCAACTGCGGCTTTTCGCCTTTCAAAAATTGTTCGAGCGGAAAACCTAATCGCTCTACATTGCGCCCGGTGCGGGCATCCATGACGGTTGCGGACCATCGCGGAAAAAGCGACGGCGCACACACGCCCAACGCGTCGTAAAACGGAGCGATCTGCGCGTGATAATCCAATTCCCCCGGCCCGGCTACGTAGGCAATCGTGGGCAAAATAAAATCCTGAAACAGCGGACGAAGCGCGGCTTTAGGGCTGACGACCGTGGAATGTTCGCGCACGGACCGAAGCAGCACTTCGGGCGGCATAATAGCCGTGTTGCCGTCGGGATGCTGCAAGCGGCCGTCATAAAAAACCGCGCAGCGGATGTGATTATCGCAGGTCAGATAGAAAAGGTAGGAGTCCGGCGTGGGAGAAAGCGGAGTCGTCCATTCTTTCGCGCGCAATTCGGCGGAACGCGCGGCGAGCAGATCCGTAAGTCCGCGTCCTCGCCCCACAACTTTCTCCCACAGCGGCAGAGCCATTTGCCGCAGTGTTTTTTCTGAACCTTCGATGATCAACAACCCGCGATTTCCCAGCAGCGAAGCCAGCAAACGGCCCATGCCGTCGGACATGGTGGTTTGCGTGTATGCGGTGCGCAGTAGAGCCAGACCGTTTTCGTCGTTGACGTCCAGAGACGCGGCCATCTCTTCGACATGCGCTCCCGCATCTACCTCGTAATATCCCGCTTCGTAGTGCTCGATGATACGGGCCGGTGTAAACCGCGTGGTTAGTATTTTCGCGTCACGATCCAGATAGTGCGCATCGCGGATTTCTTGAAGATCGTGATCTTCCCCCTCCAGCCAGAACACGGGAAGTACCGGAACATTGAGAATCTTCTCCAGTTCCGCCGCCAGCCGTGTCGTATGATAAGCCTTCAAAAAAGTGTACAGCGGCCCGCCCAAATATCCCACCTGCTGACCGGTCACAACCATTGCAGCCCGGCCTTCAGCCAGCGCGCCGAGCCGCGAGAGCGTTTCATCAGGCACGCCATACCGCCGCCCGCTTTGTTCGAACAGTTCGGCAAGTTCCTTCCACGGTCTGCCTTGCGCGAGCGTCTGCTCGCATGCGGCTCGGCACGCATCCACATTCGCGGGCGGACGCGCGTAGAGACCATCCGACACATCGCCTGACGTTATCGCCTGCCACGTGCGCGAAAAATCGGAAAGATTGCTGTATGGAATCGAACGGAAAGACATATGCTTGTCAGAAACTCGAACTACTTCGTTTTCTGGTTTCTAATTTCTCATTTCTAATTTAACTCTACCACAGTGCTTCCGAAATCGTCGCTGTTGCGGCCGCCGTCATGGTAGCTTTTTACCAGAGGGTGGCCGTTTAAAAACTCGTGCACTTTAATGCGCAGCGCACCCGTGCCTTTGCCGTGAATCAGCGTCACTAATTTGAGATTGGATTCCGCCGCCGCCGCCAGATAGCTGTCCACCATCGGCAGAGCTTCATCGCCATATTTGCCGCGCAAATCGAGCTGATCGGAAACGTATTGTGTGTCTAGCGTGAACTTCATTTCTACGCGGGACCGCTTGGATTTTGTTTCTTCCGGAGCCGCAAATAGTCTATTCGCGTCTACCCATAAACGCGCGCCGCCGATCTCCACTTCCGCCCGCTTGCCGCCTTTTTGCAGAGAGACAATGGTGCCGATCCCTTCGAGACTCTCGATTTCTACGCGATTTCCGATGGCGGGATTCTCTAAAGGCGGTCGCGGCGGTGCGGGCGGTTCTAAGACTTTTACCGCTTCCTGCCGTTTCTTTTCCACGGTCTCGCGGATTTCGGAAAAAGTCTCACGCGCCTGTTTTACCACGTCGCGGCTCGCTTTTTCCTTTTTAATGTCGCGAATGGCCGCTTCCATATCGCGGCTGGCCTTGTCAATCATAACATCGGCCTCCGCTACGGCCTTGGCTTTGACCTCCGCCTGCATGCGCGTCAATTCTTTGGTGCGCTGCGTGTAGAGTTTTTGCAGAGCGGCATACTCCGTAAGCTTAAGATCGCTCTCCCGCCGCAGCTTTTCGTACTCCTCAATTTTGCGCGAAAGTTCGCTGACTAATTGCTCAAGCCCCATCATTCCGGTCCCCGCGAATTCGCGCGCCGCTTGCAAAATATCTTTGGGAAAGCCCACGCGTTCGGCAATCTCAAAGGCATAACTGGAACCGGGCAATCCGGGACGGTAGTTGTATGTCGGCTTGAGACTCTGCTCATCAAAAGCCATCGAGCCGTTTTCCACGCCGTCGGTCTCGTGCGCAAAGGCCTTTAGCGTACCGTGGTGCGTAGTGACCAGTGTGACCGCCTGCTTGCGAACAAGTTCCAGCAGGACGGCTTGCGCCAGCGCAGCCCCTAAAGCAGGATCGGTGGATGCGCCGATTTCGTCTATCAGAATCAGCCTTTGCGGATTCTCATCGCTTACCATTTCCTGCAAGTGCCGCACGTGTGCGGTGAATGTTGAAAGATCGCTTTCAATGGATTGCGAATCTCCGATATCGGCATGAATTCCCGCAAAAAACGGCAGTTCCGAGCCGGGCGCGGCGGGAACGAACAGACCGGCGGCGGCCATTACGCAGAACAAGCCGACGGTTTTTAAAACGACGGTTTTCCCCCCGGCATTCGGGCCGGAAATCACGACGGCCCGCAGCGGCGGCAGCATTTCAAAATCGAGCGGAACAACTTTGTCCTTCATGCGTTCGAGCAGCAGCGGATGCCGCCCGCGCAGAATGCGAATCCGCCCGCGGTCGCTGAGTTCCGGATTCACTCCATCCCACCTTAAAGCCAAACGTCCGCGTGCGTAGTATTCATCGAACTCGATCAGCGCATAGAGCGTCGTGACCAAATCTTCAATGCGCTCGTGCACAAGGGCGGTTAGCTCCAAAAGAATGCGGTGAATCTCCCGCCGCTCTTCATTTTCAAGCTGTCGCAGACGGTTGGAAATTTCCAGCGTTTCCAGCGGTTCCATAAAAACCGTTGCGCCGGATGCCGACTGATCTATAATTACTCCCTGCACGCTCGCACGCGACTCCCCACGCACGGGCAGCGCGAAGCGGCCTTCGCGAAAACTGATCACATTATCCTGCAGAACTCCGCGTTCGCCCCAGCGGTGGAGGATTCCTTGCAGTTTGTCTTCCAAAGAGCGCGTTTCGCCGCGAATACTCTGCCGGATATGTTTGAGTTCGCCGGAAGCTTCGTCGCGGATTGTTCCGTCATGCTCGATGGCTTGGTCAATCCGCTTGGCAATGTCCTTCAGATCCGCCACCGCAGCACTCATTTCGAAAAGCAGAGGCAGATTCTGTTTGCGTTTTAGCAAAAATGAACGGACTTCGTGTGCGGCATTAGCCACGGCCGCAATGTGCAACAGTGATTCGGGAGCCAGCGCGGCTCCGGCTACGGAGGCCTCCGCCAATTCCGCGCGACAGTCGGTCAGGCCGTGCAGTGGAAATTCTCCGGCCGTAAGTACGCGAATCATTTCCGTCGTGCGCATTAAGCATTGTTCCGCTTCACTTGCGGCAGCAAAGGGCGCGAGCGCGGAAATCCGTTCGCCTCCCAAAGTCGAAACGGCAAGGTTCGCGGCGATCTTTCGGACGCGGTCAAATTCGAGCGTAATAAGTGTCTGTTCGGAAATCATATCAAAATCCGCCGCCGAAGACGGGACTCTTTGGGCAACAGTTTATACCTGCCGATTTAGGATGAGATATATTCGTTTCTCTGTGTTATCGTATTCGTTGTCTCAAGTATGGCCCACTGCCTCTTTATCGGTGATTCCCAGTGAATTAAATCATAGGCCGCCCGTTTCCCCCAACGGATGATCTCGGACTGATTGAGAACCGAGCGGAACCGCGCCGAAGCATTGGTCCATTCCAAAGCGGCTACCAGCATTCCGATGAGCAACGCTCCCTTAAAAGCTCCGCCGGCAAAGCCCAACACGCGATCCGGCCATTTGAAAGGTGTCTTATGCAGTCCCTCGCTCAAATGCTTGCCAAGAATCGTAAAACCCAAATAGATGATCAGAAAAAAAACAAGAAAGATGAGTGCCGAACCCCATTGCCGCTGCCAACCGGAACTTGTAATCCGGTAGACCAAATCCAGAAGGTCGGTGCGAAAAGCATAGGTCAATCCGAAACCCAGCGCCAATCCGATGCAGGTGAGCAGCTCCCAAACGAAACCGCGGTGGATTCCGGAAAGCGCAAAAATAAAGAGCAGCAAGAGAATGATGATGTCGGGGAGACTCATGGGAATACCGTTATAGAATGAGGTACACCTGCAGCCGGACAAGCGCCGGAGCGGCGTTTATATCCGGACGGGTAAATCATAATAAAATACAAAGACCACTGCGCAATAGCAAGCCGGAACAGATATACCATAAACAAGAACCGCCCGACCCCAGGGAAGAGGTCAGGCGGCTTGCAGAAAGTATCCAACGGATTGTCCGTCAGCGATTTTCCAGATAACGCATCTTGCGAATTTTGCGGCGGGAGGCGTTCTCCATACGTTTGCGAATTTCGCAGGGCTTTTCGTAACGCTGCCGACGGCGGATCTCGGCCATCAAGCCGGATTTCTCGCAACTCTTGGTAAACCGGCGGAATGCCCGGTCGAAGGGTTCATTCTCTCGAACTTTGACGAATGGCAAAAGTGGTACACCTCCTCTCGTGCCTGTTAATTTCTGAATCTGAAGCTTCAGCCTTTTAAGTTAGGTAATATTGCGCTGAAAGTCAACTCCTTAAAAGAACCGATGTTTATTGTTTTTTAAGAAGATGGAATTATATCTTGGCTTCAAGAGTTCAAGCCAGATTGGGATTGAACCGGACTTCAGTTCGGGGCTGGTTTCAGAATCGAGGCAGATCAAGATAAGGAAGGGGGGATATTCTGCGAATATCCCCCCTTCGGCATGCACGCGTCACGCTGCGAAAAGTACTTTATCAGGGTGTCTCGTACACAATCACGTAGTTCTTGTATGGATCAATCGGCGGTGGCAAGGTTGCCGTAGCGGAACCAGCCGGGAAAAACGTAGGTGTGAACTCGAGAGTCCACCCGGTTTCCTCCCGCGGGCTTCCGTGATTATTCGGATTGGTCGTGCTGTAGATGAAGTACATTCCATCTACAGGGCAGGTCCAGAAGAGTTCCATGGCGCTGAGCCAGTCATGGATGAGCAGCCTCAAATCGCGTATCGGCGGTCCGGGTATCAGAATTGGGAAATTGTAGTCTTCCGCTTCGCCCAGCGTCCAATCAATATCATACGTTCCCAAACCGTTGGATGTGCCGCCGCCCCAGTAGCCGCCGTAGCCGAAGCGTCCGGCCGCGATGCTGTTCAAGCGAAAACGCATAATCGTCGGAGTCCGACCCGTACCGACTCCCGGCTTATTAAAGATAAACTGATAGCTGGCATTTGGGGCAGGAACTGCCCAGTCCTGAATCACCCACTCACTATAGTTCAGCGAATCATCTTCGGCTGCATCCGGGCCGTCATCGAAATCCCCGTCATTGTTGCCGTCAATCCACGCGGTCAGATAGAGCGCTTCGCCTGCGACATAGTGCGCGCCTGTTGTTACGCCGACCGTGACCGTGCAAGATTGCGCCACCGACCACGGGAGGCCGGAGAAAGTCACACCGTCGTCGCTGTCGTCATGATTATATATCCGCGGCTGTACTTCGGAAGTAATCTGCTGCCCGAGCCACGCTTTATCGGTAAGCGGATGCGCCGGACCGCAGGACTCGACGTCAATGGTCGGATAGTCTTCGCCCAAATCGCCGTAATCGAAATTCGGGCAGACCATCAGGATCTGTTCCAATTCTGTATGTACAGGAAGTGAGGGATCGAACTCGCCGATGACTCCCGATAGCGAATCGTTGGGATTCAGCCCTTCATAGTTTTCCCAGAGACTATCCGGCCAGTAGTCGCCGTAGCCATTGGGAGAGATGATCCCGCCGGGAGATCCGGAAGCTCCGACGGAATAATAGTCATGCGAGACATTGCCCGCATCATTGTGAACTGTGACGGCATGGGGACCATGAATGTGAGCGATGATCCACCCGTCCCAGATGGCTCCGGGCATCATTGCAGGCGGTTCGGCATTGTCTATACAATTATCGGAGAACGAGATCTGTCGTGCTCCGGGCGTGTTGTCAGCACCGGCGATGGTTACCCAATGACCGCCAAAACGTACCCATTGATTTCCGGGGTGCAGCTGCCAGAATCCCAACAGAGCCATTAGATTCTGACTGCTGTCCACTTGCGCCCAGATAAACTCGAACGACGGATGTCCGATGATCGTGATCTGATAGTGGCCCCAAAGATTAACTTGCGGCAAAGCCAGCCAGTTTTCGATCATCGTTTTCAGCTGATTGGCGGTCATTCCCGCTGCCGGAATTGCTCCGAAAGCATTGCCTAATGCCGTAATCCACGGAACAACATTAGCCGGACGGTGATCATCCTGTGCCGCTCCCCCCATGCTGTAGACCAGAGTGTAATGGTCGCTCACGGTTGGCGGTCTCACCTGCGTCCCCGGCGGCAGCGATTTACACTTCACCATCTCGAACTTTGAATCGAACCACCAAAGACAATTGGCCGTGGCTACAACTCCGCACCAATTCCATTGCGGTGGATTATGGTTGTTTTTCCAGTTATCCTGCCTTTGACAAAAATCCGGCATGCCGTCGGATTGATACTCCGAACCGCCTACATTGTGCAGACAATAGTCAATCCAGCCGTCCTTGACTATCCATTGTGCGGATGACGGCGGAGAGAAAAGCGCGCACAGTCCAATTCCCAAAACCACAGCCAACAAGCATCGAGACATATCTCCTCCTTACGGTTTCCCGTGAAAGGTGCTACATGCACTCGAAACGACGGTTTTTCTGTGATGAGGATAGGAACTCACGGTTTAGAGGCTGACGATTCCGTGGGAATGTGCGGCGATACCGGTGGAAGGAGCAGAGCTGAAAGGTTGGATTCCGGGCAAGGACCCCCGGCTCAAGTTGCGTGGGGTATTGGTTCCAGAAAGATCAGAAGAAAGTGGGATAAATATATCCCTCTCCAATTATATATAGCGTCCGAGATCAAATGTCAATACCGGTACAAAAAGAATAGAAACAAGTTTGTGAGCATCTCTATCGGCTAATTATTAGTAAAAACGTCCGATTCGCGGAACGATAGATATAACATTGAACTAAATATCACAATTGTGGTTGAATTCTTGAGGTTTTTTAAGTCGTAAAGATATTTTATCCCTCTTGGAACCTCTCTTTTGGCTAATGCGTGTAAAGTTCAATCAGATAGATTGAGTCAGATTAAACCAAGCCAAGGAACTTCCCATGCTCTTTACTCCCAAAGACTTCGGAACCGGCATCTTCGAGCTGGATGGAATTTCGAAGAAGACCGTCGAGGAACACCTCAAGCTCTATAATGGATACGTGAATAAATCGAACGAGGTCATGGAAAAGCTGCCTAAAGTGGATCTGTCCACAGCCAACCAAGTTTTCAGCGACGCTCGCGCCCTGAAGGTGGAACTGAGTTTTGCCGTCGGCGGCATGCAGAACCATGAGATATACTTTTCGCATTTGAAGAAAAATGGCGGCGAACCGCAGGGTGAACTGCGGAAACAAATCGAGAAAGATTTCGGCAGCGTCGAGCAGTATTTGAAGGATTTGAAAGCCTCCGGGCTATCGGCGCGCGGCTGGGCTTGGACGGTCTGGTTCCCGGCGGTGGGGAAACTGGTTAATTGGGTGGGAGATTCACAGAATACCTATCTATCATGGGATCTCAAACCGCTGCTCGCTCTCGATGTCTATGAGCATGCATACCTCTTGGATCATGGAGTGAATCGCGGCGCGTACATTGATGCCTTCCTCAAGAATCTCGATTGGGACAGGATCGGCGATTCCTATTCCAAGGCGAGAAAGTAGGCTGCGAAGAGCCACTCTATACACATCTGATGTGTAGCACGAAACAGCACTTCCCGGCAAGGTTTATTCTCCTCTTCCTTGTTTGTGAAGCGGCTTGCGTGTGAAAAGCGAAAGCGGCGCCCGGCGGGGGCGCCGCTTTTTGTATTGACGTTCGAATCGCCGGCAAAAAACCTTCGATAATCCGGCAACGAGTGCGCAAGAGATATGCTTGCGGGATTTGCGTTTGCGAGATTGCTTTTCACTCCAATTTATGGTAGTTTACCCAATAACTCTACCGAACCCGACACGTATCATGTATACTATCCCGCGCATTAAAATCTGCTGTATTACTTCTATAGAAGAGATGGAGATTGCCGTACGCTGTGGGGCCTCGGCGCTCGGTTTGGTCTCGCACATGCCCAGCGGGCCGGGTGTGATCTCCGAGGAATTAATTTCCGAAATTGCCGCTCGGGTTCCTCCCGCAGTGTCCACCTTTCTTCTGACAAGCAGGCAGACAGTTCGGGAGGTTGCAGCGCAGCATTGTCGCTGCCGGACAAGCACGATTCAACTTTGCGATCAGCTTATAGACGGCGGCCACGAAGAGCTGCGAACGGCTCTACCGGGTATCGCAATCGTACAGGTGATTCATATAACCGGGCCGGAATCCGTTGCGGAAGCTGTTTCCATTGCACCGCACGTAAACGGGCTGTTGCTCGATTCGGGAAATCCCACCCTTAAGGTGAAAACTCTGGGTGGAACGGGACAGGCTCATGATTGGAACCTGAGCCGCCGGATTTGCGAAGCGGCGGGCGTGCCGGTATTTCTGGCTGGCGGTCTGAATCCGGACAACGTTGCTGAAGCTATTCGCATCGTGAAGCCTTTTGGAGTGGATGTCTGCTCGGGAGTAAGAACGGACGGGCATTTGGATGAGGTGAAGCTGGCGGAATTTGTGAGAAAGGTTAAAACAGCAAGCATTTCCACATGACCGAATTTACTGCTCACAGTTAGAGGTCTTGATAACTTTTTGTATGACGGGTGTTGAATATTTATTCGGAATGTTGTATTTTTTATAAAAAGTGCCGCGAAATTCAAAGGGAACTCCATTCCCGGTTTTATCCGAATCAAAGGAATGAGGAGAAAATGAAAAAGTACGCTATTGCTGTTGCGCTCACGCTGCTGATGGCCTTGTTCTCGACTAGTCTGTATGCCGCTCCCGCTCTCGGAGTCAAGGGCGGATTAAACATTGCCGGGGCCACAAAGGATCCTGATGGGGGCTTCAGCGTATCCCGCAAGGTTGGCGTAATGATCGGCGGAAGCATTGAAATGCCGCTCACGGCCAGCAACAAGATCACTCTACGCGGCGAACTTCTTTATGTCAGCAAGGGTTGGAAGGAAGAAGGGGACTATGTATGGTTCGGTACACCGGTGGAATATGAAGGCACGGCCTCGGTGGACGAAATTGATATAGCGCCGTTTCTGGTCTTCCGCTTCCCGTCAGGAAAGATGACTCCGTTTTTACAGGTCGGCCCGGAACTTGGCTTGAATCTGTCCGCGAAAGCCAAGGCAGAGACGAACGGCGCTTCGGACACGGATGACATCAAAGACTGGTCAGGCATGAATCTCGGTCTAAATCTCGGTGCGGGCATTGCCGTTCCGGCCGGCAATGGTGAAGTGGTTTTCGATGCCCGCTACAATCTGGGTCTGATGAACTGCTATACGGGCGATAATGACTATACCGTGAAGACCAACGGCATTCAGTTCCTCGTCGGCTACAATTTCTCCGTTCCCGAAAGGTAGCCTTAACCGCTAATCCATTCTGTCAGAACCGCGCGAGGCCAGATTAGCCCCGCGCGGTTTCTGTTAAAGTGTTTTGAAAAATCGCGCGCCGCGTTGATTTTGTGAATGATATGGCGTATTTTATATTGGATAAACAGAAACTCTCCTATGATGTTACCGCCCAAAGAACACCATTTTCGTACCGCCTCGGTCAAGGACGTGGAAACGCTCGTTTCCCTCTGCCGCGAACTCTACGAGTACGACCAAACCCCGTTTCACGAAGCGCGGCATCGTAAATCCATAGCGGAACTCGTCCGGCACCCCGAATGGGGCCGCATGGAGTTGATTGAAGTAAACGGCGAGACGGCGGGGTATATCGTACTCACATTCGGCTATAGTCTGGAATTCTCCGGACGCGATGCGTTCTTGGATGAACTCTACCTCCGTCCGGCCTTTCGCGGCCGCGGTCTGGGCCGGGAAGCGATGGAACACGTGGTTGCGACCATCCAATCCCTTGGCATCCGCGCTTTACACCTTGAGGTCGAACGTTCCAATACTCACGCGCAGGAGTTCTACCGCCGACTCGGTCTTAAAGACCACGACCGGTACTTAATGACGAAGTGGGTGTAGGTGCTATAAAAATAATAACATCAAAAATTGAGTGAGAATCTTTACTTCGTTGAAATGAAGTCAATGTTCGCCGATGTGGATAATTTTCAATAGTTAACTCGATATGGACGCTCCCTTCCTCAAATGGGTCCTCTTCAACGCTTTCGTGCTGGCAATGCTGGCGCTGGATCTCGGCGTGTTCCATCGCAAGGCGCATGTGGTGAAGATAAAAGAAGCGTTGGTTTGGAGCGCGATCTGGATCGCCCTTGCGCTGGCGTATAATCTGTTCGTTTATTGGTGGCGGGGGCCGGGAGCTGCTCTGGAATTCTTCACCGGCTACCTGATCGAAAAATCGCTGAGCGTGGACAATATTTTCGTTTTCGTGCTCCTGTTCTCGTTCTTTCGGGTTCCGCAGGAATACCAGCATCGTGTGCTGTTTTGGGGGATATTGGGCGCGCTCATCATGCGCGGCATTTTAATTGCCGTAGGGGTGGCGCTGATTACGAGTTTCTCGTGGATCATCTACATCTTCGGCGCGTTTTTAGTAGCTACCGGACTGCGGATGGCCGTGCAGAAAGAGCAGAATGTCCATATCGAGAACAATCCGCTGGTGAAAATCGTGCGGCGGATTATGCCCGTCACGAACAACTACCATGGTCAGCGCTTCTTCGTTTTGCTCGAAGGCCGCCGCATGGCCACGCCGTTGTTCATGGTTCTCTTAACGGTGGAATTTACCGATCTGATTTTTGCGGTGGATTCCATTCCCGCCATCTTTGCCGTGACTCAGGATCCGTTCATCGTGTACACATCCAACGTGTTCGCGATTCTCGGTCTGCGCGCGCTTTATTTCGCGCTGGCCGGAGTGGTGCACAAGTTCCACTATCTGAAACTCGGCCTCGGCATTGTGCTGGTGTTTGTGGGAGTCAAGATGCTGCTCGCGCACACCGCCTGGAAGATTCCCACCGGAATTTCCCTCGCGGTTGTCGGTGGGATTATTGCGGCGTCGGTAATCGCGTCATTGGTGAGACCTTTGCGAGATTCGTAGTGACACAGCTTGCTGTGTCTCTTGGGATAACATGAAATTAAGAAAATCCGTTCGTCTGAAATATTTCGATTATAGTCGCGCCGGCAACTATTTCATTACTATTTGTACGCATGAAAGATGTCCACTGTTTGGCCAAATCGAAAATGAATTGGTTGTGCTAAACAAACTCGGTCTTTTAGTTAAAGAAGAATGGCTAAATATTCCAGTACACTTTCCACACGCTGCCTTGGATGAATATGTCGTGATGCCGAACCACTTGCACGGCATTCTGTATTTGAATACGGAGGACACAGCAAGCTGTGTCACTACGCGTTCATTCGGACATGTTCAATCTCAAACAATCCCAGTTATTGTCCGCGCTTTTAAATCAGGTGTAACGCGAAAGGCGCGCACATTATTGTCGATCACGCAACATGTTTGGCAGCCCAATTATTACGAACATGTGATTCGCACTGAAAGAAGGCTGTCGCAGATTCGAAAATATATTTCAGAGAACCCGTTGAAGTGGGCGCTTGATCCGGACCATTTTGAACCGAATCCATCAACCCTTGTCCATGTAATAAATGTCTGAATCGCATGAGTGCGGAGCATTATCTGTGAATCCTTACCATCTTCCTCCCGGCAAGAAGCCGCCCACGCAGATCACGTGCATCGTCGAGATTCCCAAGGGCAGCCGCAATAAATACGAATTCGACGTCAAATCGGGCTTGATGAAGCTCGACCGCCCGCTGTATTCGCCCATGCACTATCCCGGCGATTACGGCTTCATTCCGGGCACGCTGGCCGATGACGGTGACCCGCTCGATATCATCGTCTTGATGAGCGAGCCGAGTTTTCCCGGCTGCCTCATTCACTGCCGCCCGCTGGGCGTCTTGGTGATGAAAGATGAAAAAGGCGCGGACGAAAAAATTCTGGCGGTGCCGGAATCCGATCCGAGCTACGAAACCTACCACGAACTGCGCGACGTGGCTCCGCACTTTCTGCGCTCGATGGATCACTTCTTCCGCATCTACAAGGAACTCGAAGGCAAAGAAGTAACTTCCATGGGCTGGCAGGATTGTTGGATGGCGGAAAAAATTATCACGGACTGCATCACGGCGGCAAAGAAAAAGAACGGATAGCCTTCATGCGCAAGCGCTGGTTTGCAATCCTTCTTGTTTTGCTGGGGATCGGAGCGATTCCGGTTTTGGCCAAAAGCTACCGGTATCCGCTGATCGAGCAGGAATTCCGCCTGCTGCCGGACGGCAATGCGGAAGTGACGGACACGCGTACGTTCCAATTCAGTGGCGCATTCACTTATGCATTTTTAAAGCTGCGCGGACAGGGGCAATATGGAACGTATGCCGTCGAATATCTTGGAGTGTGGGACGCGGATAACGGCACGGCCCTGCCGTTTACCAGCACTCGGGAAGGCGAACACTTTGTTCTAAAATGGACTTATGGCGCTGATTCAGAAACCAAACGCTTCCGGCTGAAATACCGCATTCGCTGGGCTGTACAGCGATACAGGGATGTCGCGCAATTTTACTGGAAAGCGGTGGAGGACGATCACGCGCCGTTGGACCATGTGCACATTACAGTCATTCCTCCCGCGCCCAGTCCAAAGCAATTCAAACTATTTATCCACTCAAAGGCCGCGCCGGGCAAACTTGAATTCGTGCCGGATTTCAGCCGCGCGGTTGTGACGCAGAGCGATATTCCCCGCGACAGCTTTGTCGAACTGCGCGCGTTCCTCGATCCGGCACTGTTTGCCGATGCTCCGCAGTTAGCAGGTGAAACGCGCGAGAGCCTCTTAGAAGACGAACGCGAAGTTATGGCGGATACGCGGCAGAAGTTTTGGGAATGGCTTGTTCCGCAACTGCTCTACATACTGGTTCTCCTCGGCGCGGGCTGGGCTTTTTATATTGTTTGGAAACGTTACGGCAAGGAGCCGCCGGTGGCCGATCTGGAATACTTGCGCGAGCCGCCGCGCGATCTTCCTCCGGCCGTGCTGACCGCCATTCTGCCGCAAAGTGAAGTGGCCATCACGCAGCTTGCGCACGGATTCGCCGCAACACTTTTAGACGCCGCCCGGCTCGGCTATCTGGAGATTCACGATTCCCGATCCGGCGGCTATCCGGACGTGGTGTATAAACTCACGCCGCTCGGAAAGGAACTGCTTCATTATAAGCGGCTTTCCGGAAAACCCGGTCAAAGACCGCTCGAAGAATTCGAAATTGAATTTCTCAAATGCATGTTTCATGAAGCCGGAACCATGACCTCGGTTTCGCAAAAGGAAATCGAAATCTGGTCCAAAGAGATGATCGGGGACGAAAGCCGCTACCTGCATTTCGCGCGCGGCTGGGGGATTTCCATGCGCAGTTGGTTCGAACATAAGTTCTTTCATCTTGATGATACCGTCAGCGAGAAGACAAAGGCTAATTTCATAGCTGTGCCGGCGATTGTCTTCTTTGCCACCATCGGTATTGTCTTTCTTTCGAAAAATATCTGGCTGTTCGCGTTAGGTATACCAGCCACAGGACTACTGGCTTGGGGAACGAAAAATATAGCCCGGCGTACGCCGCCGGCGGCACGCGAATTTTCCCGTTGGAAAGCATATAAAAAGTTTCTGACCGATTTTTCCGATCTGGAAAACGCCGAGGTGACGTTTCTGCCGATGTGGGAAAAGCATCTCGTTTATGCGACGGCGCTTGGAGTAGCGGATCGCGTGTTGAACAACATTCGCTTGGTGATGCGGTCACGTCCGTCCGACATGCCTGTCCCCGGATGGTATTATACCATTGAAGTGCAGGGCTCGATTCTGGACTCCGCGGTTTTTACGTCTATCGGCAACTCGATTTCCAACTTCGTTAATCTGAACTCTGCGCTATCGAGTTCCAGCGACACTGGCGGCGGATTCGGCGGCGGTGGTGGCGGGGGAGGTGGAGGCGGCGGAGGAGGTGGTGGTGGCGGCGGTTCGAGCGGAGCGGGCTGATCGTATGCCGTACGCAATAATTTTTATTGCTGCGCTCGTTGCCGGAATTATTTTCTGTTTCAACCGGCTGATCGTGCTGCGCAATCGCTGCCGCAACAGCCGTTTTCAGGTGGACAGCGAACTCAAGCGCCGCCATGATTTGCTGCCGAGGCTGGTGGATGCCGTGCGCGCGTATCAGGATTACGAGCAGGATGTTTTGAAGCGTGCGACCGATATGCGAACGGAAGCTTTACAAGCCGGAGATGCTGCCGCGCGGGATCGCGCGGAACTTCGGTTGGACGGAGTGGTGAAAGACCTGTTCGTTCTTATCGAAAACTATCCGCAGCTCAAAGCCTCGCAGAGTGTGCTCGCGCTGCAAGCCTCTCTGTCCGAAACCGAAGACCGGATCCGCTTTGCCCGGCAATTTTTAAATGACACGGTGATGAAATACAACAATCTTCGTCAGTCGTTCCCGGCGGTTCTGATCGCGCAGCTTTTCGGATTCGACGCCGAACCTTATGTGAAGCGTCCGGATGTTGTTAACGCAGATGAATAATGAATCCGAACTGCCGCGTGTGGTTTCGTGGCTGCGCAAGCTATGGGCGGTCGTATGGCGATTTGCCATTCTGCTGACGGTCTGGGGAATCCTTCTTGCTCCGTTTATGCTTTTATTTCGCGATTCTTTAGGGCAAGCCAAGACGTGGGCAGGGCTTTGGGTGTGGATATTTTTCGAAATTTGCGGTACATTTACTCTGCTGGCCGCTATCTGGGGAATGCTGCGATTTACCGACCATCGCCATCTGCTCTCGATAGGTTTGCATGGGTCAAGGGCTTTCCGGGATATCGGTTGGGGAATTCTGTTCGGAATAGGAATGATTGCTCTGTCGGTTTTACTTCTGCTGATAACGGGGAACGCGAGAGTGGAAATTGACGGAGCGGTAAACGGAATCGTGCTTTTACTGGCCGGAGTGGCCGTTTTTCTGAACGCGGCTACGCAGGAACTTCTGGTTCGCGGTTATATCCTGCAGACGATTCAGTCGCGATACGGTGCGGCGGCGGCCGTGTTTGTATCGTCCCTGATTTTCGCGGCCATGCATCCTCAGGTTTTCGCCGGCGGCACGCCGCTGCCTGCTCTAAATCTCTTTCTAATCGGTTTAGTATTCGCGCTCGCCTACGTGCGAACCGGAAACTTGTGGCTGCCCATTGCTTTTCACTTTGGCTGGAACTGGCTGCTTGGTCCCGTGTTTGGACTGATGGTCAGCGGACGCAACATTTCGTGCACGTGGCAACTCGTAAAGGTGGACGGTTCCGATTGGATCACGGGTGGTTCCTTTGGCATCGAAGGCAGTCCGGCGGCGACTGTTGCCTGCCTGATTGGGCTGCTGCTTGTGCACTTTATTTGCCGTAAAAGGCAAATCCCGATTTTCTCGAAGCGCAATTTTCGTTGATTCTCATTTAATGGAGGAGACATGACATCGGCAAAGGTTCTTTCGTTTCTTTTCCTTGCATGCTTGTGCCTGACGGCCTCGGCCCAGATCACACTTACGCAAGGGAGCTTTGTTACCGCCGGGAGCCACGACGTCGGCGAAGCGATTGGCCCCGTGACGTTCAATGTTGGATCGGGCGGCGCTAATCAAACCTGGTCGTTCGAGGCGTATACGTGGGACTATAATATTCAAGAGGAACTGGTGGATGCGGCAACGTCTCCTTATTTCGCCAGTTTCCCTTCGTCCAACCGCGTTGTGCATATTACCGGCGGCGACGCTCCGGCGGGAGGCATCTTCGCCTATTACCGCATGGCGTCCGACGGTCTGTATTTTCTCGGAACCGGCACGAGTGTTATGGTTGTGGCGGCCGCGAGCGAAGCGCGGATGGTGATTTTCCCCTGTACCTATCAAACGACGTGGACATCGGTCCTCAAATACAGCATGTTAGGCGCTTCCACTACGGATTCTTCCATCAACACGGTAGACGGTTGGGGAAACCTGACCACTCCCTACGGCACCCGCGAAACGCTGCGTTGGTTCTCACACACGTGGAATATCACGCAAATCCCGTTTTTCCCGCCGACCACCACCGAATATCTGTCGTACAGTTGGCTCAGTGCGCAGGGTGAAGAACTGCTGCTGGTCAACTCGGAAACGAATGTGACCGATCCGAATTTCACAACCGGATCGGTGGAAATGTCACATTCGCAGGTTGCGGTGGATCCTGTACGCGGCCCGCTGGCCGAGAATTTTTCCGTCGGACAAAACTATCCGAATCCGTTCAACCCCGCCACGGTGCTGCCTGTGGAACTTGCGCATAACGGCCATGTGACTTTGGACATCTACGATGAAACCGGCCGGCTTGTTTCCCGTCAGGATTATAATTTGACGGCGGGACATCATGCGCTGAACATCAACGGTTCGGAATGGGCTACCGGAGCCTATTTTGCCCAAATCGTCTCCGCCGCACAATCACATACCGTGAAAATGCTGCTCGTAAAATAAACACATTCACGAAGCAACCCATACACTTTAACACGAGGAGAACTCCATGAAGAGGCGATGCGTTTTAACGATTATCGCATTGTTAACTTTTGCTTCGCTGACAGCGGCGCAAGTGACGATTACGCAAGGAAGCGTCATGCCAATCGGTACGTCGTGGACATCCAACACGATGATGGATGTGGCAACGTTTGACGTCGGTCAGGCCGGAGAAAATCAAACGTGGACGTTTGGTGAGTATACGTTCGAGTATTCAGGCTCAGCGACGATTGTGAATCCGGATGATACGCCCTACGCCGATCAATTCCCGACGGCGGATCGTGCGCTGATGAATGAGGATAATACAAGCGGCACGTTTTTTCGCGTGGCTTCTGAAGCCGCCTATTGGCTTGGCACCGGTTCTTCCAGCGGCGTGGTTGTTTTCGACAATGAAGCGACGATCGTGCCTTTCCCCTGCACATATGGAAGCGAGTGGACGATACTAATTCACTACTCCGCCGTAATCGGCCCGTTTACTATGACGCATACCGATTCGATTATCAATGTCGCGGACGGCTGGGGAACCATCCAAACGCAATTCGGAACGTGGAATGTGCTGCGCGTATTCGGCCACACCTATTCCCGAACGGACAACAGCATCACTCCTCCCATTGAAACGGAATACGTCGGCTATATATGGTACACGGCTGCCGGAATTGACGTCGCATCCGTTACGTCGGACGACGGCGTGACGGACCCCAACTTTACGACCGGTTTTTTGGAACTCTGTTCCGACTATGGACAGGCGGTTGATCCGGCGCGCGGTCCCGTGGCGAAGAATTTCGCCGTCGGCCAGAATTATCCCAATCCGTTCAACCCCAGCACAACCTTGCCGGTGGAACTCGAAAAGAACGCGCGCGTGGATGTGAAAGTATACGATGCAACCGGGCGTCTGATTTCGCAGGAAGAATTTAATCTGTCTCCCGGACATCACGATCTTCGCGTGAACGGTTCCGATTGGTCCACGGGGACTTACTTTGCGCAGGTTTCCGCCGGAGATCAGCGGCAAACGGTGAAGATGCAGCTCATTAAATAATTTCCGGAAGGGCGGGGGCGCGCCACGGTGCGCCCCCGCCTCCTCATGACCACGCCTCCCGAAATTCCTCCCCATTTAAAAGATCTCTATGCCGCCGCTGGTCCGGTTCTCCGCTACCGGATTATGCGCGACGTCGTCGGTCACGATGACAGTTACATCGCGACCGCTCATTTGGGTCTCGATCTACGGGCACTCCCGGAAGCGCAGACTCTCAAAAGTACGCAGGAACTGGACGGCACATGGAACGGCTTGTTGTGTTCGGGAGAATCGCATCGCACGACTACCGAAGTTGCGGTTCTGCGGCTCTGCGAATTGGGGCTGGAAGGAAGCGAATCCGTCCGTCTCTGTCTGGAGTCTGCGCTGCTGCCAACTTTGTTCAGCGAAGAATTGCTGTGGGAGTTCGAAGAAACGGCGCGGGATAAGGAATCCCGTGTTGCGGCGCGGCACATCGTGCGCGATAAAGCTTTGCGCTTGATTTGCCGGGCGGCGCGCCAATACGATGCGGAGATCAAGCCGCTGCTCGAAGCCGTGATGGCGGAATGGGAATATTTCCTGCAATCTCCGACTCCGGCGCGCGCGCCGCGAACGGTTCCCACGGCGGATGCCTATGCTGCTGTCTGCTGGTATCCGTGGAGTGAAGACGATTTCCCGCGCGTGCGGGATGTGACCCACCGTTTAATCCGCTATGCGGAAGCGGCGATAGATGAACCCGTGCTTGTGCCCGATGTGATGATGAGACAGATTTTTCAACTGACCGACAAGTGGGAATATCTCGCGCGTCCCGATTTGCTCTTTCACGAATTGGAACTGGCGGCGCGTTTGGGGGTTGTGAACGATCTGCCGCACACGCGCTGGCTGCTGGAGGAACTTGAAGCGCGGCAGGACGCCGATGGCTGGTGTCGGTTCGAGGTGGCGGAAACCATCGAACGCACGTGGTATTTTCCGCTGGATAAAGAAAAGCTAAAAGACTATCCGGTGGAGTGGACGTTTCGCGCGGCGTTGATCTTCAAGCTGCTCGAATACGATTTGTAACCCAACGAAAAAACGGCACAATATCATTTGTGCCGCGGCAGCTTTACCGACGTTGTGACGCGCCCGGGTCGGAAGGGCTTTTAAAATTCGTGGCCGAGATTGATGTAGAAGCGCGTCGTCTCGGGTCCGAACTTGGAGCGCAACAGTTCCGCCGTCGTGAATTTCAGCGGCCCAAGAAGAGTGGAAAACGCGAGCGACACGCCGACTCCGTGCTGGTAGTCTTCGGAGGAGGGAACCGGATCGGATTTGGGCGCGACGGCTCCGACCGTGTAAATGGCCGAAAGATAAGCGTCCGCCAAGAAACGTGAAATCAGATCATAGCGCAACTCGCAGAGAGCGGATGCGCGGCAATTACCGAAACGCTCCGCCACGTGCAAGCCCAGCAGACTCTCTTCTCCGCCCAGCATGAATTGTCCCCACAGCGGCAGTTGACTGTCGTTCCATGCATAGTCCGCCCTCCCGCGAGCCGTCAACCGCCGCGTGATCGGAAGGTAGCCGTCGGCCTGGCCGCACAGCCGATTGAAGGCCTGCAGTCTGCGGGAACGGCGCAGCGCATATTCATAGCGCAGTTGGATTCCGACGCCGCTATTGGGAAACGGATAACGGTCTTTAGTGTCCGCTAAAAAGCGCGCCGCATACCGCGTGGTGGTTTCCGTCGGTTCCCTGAGAATTCCGCCCACGCGCACGTCTTCGTAGAGAAGTCCGTGCGTGAGCAAGCCCCAGCGGTGAAAAGCCCGGCCCAGCCACAATTCCGCCGTGTAGCGCTCGAAAAAATAAAACGACGTATCGCGATGATCGGGCGTGTAGAAATTGTACTCTTCGCGCTTCCAGCCGCCGTGTATATCCGTCGTGAAATAACTTTGCATCGCGCGATCAATGGACAGAAAGAACGGTACGTGATCAAAAATGAGACCGGCGCGAATCTCTTCATCGCGTTCCCCGTATTTGCCGAAGAGTTCCAGCCGTCCTTCGATATCCAATATGTTGTCGTTGAGAATTTCAGCAAATCCGCGGCCCTTGCGCTCCAGCGAAAATCCGGCTCCTAGTCGAATCTGCGGCGAAGGACGCTCTTGCACGCGCAGCGTGATGTCCGCTCCGCTGTCGGACGGTGTTATGGCCAGCGTCACGGTTTCGAACAGGTCGCTGCCGTAGATCGAGGTTGCGCCGCGCTGCGCCCGTTTCATGTGGAAGCGTTCACCTTCCGCCAACGTGAACTCACGCAGCAATACGGAGGGTCGGTAGCGCCGGAGTCCGGAAACGCTGATGCGGCGGATGCGGCCTTCTTCCCAATGACTGACCAACGTGCCGTCGGACAGCTCCAGTGACGTGGCATGGGCGAGTGTGTAGCCCGCATCCATGTACGTCCGCCGCAATTGCGTGAGTTTTCCCAGTCCGTCAAATCCGGCGGGCAGCCGGGAGCTGATGGAATCGGGAACCAATCGCACCCCGGAAAACGTATACCGTTCGGGAGGGAGAGACCCCGTCGGAAGTCCGCTTAAAAAACGTTGATAAAGTGCGCTGGAACAGAACGGCGCGCTCCGGTGCGAACGCTGCGATCTGGACAATGCGGCGCGCAGTTCCGGTAATTGCTCGCGCGCGGCGCGGCGGCCCGCTTCGATCAATGAATGAATGTTCGTAAAGTCCGTGGATTTGTGCGGCCCGATCTCCGGTATCAAAATGACGTCTGCTTTCGCGCGCGAATCCGCGTTGCGGTCCTTATGCATAATCGTGGTTACGCGATCCGCCAATTCCCACGGGACATCCACTCCTTCGGGCAGAATTCCCGTGCTCGCGTCCACGGCAATCACGATGCTCGCTCCCTGCGCGCGGGAAATTTCCACGGGGATGTTTTCAATCACTCCGCCATCCACCAGCCGTAGCGTGTCCAAGCGGTAGGGAGTGAAAACCAAGGGCAGCGAACTGGATGCGCGCATCGCTTCGGCCAGATCGCCGTGATCGAAAACCACGGCCTGCCCCGTCACCAAGTCGGTGGCTACCGCGCGAAAGGGAATACGCAAATCGTCGAACGACGGCCACGGTTGATACGGGGCGGAATGAGCCAGATTGAACATCAACTCCGTCAGTTTCTGTCCGCTCGAGAAAGCCAGCGGAACTTCCGGCACCCAACCGCGAAAACGCAGGCTTAAAATATGCCGCGAGACCGTTTCCTTTTTCCCCAAAAAGAGATTGCGCCGTACGGGTCTGTCCAGATACAGACTGCCCCAGTCCGTCGTAAGTGCAATGGATTTGAGTTCCGCCGGCGAATAACCGGCGGCATAGAGTCCGCCGACGACTGCGCCCATGGATGTGCCGACGATGAGGTCGGGCAGCAGCCCCTCCTCTTCCAGCACTTCTAAAACACCAATGTGCGCAAAGCCGCGCGCCCCGCCGCCGGACAAGGCTAACGCCACGGTCTCCGCAGGCGCTGCGCTTGCGGCCGTCAGAAGAACAATAATTAAAAGGGCATGAATGATTCTGCGCATTTGTCGAAAAATTTTTAGTCGAAGTCTGACTTCGTATGATGTGCGGGCGGCCCATGGAGCCGCCATACTGGGAGCGAGGGAATGAAAGTAACGTTCTGGACTTTCGCGCAAAACGGAAGATTACCGGATTCTTTTCCGCGCCTGCATGTCCCGCTGCTTTTAGCCGGTGCGGATGCGCATCAGGCAGATTCTCTGAAGAGCAATCCAGATAATTTCGCGGCGTGCCTCAATGAAGCCGCCGAACGCGCGCATGAAGGCTTGCTCGTTTTTGCGCCGCCCGATTTGTCGGGTTTGGCGGAAGGGTGGCGCGATAGACTTGTCCATGCCGCCCGTGAAAACGAAAACGGCGTGTTTTTCTACGGCGACTATCTTTTAGACGGCCCTCAAGGCCGCGTGTTGCAGACCGTGCGCGCGGACATCGGCGATATCACCGAGCGCGAAGACTGGGGGCCTTTGTGGGCGGTGCGGATTTCCCGCTTCCGTGAATTCGGCGGTCTGGATGAAAAAACTCCCCGCGCCGCTTTTTACGATTTGCTGCTGAAATGCTGGGGTTCGGGCCGCCGCATCCATGTCGGAGGGCCGCTGGCCGTGATTCCCGCTCCGGAAAGAGATGAAGATGCGGAACGCGAGCAGCGCAAGCTGTTC
>RPQS01000047.1 GCA_003818605.1 Candidatus Zhuqueibacterota bacterium | reverse complement strand
GAAAAACCCAAGCGGCCCAAATCGGATTTGGCGGTGATCGGCGTGTATATGTACGATGCGCAGGTTTACGATATTATCCAGAACTTGCGGCCTTCACAGCGCGGCGAACTCGAAATCACCGATGTGAACAACGCCTATCTGCGCATGGGCAAGCTGTCCGCCGAAGTGATCGAAGGCTGGTGGACGGATGCGGGCACGTTCCCCTCGCTCTATCGCGCTTCCCGCCTCGTGGCCGAGAAGGTAGATCCGAAGCTGAAGGATCATTGGCTGTAGTCCGTACCATCCGATTAGCCGGCATGCTCTGTCGTGCCGGTTGATCGGCGGGATGGAACCCGCCGCCTAATCATTGTTATTGGATCGCCGTGGCGGGTGTGTCACCCGCCCGGAATCTTCCGCCGAGGCAGATCCCCTGATCTGCCCGGAATCCGAGATGTTGTAGTGACACAGCTTGCTGTGTCCTTTTCGCCGAGGCATGCATCCTTGTCCGTTGAAGACGAGATCTCGCTTCGCGGACATGCCCGGAATCCAGAATCGCGCGAGGAGTGAAGGTACCCACTCGCGACGCACTTTGCGGTGATCGAAGGCAGCAATGAAGATTCCGGCGGGGTCAGCGACCACCGCTCGGCGAGCAGAAACGACGGTCGGAGACCGCAAATAGTGAATTGAGAATTTATGAACCGCATTCTTCTCACTGGACATAAAGGCATGCTCGGGCGCGAACTTTTTCACGTCTCGCGCGAACTTGGCAAAGAAGTCATCGGCGTTGATCTGCCCGAATGTGACATCACGAATCGCAAGCAGACCGAGACGGCCGTGTTCGATGCCAAGCCGGATTTTATTCTGCACGCCGCCGCCTTTACGGCCGTGGACCGCTGCGAAAGCGAAGCAGACATGGCTTACCTCGTGAATGCCACGGGCACGCAGAACGTGTGTTTGGCCGCGCAGAAGCTCGATGTGCCGCTGATGTACCTTTCCACCGACTACATTTTCGACAGCGCGAAACCGCACCCGCTGCCCTATGACGAGTGGGATGCGGCCAATCCGATGTCCGTGTACGGCAAATCCAAGTGGGCGGGCGAATGTTTTGTGCGCGATTTGTGCGCGAAACATTTCATCGTGCGTATTTCCTGGCTGTGCGGCCACGGCGGCACGAACTTCGTGGAAACGATTTTAAAGCTTGCCAAAGAGCGCGATGAATTGAAAGTCGTAAACGATCAGCACGGCAGCCCGACCTTTGTGAACGATCTCGTGCCAGAACTCATCCGCCTTTCCGAGAACGGTGCGTACGGCACATACCACATCACGAATCGCGGCTTCACCACATGGTTTGAGTTCGCTAAAAAGATCGTAGAACTTACCGGCTTGAAAACGCGCGTTATGCCCTGCACGACCGAAGAGTTTCCGCGTCCCGCGCCGCGCCCCAAGAATTCGCGCCTTTCCCCGCGCCTCTACGAGAACACGCTCGGCAACCGCATGCCGACGTGGGAAGAGGGGCTGAAGAAATATTTGGGGGAAAGACCGTAGCCGCGCACGGCAGTGCGAGATGAGAAGGCGGTCAGAGACCGCCACTAGTTAGGACATTGATTCGAGAGAGATTCCGGACGCCCGCGAAGACGCGGTGTCCGGAATGACATAAAGCATACAAGGAAAGCAAATGATTCACGGCGTTGTTACACACAAACTGCGGCTGATTCCCGATGAACGGGGACGGCTGCTGGAAATCCTGCGCACGGATTGGGAGTTCTATCTCCCCATCGCGCAGGTGTACATGACCACCAACTATCCGGGCGTGGTCAAAGCCTGGCACTTCCACAAAAAGCAGACCGACCAGATGACCTGCGTGAAGGGCATGGTCAAGGTCGTGCTCTACGACGGCAGGCAGGATTCGCCCACTTTCGGACAGGTGCAGGAATTCTTTGTGGGCGAGCACAACCCGATGCTCATTCAAATTCCGGCGGGAGTGTACCACGGCTGGAAGTGCATCTCCGAATCGGAATCGGTGGTGGTGAACTGCCCGACCGGACTCTACGACTACAAAAATCCCGACGAGCATCGCGCCGCCTGGGACGATCCGAGTATTCCGTACAATTGGGAAATACAATACAAGTAAAGCTGAAATCTGAAAGCGGAAAGCGGATATAATTCTTCTTTCAGCTTTCAGCTTTTTCCTCCCATGCCCGACCCCGAACCTGACATACGCAACGGCCTGTCGAACGGCCTATCCAACGACGATATCGAACGGCGAACGTGGGATTGGTTCGCCGCCGCCGTGGGACTCCTTTTCGGACCGGCCTACTATCAGCGGCTGACTCCGCCCGACGGGGATCATTGGCCGGACGTCTTGGTGCTGCGCGCGCACGACCGCGTGGGTTTTGAAATTACTTCTCCCTTGCGGCCAGAAGATGTCGTGAAAAAATCCAACCGCAACGGCGATGAAGACGACGGTGAACTGACTGCGCAGGCGAAACTGGAGCGGCGCGTTATCGAAGCGGTACGGCGCAAAATCAAAAAGTACGGAAGCAAGCCGACCGACTTTCCGTTGGGGCTTCTGGTCACGCTGGCGCATCCTTCAAGTTTGAAATTTTCCTCATCGGCAACCGACCTCTTGCATCTGTCGCAAGTCGTAAAAAGCCGCCTCGGACATTTGATTCATCAGCCGATTGACGCCGTGTATTTGGTCGGGCCCGGCGAACGCGCGTATCTTTTATGGCGTCGGCGCGGCGCCAAGTGGAAAAAACTGTTTCCGGAACTGCATGCCGCAACTCAAAGAACTGAACTCTCAGAGCTGGGATGACCGGCTGGAAGCGCGCGCGCATACGTACCAATTGCGCGGCCGCTTTAAATTCGCCCGCGAACGGCTGGTCGAGCGGCGGCCGCGCCGCTGGCTGGACATCGGCACCGGCAACGGTTTTTTACCGAAGATCGCCCGTCCTTTACTCGGCGATGTGCACATCACCGGAACGGACTTCGCTCCCAATGCTTTGGAAGCGGCGGGGAAAGCACTCGATGAAGGAATCGTTAACGACATAGACCGTGAAGGACTTCCCTTCGAAGATCAATCGTTCGATTTTGTGACGTGTTTAGAAGTCCTCGAACATTTTGTCTTTCCGCAAAACGCCTTGCGGGAAATTCACCGCGTTCTGAGGCCGCAAGGCTACCTTATTTTGACCGTTCCGAATCTGCAGTTTATCGAATATCTCGGGCAGCTCATACGCGGTAAGATGCCCGGCCCCGCCTCCGATCCGCGCCACATGAGCGTCTTCACGCATCGCTTTCTCGATAAGATGTTGAAAGAATGCAATTTCAACATGACCGTTCGCTCCGGCTGTGAAGCCTCGCCCGAGTGGCTCGCGCACGTTTCTCCCCGCTACTTCTGCCGCACGATTGCCGTGGAAGCGCAAAAACAATAACCGGATGATTACACCATGAAATCTTTCTTAGCCTCTCTGACACTTTTCAGCGCACTGCTTCTCGCTTCCTCCGCCGTTTTAGCACAGCCGCTGATTATTGATCATACCTGCTGCGATCTCAGCCTCGTTCCAACGCAATATATCATCGCCTCGCGCGACTGCTGCCGCGTCACCTATGGCCACACCTCGCACGGCAGCCAGATTGTCAGCGGCATGAACGTGTTGGTCGGTCTGGACACGCTCTATGATTGGTACAACGATAATTCGCATTACCGCTACGGCAGCGGCAGCCCCGCTCCCGACGATGAACTCTCGCTGTGGGATTATATTCCGGCTGGCGACCTCGGCGCTCCCGACCGCGTCACGTGGTCGGTGCGAACACGTGTTATGCTATCCAATAGCGACGGAGCCTATGTGATTTATCCGCACTTCCGCAATGTGGTGATGTGGTCGTGGTGCGGACAGGCTGCCACATCTGCTGAAAACATTACGATATATCTGACGCTGATGGACAGTTTGGAGCGCGAATTTCCCAACGTCACGTTCGTCTACATGACCGGCCACCTCGACGGCAGCGGCGAGGGCGGTACGCTCAACCTGCGCAACGAACAGATCCGCGCGTTCTGCCACGCCAACAATAAAGTGCTGTTCGATTTCGCGGACATCGAAAGCTACGATCCCGACGGGGATTATTTCCTGAATCTGGGCGCGAACGACAACTGCGATTACTCCGGCGGCAATTGGGCGCAACAGTGGTGCGCGGAGCATCCCGGCGACCCGCTCTGCCTCACCTGCAGCTGCGCGCATTCACAATCCTTAAACTGCAACCGCAAGGCGCGCGCCTTCTGGTGGATGATGGCTAGGCTTTCCGGCTGGAATCCCGATCCGGAGAAGGTGGAGAATTTGATCGTCACCACCGACGGCGACAATATCACACTGACGTGGAGCGCCTTCCCCGGCGCCGTATCCTACACCGTCTATTATGCCGCTGATTTGGACGGCCCGTATTCTCTGGATGTCAGCGGTACATTCAACGGCGCATCATGGACCGCCCCGCTCTCCGCCGACAAGCGGTTTTATTACGTCACAGCGGAAGTGGAATAAAGGCTTCGCCGTTGTGACTCTCCCGAGTCGCAATGGTGATATTATCATGATGAAAGCTGACAATGAGATAATATCATATCGCGAGATGTGCGACCGGGAGGAAGTACAAACCTTGCAGCGCGGCATGAATTATCGTTTGAGTGGACGGCACAGTGTGGTCTTAATGAGTCTCAGGCATAATGCTCCATATAGCGATCGTGTTGATTCAAATGGCCTAATATTAATCTATGAGGGACATGATATACCAAAGACGGCAAACTCGCCCGATCCTAAAACTGTAGATCAACCTGAATACAATCCGTCTGGCTCGTTGACCCAGAATGGTCTCTTTCACCAAGCAGCGCAAGCATATAAACAAGGCCAAAAGTCTGCAGAAATCGTTCAAGTTTACCAGAAGCTCTTCAACGGCGTCTGGTCGGATAACGGCAAGTTTCGTCTCACGGACTCATGGATGGAGAAATCAGGTAATCGCAAAGTCTTCAAATTCATTCTTGAACTTTGTGATAAGAGCGTTGGCCATTCCAAACAGAGAATGAATATTGAGCAGAATAGAATCATCCCATCGCAAGTGAAAATGGAAGTGTGGAAAAGAGACAAGGGACGGTGCGTTGAATGTGGAGCCACGGATAATTTGCACTTTGACCACATTATCCCATATTCAAAAGGTGGATCATCGTTGACTGCAAATAATATTCAATTGCTTTGCGCGAGACATAATCTCCTTAAAAAGGATAAAATCGAATAGGCGTCATCCCGCACCCGGGAGGGTGTGGGCTAGTCTCGCGAATTGGATGACATTCTGAAATGCATTTATAGTGACTAAAGGATAACATGAACCGTCTTCTTGTCACCGGAGGGGCCGGGTTTATCGGCTCCAACTTCATTCACTGGATGCTCGCGAAGTATCCGCAGCTCGAGATCGTGAATCTCGATGCGCTCACCTACGCGGGCAATCTCGACAATCTGCGCGATCTTGAAAAAGATTCGCGCTACACCTTTGTCAAGGGCGACATCCGCAGCGCGGACGACGTAGCTAAGGCCATGAAAGGCTGCGATGCGGTGGTGAACTTCGCGGCCGAAACGCACGTGGATCGCTCGATTCACGAGGGCGGTGTGTTCGTGGATACCGACGTGCACGGCGTGTTCGTGATGTGCGAAGAAGCGCGGCGGCAAAACGTGCAGCGCTTCCTGCACATCTCCACCGATGAAGTCTACGGCTCAATTGATAAGGGCCACTTCAAGGAAACCGACCGCCTGAATCCGTCCTCGCCCTACTCCGCCTCCAAAGCGGGCGGCGAACTTTTGGCGCGCTCGTATTTCGTGACCTACAATCTGCCCGTCTTGGTTACGCGCTCCTCCAACAACTATGGGCCGTTCCAATATCCCGAAAAACTGATTCCGCTGTTCACAACGAATCTGATAGAGAACAAACCGGTTCCGGTGTACGGCGACGGCAAGCAGGTGCGCGACTGGCTGTATGTGGAAGACCAATGCGAGGCGCTGGATCTCGTCCTGACCAAAGGCGTGCTCGGCGAAATCTACAACGTGGGCGCGGGCAACGAAGAGTTCAACATGGACGTGACCACGGGAATCCTGAAACTCTTGGGCAAGGGCGATGATCTGATCACGTACGTGAAAGACCGCCCCGGCCACGACCGCCGCTACGCGGTGGACACGGCAAAAGTCCGCGCGCTGGGCTGGCAGCCGCGGCACGATTTTGTGGCGGGTTTGAAAAAAACCGTGGATTGGTATGTGAAGCACGAAGACTGGTGGCGGGCCATCAAGCAAAAGCAGGCCGACTACAAAGTTTGGATGGAAAAACAGTACGGTGTGAAATAAAAGCTGAAATCTGAAAGCGGAAAGCTGAAAATGTATTCTTGCTGTAGCGCCGCACGGCAGTGCGCACCTATTATTTAGCCGCCATCGGATTCATCATTCTATACGGGCGGCTCCCCATAACCGCCCTGTTGAGTTAAGCGCGTAGTGATATGAAGGAACCAAATAACAAGCCGCCTGACAACCGTTCCGAGGTCATCCTCTACCAAACCGAGGACGGCCAAACGCGGATTGAAGTCCGTCTTGAAAACGAGACGGTTTGGCTGACTCAACGCATGATGGCGGAGCTATTCCATACGTCGGTGCCCAATATAAACCAGCATATATCAGCGATTTATGACGAGGGAGAGCTCCAGCCGGAGGCAACTATTAAGAAATACTTAATAGTTCAAATTGAGGGAAATCGGCAGGTCTCGCGCCAACTCGATCATTACAATCTCGACATGATCATCGCGGTGGGGTATCGGGTGAAGTCGGCGATTGCGACGCAATTCCGCCAGTGGGCAACAGCGCGCTTGAGCGAATACATCGTCAAGGGCTTTACGATAGACGATGAACGTTTAAAGGGTGCGCGAGGGCTTACAGACTACTTTGATGAACTACTCGCGCGCATCCGCGATATTCGAGCCAGTGAGGCACGGGTTTACCGGCAGATTCGAAATATCTTTGCGCTGGCTTCGGACTATGATCCGGACGATCAGCAGGTGCAGGGTTTCTTCGCCACGGTGCAGAATAAGATGATCTGTGCCGCGACAGGCCAAACGGCGGCGGAACTGGTCAGCGCAAACCGATTCAGGAAATTAGGGGACATTGGCTGATTGATCCAGAACTCAATATCAACTGAATGCATGACACAACTCGCCGTTCTGCGTTCTACAAACAAACTGTAACATACTTCATATAGGAGGAATCTCAAATGCCTTACGAAGCTGAAATAAGCCGTTCCAACCCTTCATGCTTCATTTTCTTGCTTGATCAATCGGGTTCGATGGCTGATTCATTTGGTGGTGATCCTGGAGCTGGCCTGAGTAAAGCACAGAAGGTCGCGGACAGTCTAAATCGCTTGTTGCAAAGCCTTGTGTTACGGTGTGCCCGAACAGAAGAGGTTCGAGATTATTTTTATGTTGCAGTTATCGGTTACGGTGCGAGTGTTGGCTCTGCACTAAAAGGTAGTTTGGCAGGTCGCGATCTTGTTCCCATCAGCCAAATCGCGGATAATCCGCTTCGCGTTGAGGATCGCGTTAAGAAAGAAGATGACGGTGCAGGTGGTTTAGTGGATCGCAAGATTCAACTTCCGGTATGGGTTGAACCTACCGCAAACAATGGGACACCTATGACTCAAGCGTTTGCTAAGGCAAAAGTCCTTGTTCAAGATTGGATCTCTGCACATTCGAACTCCTTTCCACCTGTTGTCGTTAATCTATCGGACGGCGAACCTACTGACGGGGATCCCTCGTCGACAGTAGATTCAATTCGACAGATGTCATGTGCCGACGGTACAACGCTCGTGTTCAATCTCCATTGTTCGTCTAGTACAGCATCACGGATAATGTTCCCAGACTCCGATATTGGATTACCTGACCAATTCGCAAAGGCGTTATTCTCGATGTCGTCCGTATTGCCGATGCGCGCAAAGGAGTACGCTGTAACATCCTATGGCTTGAATGTTGGAGAAGTACCGAGAGGTTTTGTGTTCAACGCTGATATCGAAGCGATAATCATGGCTCTTGACATCGGCACGCGTGCGGCAAATCTTCGTTGAATTCCATGCTGTTGCGAATGCAAGAATTGTGGGTGCAAAAGCAAGGCAACCACCCAAATGAGTACGAAGATGCCTTTCATCCGGACAAGCTGCTACGGACAGAAAACAACTGTGTAGCGTTGGCCATTGCCGATGGTGCCACAGAAGGAGCCTTCAGCAAGCAGTGGGCGAATATACTCTGTCATTGCTTCGTCAATAATCCCGATATTCCTGACGAAGGCGAGCCGGTATCATGGGATGCCGCGCGGAGTCGTTACGAGCGCTTTATTTCCATGTATAAAGAGAAGCGAGCGGCGAAGGGTCCCCCACTTAAGTGGTATGAGATTCCTTCCTTGTCACAAGGTTCGTATGCAGCTTTCTTAGGTATCACCGTCCGCGAGAACGAACAGGGTGGGTACGTGGTTCATAGTATTGCATACGGAGATACATGCCTTTTTCATACGCGAAATGGCGAGATGCTGGCAAGTTTCCCAGTTGAACACGCGTCTGATTTTGGATTTAGACCGTGGCTTGTATCAAGTCGGGAGCGCACCGATGAGCAACACTCAGGGATTCCCTCTGTCCGCAGAAGAGAATTTTATGTACAGCCGGGAGAAGAGATCTACCTAGCAACAGACGCAGCATCGCAATGGTTCTTGAGTTGCTATGAATCTGATAACGATCCGACGTGGCATCTTGCGCCTTTTTTCGCTGTAAAAAATCGCAATACACGTTTTGCAAATTGGGTGAATGAGTTAAGACGGCAGCGCACGATACGGAACGATGACACTACTTTTATAAAAATCACATTTGAATAATGGCCTGGCCTACGCCAAATGACTATTCTGAAGCCATTCAGAATGTGAAGACCGCGTTTTCGGATTGCGAGCTTCAAACCGCGAAGATTGAGTGGTTTCGTCCCGGTATGCCGAAGTGTGCAACTGGGAATTTTGCTATTGTCTTTCCAATGGCTACGGCAACACGGCAGATCGCATTGCGGTGCTTCACTACACCACAAGATGATAGATATCGTCGATACGAAGTGATTCAAAGCGAGCTGAATCGGGCGAATCTGCCTTGCATGGTCGGCTTTGACTTCTTAAGGCAGGGAATACGAATAAAGGGTTCGTGGTATCCAGTATTGAAAATGGACTGGGTGAAGGGCACCTCAATTGACAAGTATGTGAATCGAAACAAATTGAATACACAGGTGATCAGGTCCCTGATAGGACGGATCACTGAAATGTTGGGACAACTTAAAGAACATCAATTTGCTCACGGCGACCTTCAACATGGAAACATCCTTGTGTGCGACGATGGGACACTAAGGCTGGTCGATTATGATGCCATGTACGTTCCTGGGCTTCATGGCTTACGAAGTAACGAGATTGGGCACCCGAACTACCAGCACCCCAAACGCTGCGCTTCTGACTTCGGTCCCGATCTTGATAACTTCTCTGCTTGGGTGATACTTACATCTCTGATCAGTTTGTCAGTCGCACCAAATCTGTGGGATGCGCTTGGCGCTGGCGATGATTGCATGCTGTTTCGACGAAAAGACTTTATGGATCCTTTTGCCCCTGTATTCGATTCTCTGGATGAAGTGCAGGACGCACAAGGTAACTCAATTGGTGCATTATTCAAGGCTGTACTTAGTAAAAGCTCTGTAACAGATATTCCTGTGCCTGATCTTAGTCTTTTTGATCAAACATGGCGTTACATCGCTGTGCCGATTCCAGCCAATCTCGATGCGGAGTTCGAGTCCATCAAGAAACTCATCGATGCGACATCCAATACTTCCCTTGAGCCTGTATCTCAGCCGTGGTATATTGGACATCTGCCTGAAAAAGTGCCGAAGAGTTTCGATCCAGCGCCTCCGTCGCTTGTCCACGCCCTTCAGGGAGTAGTGATAGGCATTATCGTCATAATAACAGTTTGTATTGTCTTTGGATTTCCCGCTTTTATACCAACGAGTATCGGTGCCATAATAATAGTATTTGCAGTCACTCTCTTGAGAAAGTCATATACGAAGAATGAGGCGGTGATCACACGCAATCGCCTTCACATGGAAGTGCGGCAGTTGAAGGACAAAATGAAGCAAATATTGGGACAGAGAAAGTTCTGGGAAACGACTCTGCGAACATATAAGGAAGAACATGAATCTGCGCAAGCACAGATTATTGATCGTGAACGCATTGAAAAGTTAACTGTGGAGGATTTAAAGAAGAAGGCTGATGCTCTTTATCAGCAGAGAACGCGCGAGATCAAAACGAAGCTTGAATCGTTAGAGACTACCCAACAGCGTGAATTACTGAATCATCTTGCTGCCCAATCTACTGTTTTCATGAATCAAGAGTTATCCAACACGCCCATTACTCTAGCCAGTGGGAGATATTTGAGTCCGCACTTCGTGACTGTGCTTCAGACGAACGGATTCCGAACAGCATATGATATTATGAACGTGAGACCCTATCACGGTGATGGGTATATTCAAGACAGAAATGGAAGGTGGGTACATGTTACTTCAATAGGGCCAGCTCGGTGTGCACAGTTGCAGCAGTGGTGGGAAAATGTCGTATCAGAAGCCAAGGCTCGCGCCCCCCGACAACTTAATCGCACTGATGAAATAGCAATTCGAGAAAAGCATGAAAGTACAATTGTAGCAGTGCGTGGAGACTTGACGAAGTTAGAAGGTGCTGCCCAGAGGGAGGCATTAGCGCTTACCGAGCGACTAAGCACAGCAAGGTCGAAGGCCAAGGTCGAGCGCGAACAAGTTTTAAAGCGTGCAGCCAAGCGACTTTCCGAACAACGGGAGGAGATAGAAGTGGCTGCAACAGCCGTTCAGGATTGCCAACATGCAATTGCGAGATTAAGGCGTGAAATTGAATTGTACGCTCACCACAAATTCTCATTGTACCTGAAAATGGTTGTGAACCAGGCATTCACGAGGGCATAGACATGGGGTGGATATTTCGGCGGGCAATTCGTTTCGGACCAGGCCGAATGAATATGTCTAAAAGAGGAGTTGGGTGGAGCTGGGGAGTCCCTGGTTTAAGAACTGGGATAAGTGCCGATGGTAGACGCTATTGGTCTTTTGGATTCCCCGGTACCGGTTTGTATTATAGAAAGTACTATACTAACAAGCTGACACATGGGAAGACAACCGGATCGCAACAAGGTCAGTTTTCCACTCAACCTCAATCCGCGTCAACTTCTCCTACGGTAACCATTCCGAGTGCAGCCAAATCCCATTGGTGGAGACAGCGTCGGAACCCATGATAATACCGTTGAAACATCATTCAGAGGGCACAGTTTTTCATATCTCTCTGGATGCGAAGTGAACACCAGTCAGAAGTCCTTTTAAGCTCGGCGTTCGAGAAACCGATTTTCCTCTTCCCCCTTTTTACAACACGATTTGCAACCAATTTGCGATAAACGCTTATAAATGGAAAGTTGAGTTTCCAAACACCAAGCGGGCGAACAAATTGTTCGCCCGCTTTCGTTCTTTCGACCGGGGCGGCATGAAAGCCGCCGCGTTTGCACGTTCCCGCCGAGCCGAAAATTCTTAAGCACCCGGATTGAGCCGGTGCGCCGTCACATCCTTTGGATTGCGCAGACTCTCGCGAGCCACTACTTCCCAGCGGCGCACGCGTTCCGACGCCATCTTGACAATGTCCGCCAATTCCTCCAAATCCTGAAACGGCTTGAGCAGATAATCGCTCGCGCCCCGTTCCACGCATTCGATGGCTTTCTCGATCGTGGTATAGGCGGTCATCATAATTACCTGCACCGTGGGCCGCACTTCCTTGATCTGTTTGAGCAGTTCGATTCCCGTGACGCGCGGCATGTTGATGTCAATCAAGGCCACGTGGAATTTTTCCATGCGCATCCGTTCCAGCGCTTCCTCGGGATTGGACGTCGTCATTACTTCGTAGCCGCGCAGACCGAAAAACGTGCTCAGAGCCTGCAGAATCTGTTCTTCATCATCCACGACGATGAGTTTGAAAACCATGACGAACCTCTTGGGAAGTAAGCTCTATTGGGCGTCCGCGCGCTGCAATGTTACCAGAAAACTTGCACCTTGACCCCGGCGGCTGCGGACGGTCAAATCGCCGCCGAAACGGTGCATTAAATCCGAAGATAGCGAGAGTCCGAGTCCCGTGCCCTCGCCCTGCTCTTGAGTCGTAAAGTAAGGCCGAAAAATCTGCGCCTGAAGCTCTTCTTCGATGCCCGGGCCGTTGTCCGTCACGGCAATCACCAACTCCCGTTCATCCATCCGTTCCATGTGAATGCGGATTTCCGCCGGCCCGTCTCCCCGCGCCTGCGGTCCGGGAAACGTGAACGCGTTGCACGCATTCTCGATCAGATTGATAAATACCTGCGCCAGTTCGGAAGTCGCGGCGCGCACGAAGGGAAGATTCTGCGGTAAATCCACCGCCAGTTGAGCGTGTTCGCGCAGCACATGCTTGGTTAAAATGACCGCTTCCATCACCGCTTCCGCCGCATTGCAGTCCGTGATCGAGTCCCCGCTCGTCTGTCCGAACCGCTTCAATGTATCCAGCACGGCGGCAATCCGCTGACTGGCCATTTCCACTCCCGACACCGCCTCGTCAATCTTATCAAGCACGGTTTTCAGCGGCAACGTACCGACCTTCCAATCGGATTTTTCCCCGGCGCGTTCTTCCAGCAGCGGCTTGAGCGCGGAAAAAAGGGCTTTCAGATTCGCCGCGTTGACGCGGCTGAACGTGTTCGGATTTTGAATTTCGTGCGCTACCCCCACCGAAAGATTGCCGATCGTCGCCAATCGTTCGCGGCGCGATTCCCGCAGGACGGCCTGCTGTTGATCGGTCACGTCGCGCAAAGCAATCAGCGCGTGTGACGGATTGCTTTCCAAACGCGTCACTTGCCCCGCTAAAAACCGTTCACTCTGCCCGATCAACTCGCGGCAATCGAAGCTTTTCCGGTCATTGCGAAGCGCTGTCGCTAAGCCGGTTACCAAGGAAGCTCCGACACCGGATTCCGCTGAACCGCTCACGATTCCGCTCAAAACCGCCGTCAATGGCTGCCCCAAGTGCCGCCGCAAAGGCTCCGCGTTATCGAGTCCGAACAACCGCGCAAACGCGCGATTCACTTTCCATAAAATCAGATCATCATCCACCACCATCAAGGCATCCGGCAAACTGTCCAGAATGTCCCGCTCCCGATCCAAAACCCGCCGCTGCGCCACCGTCAGCCGAAAATGCTGAATCAGCGTCGTGGAGTAGTCATCCAGGGAATGACCGGTATTAAAAACTTCATCCACTCCCAGTTCAGCCAAGTCCTCCCCCGGAGGAATCGGCACTCCGTCGGTAACCAGCAGGGCCAACGGCCTGAGCAGCCGCGGGATGCGCAGCGCATCGCACAAGTCGGTCAGCGATAAATCATCACCATTGAAGGCATTAACCACGAAAATATGTGGATCAAATTCGTGGAAATGAACCAACGCATCTACCGGACTATCAAGCCTTTTGAGCCGCATCCCAAGGTGCCGTATTAAAGCCTTGAATTCCGTACACCAAGGCGTTTCCTGCGAGAGCAGCAGGATCCGGCAGAGTTCGTCCGTACCTGCCTGATGCGGCACAATCGGCAACCCCGGAGCCGGGATTGTGTCTTTTAAATAGCTCAATTTGGTTGACTTGCCTCAGACCGGCGGATTTTATGATACTCAGGATTGCCAAGTGCAAGGAGGGTGCCAGCGGGAGAAGGATGAGGGATGAAGAGAAATCATAAATAAAGCGCCGCAATCCGAAGCCGGACAGCGGCGCTTGTGTAAAACCCGGTAGCAATAAGCTACTTTGTGACCGATACTGTTCGCGAAGAAATAATGGCATTGCCGATGAGCAGCATGATAATGACATCCACCACGTCATGCTGAGTCTTGATCGTGTAATCGGTAGCTCCGGCGGCCATCTGATTCGAATCCGCTTCGATAATCGGAACCAGACCGAACAGCACGTACCATTCTTTCTTCGACACCTTGTTGGTGCCCTGTGCGCCGTTGCCGACCTGATGGATGTTCGTATAGCATCCCACCAGCATGAGGCAGAACGAGGCGATGATCAGCCAAGCAACAAATTTCTTCATGCTTTCTCCTCTGGACATTGAATTGGTTTCGAACCGTGAAAAAAGTAAAAATCCCTGAATCAGAATTTACGTCTGTGAATCGTCCCGAGCGAGGATTCCACCGCGCGGCCTTCCGTTTCCCACTGCGCGCGGGGAATGGAATAGTCCAAGCCGACCGGCGGATTTCCGTCTATCAAAAACTTGAACTGCACGCGCAGCGAATCCACCGACCGCAGTTGCACGGCGCGCACGTCTCCGAGCAGCAGCCATTCCTCTTCGATGGTTTGCCCTTCATGCACCGCGCGATAGTGGTGCACAAAACGGCGCGCCCAATCGCTGAAGATTTCACCGGCTTTCAAAACGGCGGCAAAGGTAGTCCCGATCAGGACTCCGCCGGATCGCGGATTGACATAGACAACGGCCGGTTCGGCGGAGAACGAACCGGTGTCCGACCGGACAATCTGCCGGACCCGCTCCACTAAACCGCTGTCGGCAGCCGCCCAGTCTTGCGGAACCTGGAACGAAATCGAACCCACTTGCGTTGGAGAGCCGAGCCGGGTGGAATCTACCGTGAACCTGTACTCGCGGAACAGTCCCGGACTCGTTTCACCGGAACCCCGGCACGATACCGAAAGCAGTAGAATCGCCGTGAATAAAACGAATCTTGCCTGTATAGAAAATGGCATGGCGGAATTTACACGATTCCCCCGCAAAACGCAAGATGATTTTCAAATTCGAAAAAGACGAATCCGACAATACCAACCGTACTTACTGTCGAACCGAATAGCCTGTCCTGCAAGGTGGAATCCGATCCCTCATGATTTTCTGTGCAAGAGAGGCACACGTGTGCACAAAGTCCTGCACACTTAAGGGCTTGCATCGCCAAGCGCCTTTCTTTCTTGTGTAAATTATTTATTCACAAAATATTATAACAGTTCACGAGAGAGTTAATCCGGTCATGTCCATATAAAATATAACTTGACATCTGGGGTGCCAAGCTGGTATATTACACGACCTTGTGCGGGACCTATGGTGGCAGCTTTGACGTGGAAATTTCGCCCTGCATTGTTTCCTCCGCTTTCTATGGCGCGATTCGCCTTCTGGTATTACCAAACGGATTGATTCGCGTTTAAAGAAATGAAAATAAATAAATTAGTCGTTTTTATGATCGCAAGCAGACGGCCTTGTGCTGCAATTCTTCATGCCGTACGCGATCATGATGAACCATTCCGGCTGTGGCACACCTACTGCATAGGCGTGTGAAAGCCGAAGGAGGGCTCATGCCGACTACTGGAACCAGAAGCTCCCGCACCACCAAGACTTCAGCCAAAGCCGACCGTAAACCAACGGCGAAAAAGCCGGCTGTGACCAAGAAAGCAGCCACAGCCAAACCGGTTGCGCGCACCTCATCGGCAAAAAACAGCCCTCTGGCTTCGCGGAAAACCAAATCCGTGAAGGCTCCCGAGGCTGCGGCCAAGACGAAGGCTATGCGCGCAGGAATGGCAGAATCCGAGAAGAAAAAGCATGTGATGGAAGCGGAAAAGTCCAAGAAGTCTAAACGAGTCGTAGAAGAAAAACCGGCGGCGGCACCCAAGCGCGGCCGTCCGGCTAAGTCTGATACTGTAAAAGTTCCGGCGGCGGCAGAGACCGCTCCGGTAAAAACCGGCCGTAAAAAAGTGGAAGCGGCTCCGGTGGAACCGCCCGTCCGCACTCCGCGCAAGAAAAAAACGGCGGAAAAGGCTCCTGAAGTGATCATCCCCGAAGAAGCGGCGGCGGATGAAGAAGAGACTACGCTGGTAGAACCGGATGTCAGTCTTTTTGAAGAGGAGTTAGCCATCGAGGAAGATGATGATATCATTCTTCCCGAAGACATCGAACTCGATCCGTTGGAGATTCCGCTGGAACTGCTCGATCCGGAATTAGTGGATGTGCCGCGGCCCGCAACCCCCAAGCCGAAGCCCAAACTGCCCAAAGTGGAGAAGAGGCCGCAGCAATGTGCCGGTTGCGGCCAGACGTTTGCTTGGCTGTCGGTAGACCAGTTGTGCTTTAATTGCTTGAAGAGAAAATTGGCGCAGCGCAAACGCGAAGACGAGAGCTATTCAGGCTTCACTCCGGAAGCCGAAGAAGAAGACGACTCTTAGTCTCGCCGAGCACGGGATGCCGAGCCGGGTTATCACTAGTCAACACCCTCCTGGGTGTTGATCACAACCCAGTCGGAATCTGAATCACAAAGAAAGCGGCGGCCTCATTCGAGGCCGCCGCTTTTATTTCATCGCCGTGCGGGTGCCTTGATTCGCCCGGAATCTTCTCTTTGTGTTATTCCGGACACCGTTCTTACGGGCGTCCGGAATCTCTATACGATTCGCGGGTGCCGCTGTAAATCTCGCCTATGCCGGATCAGCTCGATGTCGCTCGGGCAGTAGAAGCCGACATCGCTGGTATCCGATATATCCAGAAAGAAATCGTTGGACAGGCTGTCCACATTCGGAATGCCGAAGAAATGGCTTTCCCGCGTCAAATGCGGTTCGGCGCAGACTTCAACGGCCATACCCAGAATCGCTATCAATATGTATTTGTACATGGAAGTTCTTTCTTGAATTACTTCTGTTGCTGCTGGTTTTCGTCAATACCTTTCATCTGCAGTAATCTACTCCTGCCCATTTCGTATTCTTCCTGTGCTTCTCGAGTTCGCGACCCCAGTCGATTCAACCGGGGAGGATGTGAACTATTTAGTAACACTGCCGTTACTCCATAATCCTCATACATCCGGTCTAAATAAGAAATTGCTTTATCATACTCGCGTGCGCCATTGGCCGCACTCATAGCCCATGCCCATCCAGCTGCATCTGACAGGTCGTAAGCCAGCATTGAATCCGCAATGGCCATCGCCCGTCTATAATTGCGCAACTCCCATGCTTCATAAATTTGTGTGGCGATAGAACGCGCTGTATCGCTTCGATCGCATGGAGCTATAATGGAAATGGCATTGGAAGCAAACGAAACCAAATCCAATTCTGCTTTTTGATAGATTGCCCGGAATTTTACTGTATGCCCCGCGAGACTTGCTGGAATTTTTAGGACAAAATCCTTGGCGTTGAGGTCTTCAAAATTCCAAAAGGTTGCTGGATTTTGTCGCAAATCACCGTCAGCTGATAAATTAAGTTGACTCAAAATGCGAATCGGCTCCATTGTTTCGATCAGACCAGGAGTAGGAATAAAAGGTTGATCGTCAGATAAATCGAGGGCAGTTTCCAGTATGTAGCCGTCAGGCCAACCACTTATCAATGGCAAAGCAGACCGATCAGAACCGTTTGATACCCTAAGGAAAATGTGTGAGCCCGCGATGATTTTTGGGAATCCGGGTTCGCATGAGCCGCCCCATACCATTGAATGAAGAGAAATTTGTAAACCTATATTTTCTGCAAAGGCAGTACTAACAAATACTAACAAGGGGAGAACAAATAGCTTGAAGCTGCGGGATAGTTGGGATTGCTTGCTCAACGAATAATCTCCTATTTTTTAAAAATGAGTATCGCTGTAAACCGATTGCTGACTTCATTTTGCCTAAGGTCGAAAACAAATTTGACTCATACAATGATAATTCCCGTCGTCATAATATCCCCACCGATGGTTTGCCTGCCACGGTATGTCTTGCCAGAGATCAACCCATGCCCACCAGGCTACTTCCAAGCCCAAAGGCAAATGGCTAAGCCTGGTTGTCCACTGCATCTCATTCAGCATTACACACATGAAATTAGTCCCACCGTCTTGATTATTACAATCTCCACATTGGTCAGATCCACAATGATCACAGGCATTGAGTGTATGGCCTAATTCGTGAGCAATTGTGCGACGTTCACAAATTGCCCATACACTGTCACGTACCTGCGTGTGACCTTGAAAACCGCCATAGCCGTGGCAAGGCCCAGAATCGCTATCAATATGTATTTGTACATGGGAGTTCTCTTGAATTACTTCTGTTGCTGTTCTTGTTCTTGCGCGGCTTTCAATTGCATTAGTTGATTTCGCTTCTCCGCATACAACTGTTGCATTTGAGGGTCGCGCACAATATTAGCATTGTACTTTGGAGGATTAGCTGTGTTTAACCCTACTCCCAGCACGCCGAAATCTTCGTATATTCTCTGCAAATAGCTCAGCGCTTTATCGTACATCTCAAGTCCGCGAGCCATCGCCTCGGCATAGTCCCAACCGGATGCATCCGTCAGGCCACATTTCAACATTGAATCGGCTATCTCAACTCCCCTGCGATAATTTCCAGTCGTGTTCGCCTCATATATTCGCGAGGCGACTATTCGAGCCGTGTCATTCCGATCGCATGGTGCAATAATATAGATTGGTGCAGTTGCAGTGGAAATCGAGTTTTGACCATCATCTTCAAAGCGAACGCGGAAAGATAATGTATGTCCGGCCAGTGCAGGCGGTACCGTTAAGACAAAACATTTTGCATTAAGCCACTCATGTTCAGCAAATGTTGAAGGATCCAGTAAAAAACGTTTTTCCGCTGAGCGGTTAACTTGGCTTAAAAAACGTTCGGGATTAAGCTGCTCGATTAGGCTCTTATTAGGAATAAATGGATTGCCCTGTGGTAGATCGAGAGCCGCTTCCAAGAAGTAACCTGCAGGCCATTCGCGTGTGAGAACTTGCGCTGAGCGATCCGACCGGTTCCACACAGTTAAAAAGTAGCGGGAACCTGCGAGGATTTTGCGACCTCCCGGATCACACGCCCCTCCCCAGACCAAAGCATGCCCAGCAATCCACAGTTCTGCGCTTTCGGCAGAAACTAATCGAGGTATGAAGAAAGTCATAAACAGGAGATAAACTGCAGAATATCGTAATAGAGAATGAATGCACATGATAATCCTTTCTTAAGTTCCGGTCGTTTCAGTTCGATCTTTTACACTAAGAGTATTAAGGTCTATACCGAATTGAATCGACACAATGAAGGTTGTCATCCATGTATCCCCACCGATGATTTGGATTGCTTCTGATATCACGCCAAACAGCCACCCAATCGTTCCACCACCAGTCAGTGGATGTCCCAAGCGTATGAATATCAGCCCACTGCATTTCATTAAGCATGACGCACATTTTATTATTGCCATCATATTGGTTTGGGACATGATAGGGAACATTTATTACATGTCCAAATTCGTGAGCAACGGTGCGACGCAAACAAATTGTGATAACACTATCCCGAAGCCCCGGAAAGTCACGGTCATTAAAATGACTGCCGTTAGAACCGTCGGGCCACCATTCTCTTAGTATTTTATCCATTACAAGATCATACCGAAGATCGATACCTCCATTTCCACAGATACCGTATCCCCAATCAGGCGGATCACCAAAAACGTGACATGACACACCGTAATCACCCGCTTCATCATTGTAGAATATTCGGATAGCAACCTGATCGGCCGAACGCGTGAAACTACTTGAGTCGGATGGTGCGGGATGCGAGTAACGCGGAAGCGGGATTGTCAATGGATTGGGTTCCCACGCGTTTGAACCGGCATCCCAGATTCCGTTTTTGGCATCTATGCATAAGAAATAACCCCAACTTTGGGGAATACCTTCCCAGCCGCAACCTGCCCACATGGAATTAGATTTAATGCTATCCTTGATAACGAGACTGCAAGCCATCATCTCCTGAAGTCGAGTTACAAAACCACGTACCGGAAGTGTGTCTAACAGGCTTGTTGGATCACTTATAATAATCTGCCGTCTTGTGTTAGCAGCGGTCGTATCCAGATCGAGGCGGAAATGGGAGCCATCGTTGTTGCAGAAGCCCCGATATTCCTCCCATCGTGTAAAACCGTCGCTGTCCGGATCGGCAGAGCTGCAGAACTGTTCGTGATTTTTCGGAATCTCAACCCATTCAGATGAAAAATGGCCCCAGAAGTCTGCCCTGCGAACTCGAAGCTTTCCTTCGGCGGCATAGTCCAGAACGCGGACGTACATCTTTTCCGGCATATCGGCGGAAAACAACCGGCTGAAGTAGAAATGACTCTTATTATCTCGGAATCTGGAACTGTCCATGGACCAGCCGTTTAAAATGGGAACCATGTCGCTCTTGATGTCGGATTCATTCGGCGGCACCGGCGCATTCATCGCCATGCCCTTGTAGGTCGAAGCTTATCTTCGCGCGCAGTGCACGTCCTTCCGTTCGTCCGCGAACGGAATCCCCTCCATCGTTAGGGATTCTGTTTTCCAAAGACGGAAAACAGAATGACACTCTCTACTATTGCATCTACCGCGCGGCAGACCTGAAGAAACCGCTAAAAAAAGACCCCCCTTCTGTTCCCCCCTTATGCTAAGGGGGGAGGCGCATCCGGCGGAAGACTGCGCGGGGTAAGGACACCCCGCGTAGCGAGCACAGGTCTGCCTCGGCAGAAAAAGTAGAGATTCTGGACGCCCAAAGACGGTGTCCAGAATGACACAGAGAGTCGGGCGTCACGGCTCGGCGGAAGACAGGCACGATTTATCGTGCCCCTACGAAATCACAGGCGACCGCCGCCCAGTAAAATTGTTTTTCGTTCATCATTCATCATTCCGCGTTCATCATTTCTGCTATCTTCTCCACGCCAAGAACTTTTTCAGAAGGCGGGCCATGAAGGGAGTGACTAACGTGTGGCGAAATTGATCGCCCGCGCGCTTGATGATCTCCGCCACCGTCGGATAGGGATGAATATCGGAAGACAGAGAACCCAAGCGCACGCTGTGATTCATCGCCACCACGATCTCGCCAATCATTTCTCCGGCATGCGCGGCCACGAGTGTCGCGCCCTTAATCGTGCCGCGCACGTCATGATGAATCTTCAACAATCCCGCTTCCCCGCTGTCCAAGATCGCGCGATCCAAATCATCAAACGGCAGCTTCATCGTTTGCAGATGGCGTTCTTTCGCTTCTGTTTCGCTCAATCCCACGTGCGCGATTTCCGGATCGGTAAACGTGCAATTCGGAACCAGCAGATCGCCCGCGCTGTCTCCGGCGAAAAACAACGCATTGGCAATGACCACACGGGCTAATGCATCGGCGGCATGCGTGTAGCGATATTGCGAGCACACATCCCCGGCGGCGTAAATATGCGGATTGCTCGTGCGCAATTGCCCGTTGACCAGAATTCCCCGCTCATCCGTTCCCACGCTCGCCGCCTCAAGATTCAATCCTTCCGTGCGCGGCACGCGCCCCGCCGCGAGTAAAACGCGGTCACATGGATCGGCATACCAATGCTCGCCCGCATGGGAATGCACGATCACGTCCGCGCCTTCCTTTTCGAAGCGGAGTTCGCTGCAATCCAAGCGAAATGAGATGCCGTCATGATGAAGCGCACGCTGCACCATGCGTGCGGCATCGGCATCTTCATGCGGCAGAATCTGATTCGCTTGCTCGAACACCGTTACAATACTTCCGAAACGCGCGAAAACCTGCGCCATTTCGCAGCCGGCGGGTCCCGCACCGATGACAGCCAGCCTGCGCGGCAAATGCGTGAGTGTAAAAAGGTGATCGGTAGTCATGAACGGCACGCGATCCAGTCCCGGCAATGCGGGAACAGCGGGCTTGCTGCCCGTGGCAATCACCGCCCGGCTGAAGTGCAGCCTCTGACCTCCCACCTCCACGTGACTGTGATCCGCAAACCGGCCTTCCCCGACGAACACTTCAATTCCCTTTTCCGCGAGCCGCGCCACGCTGTTCCGTCCGGCAATGCGGCTCCGCAGCCGGTCGAGCCTTTGCATGACCGCCGCAATATCTACTTCCGCTCCGCTGGGCACGGTTATCCCAAAGTCTCCCGCCCGGCGGACTTCCGCGGCAGCCCGCGCCGCCCGTACCAGAGACTTGGAGGGTACAGATCCCACATGGAGACTATCTCCTCCTAAGAGTCCTCGTTCCACCATGGCCACACGCGCACCGAGAGCCGCCGCCCCGATAGCCGTGGCCAAGCCCGCCGGGCCGCCGCCGATGATCACGAGGTTGTACCGATTATGCCCGGAAGGCTCATTTTGGATGTTGGGATTCTCTGCCATTTTTCACGTGCCGCTTGGTTTTTTCGGGAAATTGCTTATCCCGATTGCACTTGAATCGAAACTTTCCTACATTTTCTAATATACGGCTTTTTCCTCCCTCTGCAATAGGAATATCGCCGTTGTGACTCTCCAGAGTCGCAATGGCGCCATTGTCCGCCTTTAGCGAGATCTCGCTTCGCGGACCGGTCGGGAGACCGACAACGGCGTCCCGTATTAAACCGAGATAAATTATGCGTGCCTGGATTTTATCCGAACCGAAACCGATTGAACAAAAGCCGCTGAAGCTGGTGGAGATTCCTCTGCCCAAGCCTTCCGCCGGAGAAGTGCGGCTGCGAATCTTGGCCTGTGCGATGTGCCGCACGGATCTGCATATTGTGGAAGGCGAGATTCCGCTGCCCAAACTGCCGATTACGCCCGGCCATCAGGTGGTGGCGGTCGTGGACAAAATCGGCGATGAAGTTGAAGATATCGAAATCGGTGAGCGAGTCGGCGTGCCGTGGCTGGCTTCCACTTGCGGCGAATGCGATTACTGCCGCAGCGAGCGCGAAAACCTCTGCGATAGCGGGATGTTCACCGGCCAACACGTGGACGGCGGCTATGCGGAATACATGCTCGCTCAGGCGGAGTTCGTGTATCCGCTTCCCGAAAATTACGACGAACTGCATGCCGCGCCGCTCTTGTGCAGCGGAGTGATCGGCTACCGCGCTCTGAAACTTGCGCAGGTTCCGCACGGCGGAAAACTTGGACTCTACGGCTTCGGTTCTTCCGCACACGTGACCATTCAAGTCGCGCGCCATTTGGGAGCGGAATGTTTTGTGATTACGCGCGGCGAAACGGGACAGGAACACGCGCGCAAATTAGGAGCCGTATGGGCGGGCGGGCCGGATGAAGATCCGCCAGAATTGCTCGATAGCGTTATCATCTTTGCCGCGGCGGGTGAACTGGTGCCGCGCGCTTTAACTCACATTCGCAAAGGCGGCATCGTCACCTGCGCGGGAATACATATGTCCGATATCCCCGAATTCCCCTATGAAATTCTGTGGGGCGAGCGGATCATCCGCAGCGTGGCCAACTCCACGCGTGACGACGTGCGCGAACTTTTGCATCTGGCGGCAGAAATGCAATTGCAGCCCGACATCACTGTCTTCGATTTCGAGCATTTGAACGAACATCTGCTAGCCTTGAAGCAGGGCAAGTTTAAGGGCACGGGCGTCATTAGAATCGGCGCATAGTTTTTCTTTGCCGCCGAGCAGGGTCGCTGACCCTGTCCGTTTAACGAGACCTCGTCCGCTTAAAGCGAGATCTCGTCAAAGACGGACCAAAGGCGGGCCGGAATCCTGAAATCAAATCGCGGAAACACACGTGGAATTTGTACAAGCCATTGAGCGCGAACCTTTTTTTCTGATCGAAGGCGCGGTCATCGAAAGGCTGCGGCGCGATCCGGAAATTCAACTCGATCCGCAGCATTTAAACACAGCTTTGCTGTACGATCCGGTGGGCCGCGCGGCGATGGGAAAAATCTATCGCGGCTATCTGGACATCGGCAAGGAATTCGATTTACCCATGCTGCTTTTAGCTCCCACGTGGCGGGCCAGCGAGGATCGAATAGCCGCTTCCGGACTGCCTTCCATGCGCGAGGTCAATCGCGAAGCGGTGATGTTCGCCTCGGCTCTGCGTGATGAATATGGCAAGTATAGCCGCAAGGTTTACATCGGCGGTTTGATGGGGCCAAGCGGCGATGCGTATCATCCTGCCGATTCACTTCCAGAAGCGGAAGCCAGAGCCTATCATAGGCCGCAGGCGCAGATTCTGGCGGAAACGGGAGTGGATTTTATCTTGGCTGCCACGCTTCCCGCACTGCCGGAGGCTTTCGGAATTGCGGAAGTCATCAATGAAACCGGCTGCCCCGCCGTCATCAGTTTTGTTGCGCGGCCCGACGGAACATTATTGGACGGCGCGCCGCTGCACGAAGCCGTGCACCGTTTGGATTCCGACCCGAACCGCCAGCCGTGTTTTTTCATGTTGAACTGCGTGCATCCTTCCGTTTTTATTTCGGCTGTGGAAACCTGCGCACCACACGAATCGGGATTGACGCGGCGGATTATCGGCCTGCAGGCTAACGCGTCCGCGAAAAGCCCGGAAGAGCTGAATGAATCATCGGAAATCAGCGCGGACGATCCGGAAAGTCTGGCCGAAAAAATGCTGGAGGTTCATCGCCGTTTCGGCACGCGCATTTTGGGCGGCTGCTGCGGCACGGATGAAAGGCACATCCGGGCGATCGCCTCGGCCTGTAAAACGTGATCTTTGCACATCGGATTCCAACCTTCATACAGCAAATCGTATCTATTTAGGGAGAAGTATCATGGGGAGACATTGGCACGTGCTCGCATGTTTGATTCTGCTTCTGCCGCAGATTCTTAGAGCAGATCCGTTTTCCGACTTCCGTATTCCCGCACATCGGGTCTACCTTGTTAATGCCTCGGTCTATGGCTGGGGAGACAATTCGTATGATAGTGATGATCGGTCAAAGTATCGTTCATGGAAGCTGCGCGGATCTGTTTCCAATCAAGGCAAATGGTTGTATGACTCTGACCCGCTGCGCTTAGATGTCAATCTCGCTTTGTATGCTTCAGGGGAAAAGACGGAAAGTCGCGGAACATATGTGTTTCGCGATTCATCCACGGGAAGATCGCACAACATCACGGAACGCGGTTCGGAATATTGGGACATTACCGCGTCGAGCCGGTACTACCCTTGGACCTTCCCTTTAGGGATGGATCTTACCGCGAATGGCAGAGGGAGCTTTGGCCAAGAACAGAACAACAGATATATTCGCGGCGGTGAATATACACCGGAGCGGATGGACCGCAGCTTTGATGAAGAATATTCCATGCAATATAGCGCCACGGGATCGTTTACAATGGGATTCGGCCGTGTCCGTGATGCTTCATCTGTATTCGAAATATTCGTTCTTGAAAACCGCCTCCTTGAGCTGGGAATACTCACGCGCAACCTAAAACCGGAAACGCGTCAAAGGCTTGCACAGTATTTGATTGCAGGATTAGATCATTTTACTCTGCATGATCGTCCGATTAAGTACTTTTGGCAAGACGTGGAACGCATTTTACATGATGATGGTGCGCTTTGTGAGACTGGCCTTGATGGCTATTCCTTATGTCGGATTGCGGAGCCCTACACGACGGCGAAATATAATTCATCAAGTTCAGAGCTGCCTCGGAGTCTCTTGCCGACTTCATATGCCAACCGTATCGTCCGCAACAGCGGCTGGTTTGCGGGCATGGCGATGAAGTGGGATCACAACCATTACATCATGCGCGGCTTTCAGGCTACACAGTGGTCATCGAGTTCATGGCGTAATGAAGGATTCAGTGATTATTTTTCCGTCGGTCCAACTGTTCAATATTGCCGGCCCATCGGTTGGAAATGGCAGGTGGATTTTAAAAGCTCTGTGTCTTTTCCGCAGAATGATGCGCCGCAAGCTATAGATGCAACAACTGACGGAACTCTTACATACGTCATTGCGGACCGCTGGTTGAGTACGATTAAGGCTGTGCATATCCGTAAAATTGTCAATGAAACGCACGGCTTCGAAAGAAATCCGCCCTATGCAATATTCAGCTCGTGGAGCGCCAATGTTGGCGTAAACCTGTTTTTCTTTGTGGAAGATCGTCTTGCATTAACCCTGCGGCTCAAACATCAACAGGGACGTTACTGCCGGGATTATTCCTCTCCTGTGTACCCTACGCGGAAAAATTATTATCGCGACAATTCCATCGAAATTGGGATTTCCTGCAACTTTCTCGGCATGCTGGAAGCGCCGGGACTCATTCCGCGCTCTACGCTTCCGCCGATGGATTGGCCGTTTAAATAAAATCACAACAACCATAATCTATACGTTGTCGAGCACCTCGCAAAAGGAAACACCTATGAAACGGCTACTCTATGTCCTGCTGCTGATCGGGATGGTTCCTGTGTATCTTTTTGCCGATGAATTCGGCGATTTCCGGATTCCCGCACACAGCGTATACACGGTCTCGGGGGACCTGAACGGAAATCAACAGAGTAATCTTTCCAACTATTCCACAGGCAGCTACCGGGATTGGCGATATTCCGGGGAAATGTCCGGAACAGGCTATTACCTGTGGGATTCCGATCCGCTACGGGCAAGCGCAGCTTTCAGCGTCGGTTTGTCCGGCGGGCTCAACGGCGCTCGCACACACATGGTTGCGGATACCGTGTATCCCGACAGGAAGCAGAGCAATGACCACAATGAGACGAGTGAATGCTGGAACTTGCGGGGTGAAACCCGGATCTACCCGTGGACATTTCCCGCTGGTTTCCTGCTGAATGCCAGCGGTTCCGGTTCTTATGCGCAGGACTGGTCCACGTATTTTACTCAAGAATCCGGATTCGGAAACGATTTCAAACGGCACCGGGATGATGAAGTTTGGTCATATAACTATTCCATCAGCGGAACAATGGCCGTCGGTCTCGGACGCGTGCGGGATGCTTCCGATATTTATGTTGTGGATATTCTCCTGGAACGACTTTTAAAAACGGGCGCGCTCACGCGGGCGTTAAACCCGGCGTCGCGCACAAAGCTCGCGCAGCTTTTCTATACGCGTAAATCATTTTCCACGGTGCACGACAATCCACAAAAATTATTCTGGCAGGAAGTGGAGCGCCTTCTGCGCGAAGACGGCGCCCTGCGCGATACCGGCCTGGATGCGTACGATGTCTATCGTATCGCGGACCCCTATTACGGCGCCAGCTCCGATTACCGTAACCCTGTGATTACGACTTTTCAACGGCAGAAAGGATTTTTTGCCGGTCTGGCGGTTCAAGCCCGGCACTCGGATCTAATTTCGCAGAAGTGGGTGCGCGAACATACCGTGCAATACATCGCTGATACATTAACGACCGATACGGTCATCAATGCCTCATCCCATCAACACTTATACTATGATGATTACAGTATCGGGCCGATGGTAGAATATCATCTGCCGTTAGGAATGCGATGGCAGTTTGATGTTGCAAGTGAAGTGTTATTTCCCACGGACAATGGATCAAATGCCATGGATGCGGACACTCGGTTTGCGGTCCAGTACGTGTTCGCGGATCGCTGGTGGGCGGAGGGCAGCTTCCGTCACGAGCGGCTGATCCTCCATCCAGAGAATGATTTTAGTAACGGGCGACCCATTAAGGTTCCGAAGGGGTTTAATACCAGCAGATATGCGGATTGGTGGTCGGTTCAGACCGGATTTCGAATCGGTTACTATATCGAAGACCGCCTGACCGCGACGTTCACTATTTCACAGGATCAGAACGGCGCGCAGAATCCGGACTTTGTTTATCATTCCGGACATTCCTACGAACGCTGGACTTCCATGAGCATCGGCCTGTCCTACAATTTCCTCGGCAGACTGCGAATTCCCGGTTTGGGCATAGATTCACCGCAAGCCCCCCTGCCCGGCGGCGGCAACTGGTTCCGCTGAAAAGACTTGCTTTTCACGGAAGATCGTTTACATTTATAAAGAAACGGGCTAAAAGCCCGTTTCCGCCATTTCCTGAGTATCCTTTTCGGTGGTCTTATGATTCCATTTCTCTCTAAAATGCTGGCCTTTTCTTTGCTCTTTTCCCTTCTGCTTCCCGGCTGCGGAAAGAAGAAGGAACAGGCGGCGGATACGCTGGGACCCATGCTGGAGGCAGGCACGGGAGCTTTGCTTGTGGCTTTCCCGCGTTTGCCGGAAGCCAACCGCGAGAACTGGCTGGCTCAAGTCACCGTCATCGGCCCGTCCGAAACCAAGAGCCTGCCCCGCATTCCGCTGGCCGATCAGCAAGCCGTCATGATCCTCAATCTCAATCCGGGACAATACAGCGTGGTGGCTCAGGCCTGGCTCCGTAAAAATAATCCGCATGCGGGCGGTAGTCTTTCGGGTGTGACCGTTCGCGCGGGTGAAATTACCATCCTTCAAGGCAGCAGACTGAGCGGCACACAAACCGCACAGCCGCTCGAGCCGCTGATCGCGCTTAATCCCGTGCCGTGGAGTCTGTCCGCGCGCGAGAAATTCCATGAATTTGTGGCTGATGTTCTCCGAACATCGGTGAAAGGTTAATCGTAAAAATGGCCGCTGACATCACTCCGGTTTATCGCCGCGTACGCGCCACTGTGTGGCTGCCGTTGGGCTTCGTTTACGCATCGTATTATATGTGCCGCTACAATCTCTCGTTCGGCGCAAGCACCATGACCAAGACGTTCGGCTGGACGAACGAGCAATGGGGTTGGATTGTTGCCGCGGGCTTTTGGCTGTATGCCATCGGGCAATTCGTCAACGGGCAGATCACCGACCGTCTGGGAGGCCGCAAAGCTATCGTCATCGGGGCGGTGGGAACGATTTTCTTCAACTGTCTGATGGCTTTCGGCACGAATTTCGGCGTACTCGGATATTTCATTCTCATGTGGGGAGTCAACGGCTATTTTCAAGCCTTCGGCGCGCCCTCTATCGTAAGCGTGAACGGAAGCTGGTTCGGGATTAAAGAGCGCGGCACGTTTACGGGTATTTTCGGCATGATGATTCAGTTGGGACGGTTTGGCGTGACGCTGTTAGGCGGCTATCTGATCGCCAACTATCACTGGACGGCGCTCTTCTACGTACCGGCGGCTATCACCGCTGTCTTTACTGTAATCGGTTGGTTTGCGATTCGCGATCATCCTGAAGAGTTGGGATTCGAGCCGCCCGACATGGGTGAGCATGACCGCCACACGGACACGCGGCCTTTGGGCATGGCGGCTACGATGAAAATCGTATTGACCAGCAAGGTGTTGTGGGTAATTTCCGGAGCGTATTTCTGCACGGGAGTCGTGCGGCACGGACTCGAGCAATGGTTTCCGAAATATCTGATGGAAGTGCAAATGCTCGCGCCGGATTCCTTCGCTTTTCAGTTGCGCGCGCTGGCCATGCCGGTGGCGGCGGTGTTCGGAGCGTTTGCGGCGGGCTGGTCTTCGGACAAATTGTTTGGTTCGAAGCGTTGCCCGCCTGCGGCCATCATGTATTACATACAATTCGTGCTGCTGATTCTCTTCTATTATCTGACCGGCCCGGCAGCGGCGGCCATTCTTCTTATTCTGCTTTCCTTCTTCGTAAACGGCCCGCATAGTTTGCTTGGCGGTGCGGCGGCCATGGACTTCGGCGGCCGCAAGGCTTCCGGCAGCGCGGCGGGAATGATTGATGCTTTCCAGTATATCGGTGCGGGTCTCGCGCAGCCGATAGTCGGAGCGGTGATTGATCACTTCGGCTGGAGCGGCTGGATGATCAGCCTTTCCGCCTTCGCTCTATTGGGCGGCATCCTCATGACCACGATTTGGAATGCAAGACCGAAGTAATTTTTGATTTTTCGTAGGGGCGCAAGGCGTTGCGCCCGTCTTTCCGCCGGGCGGGTGGCACACCCGCCTCGGCGACGCAAACACCGCAAGGTGCGCCGAGCAGGGTCATCAGACCCTCCCGGAATCTTCATGAATAACAAACGGCGGCCTCTGGCCGCCGTTTCTTTCGTTTCCTCGCGGGGCATTCTGCCTTCCTCCCTTTGAAAAAGGGGGGAATTGAAGGGGGTATTCGCAACGCAACCACCGCAAGGTGCGCCGCGAGGGGTGTCCTTACCCCTCGCGTTTTTTTCTCGTCCTCGCGGCGGCAGGCATCCTGTCCGTCGAAGACGAGATCTCGCTCCGCGGACCTGCCGCCGCGACACAAACACCGCAAGGTGAGTTGCTTTATCGCTGAGAAGTCGTTAAATTATTCTCAAACCCGCCTTGTACGGTCTCGCCCCTGCCGCTCCCTGCGGCACAACCTCTTCCAATTCCATGAATTACGACCGATCCCACCTTGACCAGCCCGGATTCCGCGCCCGCCGTGCGCAGAACTGGGTGTCGCTGGGCCTCCTCTATGCGGCCTACTACATGTGCCGCTACAACATCACCATCGCTAATCCGATCCTGCGCGAAACGTTCGACTGGTCCAAGGAGCAGCTCGGAGGGATTCTGACCGACGGGT
>RPQS01000046.1 GCA_003818605.1 Candidatus Zhuqueibacterota bacterium | reverse complement strand
CGTCATCATCCGCCGATGCGAGCGAAGCGGATGTGGACGGAGGCCGCACGACTCTTCGTTCGCCGCTGTTCAGTCTGCTCGGTGTGAATGATCCGGCGGTTCATTTTTCCTACTGGTTCAGCAACGACAAAGGCAGCAATCCCCGCGCGGATTTTTTCCGCGTGCAGATTTCCGGAGACGGCGGCTATTCCTGGGTGAATCTGGTCAATACATCGGCTACGACAAACGGATGGCAGCGGGTGAATTTATCCGTGGCCGGATTTCTCATTCTGACCGACCGCATGATGCTGCAGTTTATTGCGGAAGATGCGGGACCCGGTTCTTTAGTGGAAGCGGCCGTGGATGACATTTCCATTTCCGGGGCGGCGGAACCGGGCATACCGGAATCGCTGGAACCGCCGCGCGATTTAACGCTCGACGTGCAGCCCGATCATGTGCGGTTGATTTGGAAATCTTCGCCCGGCGCGTCCAGCTACCGCGTGTATCTTTCCGGTTCTCCCGACCGCGTAGTCGTTCCCGAAAATCACTATGCTACCACCAGCGATACCACGATGATCGTGCCGATGAGTAATATTCGGTTCAGCGAATTTTATTTCCAGATCACCGCGCAAAAATAACCGTCGCACATTTCGAGAAATTCGGCGGGCGGCTCACACGAGCCGCCCGCTTTGTATGTATTGTCGAACCGATTCACATTATCGCCATTGCGACTCGGGAGAGTCACAACGGCGATACGCGAACGTGGTCGGAATTATTCCGTGCGCAACGAGAGATTCAGATTATACGTTTCTCCCGCCGTCACGTCGAAGGTTGTATCCGCTGCTTGATAGCCGGTTTTCATGGCCACGACTTTCACGCGGGATAAAAATACGGAACCCTGATTGTCTCCGTTCGTTCCGCGGCGGTCAATGCTGACTCCCGCGGAAGCCTCCAGAGTAAAACTCCCGTCCGTTGTGCTGAGAGCGGCCGCACTCAAAGTGCGCAGCCGGTCGAAGTCCCGCACGTTTCTCAGCAATGTGTGGTGAGCCTGATACAGATCCGTGTTCAAGCGCACTTCATAAAGTCCGTTGGCTTTATTTCCGAGAATTGCATCCGTGCGCGTCATGCCGGAGTGTGTACGTTTGTAAAACAGGGTATCCGCATCGCGTCCTCCGGCGGGACGCAGCGTCACCAGCGCGTATCCCGTTTGCTGCAGGCCGAAGCGGACATAGGCCGTGTCTATGGCCGGATTCGGAAAACTCTGTTCCAGATTCCATGACGGAAAAAGCGGCGCGCCTTCGCAGGGAGTGCAGGTGAAGGTCAATTCGACTTCGCTCACGCTGCTGACGGGATTCACGACATTGCTGGTGTATAAGACGTTGCCGTCGGCACAGTAGACGCGGAAGTAGAAACGGTTGGGAATCAGAAGATCGCCCTGCGTTACGAGGGCGGGATCGGTGTAGAACTGTCCGCGTCCCACCATAATTTCTTCGCCGTTGAAGGGAGTTTCGATCCAGTTCACGGTATAAATCGGGCCGCCGTCGCAGCGCGGCGGTTCATCGCAGAGCGGCGGTGGTTCATCGCTGTCATCGGGGCCGTTGCTGTTGTGATCCCAGAATAATCTGGCCATGATGCCGTCGGGAATCGGTTCCGATCCTCCGCACTCGGTCATCAGAGGTTCGGTGGTGTGAAAAATCGTAATGGAAGGCTGATCCAGACGTTCGTTTTTATCGGGCGCGGAACTCCACTCGTAGACCACGTGCAGGGATACATTCGGCACGGGATTTCCGCTCGCATCACGTACGGTTCCGGCGATATGCGCGATCTCGCCGTCTCCGTTATTCGGCCCGGTGGGGGGATTGTCTTCTTTCTTACAGGAAGACAACATTGCAGCGAGTGCCGCGATGATGGAAATCAGAAAGGTTGTGCGGGCGATGGTGTTCATGAGCTATGTTGCTTGCGGAGAAATGGAACAGATTGAAAACAATGAAACGGAGAAAATTATTTTTGACCAAACGAACTGCGTTATTGGATAGTACTCAAGAATTTGGCAAGAATTTTTTTGCGCGAAAACCGGCAAAAAACCGGATTGAAAAAAGATCATACGTGGTGCCGTTTGTCTGTTATAAATATACAACAAAACGCGCGGGAAATCAAGGGGGCGAATTACTGAAGTTGTGATTTATTGAAGGAATAATAACAAATTGGTAAGTACATGGTTTGCTTGTGCCGCGGAAGCGGCCTCTTCGGAAATGATGAACGAGGAACGATGAAGGATGAATGGAAAAATGCGAAACGAGAAATGAGAAATTAGAAAGCGGAAAGGAGACCCCCTTTATTTCCCCCATCCTCTATGACGAGATCTCGCCAAGAGGCGGATGGAATGGGGGAAAGACAAAATGCCGGAACAGTCATTTCATCAGCACAATCTTCCTCGTCCTCGCTACCGTTCCCGTTTCCATGCGGCAGAAATATACTCCCGAGGATAATGCCTCGCCATCAAACCGGGCGCGATAGGTTCCCGGAACAAGCCATTCATCTACAAGCGAGCAGACTCGATCTCCAATCAGGTTATAGATGTTTAGTTTTACAGCGGCTGCTTGCGATATGCTGAAAACAATTGTAGTGGACGAATTGAAAGGATTGGGATAGGCGGATATTTCAAGCTTCATGGGAATCGTGGCAATGTGATCGGAGGGAACATCCAGAGGATCGGGCCGCGTTTTAATCAGAAACATATCGAATGCTCTACCCGGTGTATGTGTCTGACCGGAGATTGCATATCCGCCGTCTGAAGTTGGAAGAATTGCCATAGATTCGTCGTTCTCTGTCAGATTATAGCAATCATACCATAGCAGAATTCCATTTGTATCTATACGCCAAATATAAATATCTGTAAAGTATTCCATTCCTTGGCATTCAGGCGCACCTTCACCGGTTAAGATGTATCCACCTCCAGCGGCATAAGTAATCGAGACAGGACGTGCATAATCATTTTGGTTTATGGGGTAGTTGTACATCCAGACCGAGTCTCCGGAATCAGCAAATCGCTCCACATATATTCCACCATACGGACCGCCAGATTGCGTAGTGCCAGTAATTATAATACCACCTTCTTGAGCCAAACACATTGATAAAATCACTCTATCGGCATCAATTTTTCTTGTCCATATAGTATCCCCGTCCATATCGGTCCTAACGATATCGTTTAGTCCAGCAAAAATAAAACCACCGCTAGGCATTACTTTAACAACTTCACATTGCTCCCTATTTAAAGTACCATACGTTTTCGTCCATAACGTATCTCCGTTATTATTGAGTCTAAGAAGATACATATCTTGCGTTCCCGGATGGCCGAAAGACTCAGTAAAACCAGCCACAATAAAACCATCGTCGGATATTCGATGTACGGAACGTGCGCGATCATCATTCAGACCGCCATAGCTCTGAGTCCAACAGGTATCTCCATTAGATTCGATTTTGACAATATAGACATCGGCAGATCGATTTGGCATGGAAATGTATCCAACGGCAAGATACCCATTGTCATCCGTCTGAGTAATGTCATACGCGATTGATGGCTGATTACCCCCGTATTGTCTTGCCCAAATTAGATTACCCAAGCTATCTGTCTTAAAAAGTTGTGCAGTAATAATATCGAGATCCGCTAAGTATGCGCTACCTGATAATAGATAACCATTGTCCAATGTCAGACATAAAGCAGAATTGATTTCATTATATAGCCCACCATATCTCTTTGTCCAAAGAGTATCCGGACGCTGTGGCTGCGCGAAAGCGCTGACCACTGCCAACAAGCTCAAGCCAACTTTCAGAATCGCACGACACACCATCTTCATTCCTCCCAACAAAAAGACCCTGCCATCAATGAGATAGCAAGGCCAAAGTAATATTGTCTCGAATAAATCATGCTTCCTGTCTCGAAGATTCAATCGCTACAGAAAAAATGCACACCTGTTTTCGTCCGCCTAAGCCAGTTCCACTCTCCCCTCGTGCAAGCGCAGAATGCGGTCCATCGCGCGGGCAAAATCGGGATTGTGCGTGGCCACTAAGAGCGTGGTGTTTTCTTCGCGCGCCAGCCGTTCGAGAATCTTCTGCAAACTGACCGCCGCTTCCCCGTCCAAATTGCCCGTCGGTTCGTCGGCCAAGAGAATGCCGGGTTTGTTCATCATCGCCCGTGCTACTGCCACCCGTTGGCATTCACCGCCGGAAAGCTCCCCCGGACGGTGTCCCAGCCTATGCGAAAGATTCACTTGATCGAGCAGCATCTTTGCGCGTTCAACTTGAACCGCGGATTCACCGTCTCCCGCCAGCCGCGCGGGCATCAATACGTTTTCCAGAGCCGTGAATTCCGGCAGCAGATGGTGGAACTGAAAGACGAATCCCACTTGCCGGTTGCGCAGCGTTGCCAGTTCATCCGAACTGAGATTGGAAAGCGGCTGCCCGTTCAGAATTACATCGCCGGAGGTCGGCCTGTCCAGCGCACCGAGCACGTGCAGCAGCGTGGATTTGCCCACACCTGAAGGCCCCACCACGGCTACCTGTTGCGCCGTCGGGATATTCAGATCAATCTCGTGCAGAACCGGCACTTCCACCGGCCCGAGATGATACGATTTGGACAGTCTTGTCGTTTGAACGGCGTTGGTCATGTATTGTTCTATTATTTGCCATTGCCGGTCGGGAGACCGACAACGGCGGCTAATCAATTTACCAAGATTCCATCAGAGACGCAACCGTCTTTATTTCTACCTTCCCCCCTTTGAAAAAGGGGGGAATAGAAGGGGGGTCTTTTCCTGTTCATCACTCATCATTCATCGTTCATCCTTTCCTCAGACTTCATGCTTCAGCCAGCTTCCCCGGCGAAAGAGCCAGAGCGCGGCAATCCCGCCGATGACGTGTGCCAAAGCGTAGCCAGCCATGACCGCATACGGACCCCATTCCAGCACCGTTCCCATGATATACATGAACGGCACAACCATAAACCATGAATGCACGAGCGAAAGAATCATGGGTGGCATGTTCTGTCCGGCTCCTTCAAAGGCCGTTTCCGCTCCGATGTGCAAGCCGATAAACGGCAGGCTCAAGGCCACAATCCTCAGAATAGTCACACCCGGCTCTTGCATGGAGGGATCGGAAAAGAACATCCGCACAATGAGCGGTGCGCCAAGTAAAAGCACACCCGTAAATCCGACCATAATCCAAAATGCCAATCGGATCGAAAGCACTCCCGCCAACCAAGCCTTGTGCAGTTCGCGGCTGCCTAAAAACTGGCCGATGAGCGCGCCCGTTCCCAGTCCCAATCCAACCACCGCCATGACTCCGAAGTGCAGTACTTTCGTGCTCATTCCGTACAGAGCCACCATCACCGTACCGTAGTTCGCCACGAACTTTACCGCCAGTGACATGGCCAACGAAAAACTGAGCGCGTTGATCCCGGCCGGAAATCCGATCCGGAACATTTGCCTCATTTCAAACAGTGCCGGCTGCGGTGCGCGAAACCAACGCACGCGCACCGGGCATTTAGGCCGCTCTAAAACCAGACAGCCCATAATGACCACGGATGTATGCGCGCAGGCTGTGGCAATGGAGGCTCCTAAAATTCCTAATTCGGGAAACGGTCCCCAGCCGAAAATCAAAAGCGGATCCAATATGCAATTGATCACTGTACTGATGACCTGAATCCAGAGGGCTTCACGAGGTTTGCCGATACTCCGCAAAGCCGTATAGACCGAATAGCCCGTCATCGCAAAACCCAAAATACCGAGCTGCACGCCGCCGTAGATCAAACCCTGATGCTGCACTTCCGGCGAAGCGCCCATGATCCGCAGAGCGGTCGGCAAGATCAGCATTCCGAGCAGCCCCAACAGAAATCCGCAGCCGAATTTAAGCAGAAAAGTGCTCTTGATCGCCTGCTCGGTGCGGGGCAAATCGCCCTCTCCAAAGCGGCGGCTGATAATCGCCACGCTTCCCGTGCCCACGACCATATTGGGAAACGAGAGCACCCAAATAAACGTCACGCACATGGTTACGGCGGCTACCGGAGCGGGTCCGATTTTAGCCAGCCAGAACATGTTGATCAGTTCATAGAGGGAGGCCACGAGAAAGCCGGTCATGGACGGCAAGCCCATGGACAGAACTTCCCCGAACATGGCGCGTTTAAGCTCATGAGCGAACCCCGGAGGTTCGCCGCCGTCCAAAGGGCCGTGAATGATCTCGGCCACGCGATAGGGGGGACGTGTGCGCAGCATGATAGTATGATTCCTCCGCCAAGGCGGATGTTTCAGAACAAAACCTACAAAATTGCCGTCATAAATCAAAAACCCACCGCCTTGGTCGGCAGTGGGTTGCATAGAATTTGCTGATTGAGAGACTCATTGGCTCACGAGGGCAAACTCTCCACGCCGGGAATCGGCAGAGCAAACCGCACAATCTGCGGCAGCGGGTTGGTGGTCGTGTAAGTTTTCGGAGTCATGGGTCGTGAAAAAACCTTTAAATGTGATTCAGTGTCCAATATACAAACCAACTGATTTCTTGTCAAGACCTTTTAGGGATTACCATACAATTTGAAAAGATGATGTAAATTAACCTTCTATTCAGTATCTTTTCCTCCCGGAGAACGCCCAAACGGCCTCTATCATAGATGCAGCGGCTAATATTGGATAGCCGAAATGCGATGAACTTGGTGGGATAATTTTGTTATTTAGTTGATTATTAATGGCATAGAAATATTCCTTGATGAGCAGCAAGCATTACACCCCGGATCCTATACTTAAAGCGAGCTTTCACTTGCTATTTTGCTCACAAATTGCTAAACTAAGCTGTCCTCATACTTTCACCCGCCCCGTTTCACAGCGTTTTGGAGGAAACGGACATTCCCCAAGTGTAACCCGTTTGGCTATCTTCGAGGTTGGCGTTCGGCCGATAGGCCGGACTATGTTTGATTTCGGGAAACTAATGTCCGTTCTCCGGAGCGTGCGGATCCACCGCTTTACTCCCCTTCTACTTCTCATTTGCCTTTCGGCTTGGGCATCCTTCGCTCATGCCGCTATCGGTTTTCGCGTCTCGCTGAACGATAGTTCGCTGAATAATCCGTTAACCCGCCCGGTCAGCCGCGGGCTTTCGTCGTTTCAGCCCCGCGCCATTTTGGATATCGGAAACGGCCCACGCGAACGGAGTGTGGTTTTCGATTCCACCTATTCGCAGGCTACCCTGACCTATCAGGTGAAAAAGACTCATCTGCTTCAGCCGACAATCCTGTCCTGTTCGACCTACGTCGCGCTCCGCTATCAGTACGACACCCGGCAGGCGATGCGCGATTTAGCCAAAAAGAGTTATAAAAGCGGAGCGCAGCAAGCGGCGGGCGGTCAAGGCATTGCGATTGATCTTCCGTACCGCATCAAATCGAAAACGTTCAAGCGGTTGTTTGGCGGCGACAACGTCGGGGTGCGGGTATCGGGAAATATCACGATCAACGGCAACATCCGCAACCAGAAATTCGATGAGCTGCAGGCGGCCAATATGCGGAACACCAACACGAGTTTCCGCATTGACATGGTGCAGCGCTTTACGATTACCGGAAAGGTCGGGCAGAAGGTCGAGGTCAAAGTGGATCAGGACTCCGAACGGCTCTTTGATTTCGAAAACTCTCTAAAATTGACATATGCAGGCGATCCGGACGAAATCGTTCAGAAGGTTGAAGCCGGAAACGTCAGTTTTAATCTGGCCGGTCCCAAACTCGCGACGTTCAGCGGCAGGAACAATGGTCTGTTCGGATTGAAGACCGAAACGAAAGTCGGTGCGCTGCGCATGACGGGAATTGCCACGCTCGAGCGTGGTCAAAAAAACCGGCAGTCCGCCCGCGATCAGGCTCAGCATCAGCAGTTCAGCGAAAAAGAGTTTGTCGCCGACAAGTATTTCTGGATTACCGCGGTGAGCGAAACGGGCGACTCCCGCTTTGTCCCCAACTGCCGCGAAAACTATCGTCACTTTAGAAATCGCACGCATATTTCCCTGCCGCAGGATCAGCAGATCAACAATCTCGAAGTCTATGTATCCACCACGGAAAATGATCCGACGCAGGCGAAAGTCCGCGGCCGCGCGACGGCCCTGCAGTTGTATGATGACTTCGTGACTCTGAATCCCGACAGTTTTGCGATGGATGTGAACCACGTCGTGGGTGTGTGGCGCAGACTGGAGCCCAACACCGACTACAGCGTGGACAAGATTCTCGGCACCATTCGTCTTCGTCAGCGTGTTTCCGATGGAACGGCTTTAGCCTGCGCCTTTGATCTGGTTGGCGACACAACGGGCTTCGGAACAAAGCGAACGGATACCACCACGACTGTTGATTTAGTTCTGCTCCGCACGAAAAATCCCGATCCGCGCGATTCCACGTGGAATCTCATGTTCCGGCACGTGTATGATCTCGGAGTGGCCCGTATAGATCCGACAAATTTCAAGCTGGTTATTGTCCGTGGCATAGCGTCGGGCGGACGCGAAGAAACGAGTCCTGTGGGCTATTCGGAAACTTACCTGCAGGCTTTCGGTTTCGACAAGACCGGACAGAACGGCGAGGGCGGTCCGGACGGTTTTGTAGACGATATCTCGTCCATCATTTTACGCGAACCGGCAGAACTGCATTTTCTGGATTTGACTCCGTTCGATCCGTCAGGGTATTTCGATGAAACCGCCGTCAGCGGTGGAAATCCCGACGGCTTTCTGCAATACCCGATGACATCGTGGGAAGCCGGAGATACGACGGGTTTCCGCGCTCCCTATCTCTATTCGGCGACTACTGCCGAAGTGGGACGCATGGGCGCGATTTGGCGGTTCGTAACGGAAATGAAGGGGGCGCAGGCCGTCTACAAATTAGGCCCATTGGTTTTGGAAGGCTCGGAGGAAGTCACCCTCAACGGTCAGGCTCTGTCACGCGGTTCGGATTATACAATTGACTACATGTCCGGTGAACTTCGCATTTTAAATGAGCAGGCTAAAGCCTCCGGGGCCGCTCTCGAAATTACGTATGAATCGGGACGGGTCTTCCAGCTCGATAAGACCACGCTGCTTGGTGCGCGCGCCGAATACGATTTGTGGCAGGATGCCTATATCGGCGGCATGATCCTGTATCTGAATCAGAAAACATTGGATCGTCGTGTCCGTATCGGCAGTGAGCCGATTCGCAACACGCTCTGGGATTTCAACACCAGCATGAAATTCAAGCCGGATTTCCTGTCGCGGGTTGTGGAAGCCGTGCCGCTGGTTCACACCACGACCGGATCGGAAATCACGTTTGACGCGGAAGTCGCGCGCGTTTATCCCAATCCCAATTCTCTGGAAAATGCCCGCACCGGAGATTTCAACGGTCTGGCTTACATAGACGATTTTGAGGGCGCGCGGCGCTCCGTTCCGCTGGGTTTGAACCGCCGCTCATGGAGTATTGCCTCGATTCCGGTGGATTCCACGATAGATATGCGGCGTGGTCGGCTCGTTTGGTATAATCCCGATCCGCGCCATCAGGTGGGCGTCAAAGAGGTCTTTCCCGAACGCGAAGTCAATTCTTCGGTGGCGCAGACGCTGCAATCTTTGAAGATGATTTTTGCTCCGGACGAGACGGACGGCGCCGCTCCGCAAAGAAGCTGGGGCGGTGTCATGCGCTATCTGGGGGAGGGCTACACCGATCAGTCCCGCTCACAGTTCCTCGAATTCTGGATTCAACTCCCGCGCAATCCGCACGGCAAATTGATCGTGGATCTTGGCACTCTTTCCGAAGACGCGTTGCCGGACGGGAAAATGAATTCCGAAGACCGCGCCGTGGATGAACCCGATCCCCGGCAGGAGTACGGCAACGGCGTTCTCTCCCCCGAAGAAGACACCGGCATAGACCGCATTGCTGCACCGGATCCCGATGATAAAGCTTATTGGAACGGGTTAGATCAGCCGCTTGTTTCGTCTTATGATAATTGGAGTTATTCCTCCGGTTCGGATGACTTTTCCCGCATTAACGGCATCGAGGGCAACCGTATTGATGAAGGCGGCGGCTATCCCGATACCGAGGATTTGAACAACAATAATACGCTCGATCAAATCAATGCCTATTTCTCCTACACGATTGATTTGGCCAGTTCTCAATACATCGTCGGCGGACAAACGAATGTCAACGGATGGAGGCTGTTCCGGCTGCCGATTCGCACCGACGATTACCGCGTGCGGCGGGCGGTCAACAATGCGGATTTGGCGCAGATCAAATGGGCGCGGCTTTATCTGACGGACTTCGATCACCTCGATTCTTTGCAAATCGTGCAAATGGACATCGTGTCCAATGAATGGCTGCCCGCCGTAACCACGCTCGATTCCACCGAATATGTGTCTCCGGCGGTTATCAATACGCATGAGAATCCCGGCTACTTCAGTCCTCCGGGTGTCGAAGGCGAAATTGATCCCGTCACCCAACTTCGTCAGCGTGAACAGTCTTTGGTGTTAAAGATCAATCAGCTCGATAACGATACGACGACACATCTCATTCCGTCCGAGTTTTTTGTTGCGAAAAATCTATATCAGGAATACAATTTATTAGAGTATAAGCAACTCAAGATGTTTGTGCACGGCGGCGATTCGCTCGGAGCCGCCCGTTTCCCCGACGGTCAATATCAGTTTATCCTCCGTCTGGGATTAAGCTATAATAACATCAACAACGATTATTACGAGGTCATCACCGACGTCAAGCCGGGTTGGGATCCCACCAATCACATTGCCGTGACGATGAATGACCTGTCCATGATGAGCAGCCGCCGCAATGCCGCCGGTGTGGAAGCGATCGGACGATACGCCTGGCCGAACAATCCCGATCAAATCGGCGACAGTCTCGTGGTAAAGGGTAATCCCAGTTTGGGGCGTATCGGTTTCATCGCGCTCGGCGTCCGGCTTCTTTCTAAATATCATGATGCGAGCGGAAATGAAATTTGGGTGGACGAGCTGCGTGTGTCCGATATTTACAAAGATCCCGGCACGGCGGCGGAAGTGAATGCGGGCATCACCCTCGCCGATTTCATTACCATGTCCGGCGGCTATCGCGTTAGCGATGCCGATTTCCACAACGTCAATGTCCGCGTCAACTCCACGCAAGCCAATACCGACAACTGGCGGGGCAACATCGGCTTCAATCTGCACAAGTTGGCCATTGAGCGATGGGGATTCCGCCTGCCCGTTTCAATGAGCTACAACCGCGCCACCACGTCCCCGCGTATTCTGCCCGGCACCGATACCCGGATTAATCCCGATACCGCGCCCGACAGCATCAAGACGGTCACCAACGGGCTGCAGATTCATGCGCAGTATTCCAAAACGGCCGTATCAAAAAACACATTCGTCAAACTGATCGAACCGTTAACGGCCAGTTGGGACTACATGCGTGATGAACGCCGCGATCAAAACACCTCCGATCAATGGACAGTCACCAGCGGCGCCGCCTTGTCCTACGGTTTGCCTACCTCTAAAGGAGAAGGACTCCGTCCCTTCTGGTGGGCGCAGAATGTCCCGATTCTGAAATTATTGGGAAATCCGCCGTTCTATTATAAACCGACGCGCATTCAGGTGGGTGCGCAGGCGAACAAGCGCACAAGTTACCAGCAGAATCGTCCGACGTACACCGCGCGCGGCGATTCCGTTATCGTTACTTATCCCAATCCGCAGCGTTCCTGGCAATTCAACACCAATCGTTCTCTTAATGCCGGATTCGCCCCGCTGCGGCCGGTGGCCTTGGAATTCTCGCGCATGCATAAAGGAATCATTGATACGACCGGCGGCTGGGTGAATTTAACACAGTTTGATTTCGGACGCACGAATGAAATCACGCAAAACGTCTCGGGTAATTATAATCCCGAAATTTTAAGCTGGTTCAAACCCACGTTCTCTTATGCCGCGGGCTACGCGTGGGCGAATCGCAACTTTGCCGAGGAAAACGGTCAAGGCGTCTCGAACACCCGGAATATGGGAGTTGATGTCCAGTTGGACTTCCGGCAGATTCTGGGCAGCGGCGAAGGGCGCGGCAATCGCGGCGGTGATCGAGGCCGCGGAGGACGCCCCGGCACTGCCCGGCCGGAAACGGGAAGACCGGGGATGGAGAACGTGCGTCCAGATGAAAAACCCGAAGACAAACCCGGCCCGGAAGGTCAGGATAAACCGCCCGAAATGCCCGAACCCGGCCATGACCGACCGGAAGGCAAGCCGGAAGAAGGAAAACCGCCGCATAAGCCCCCGGTGGGCAGCGATTCTTTAAAGACTGTTGCCGACACTACCAAACCGGCGGAAGCCAAAGAACGGAAATCGGCGATTCAATCGGTGTTCAGTCTGGTCAATCCGCTGCGGATTGCGCTGACGACTCTGGATCCCGTTTCCATCAGTTTCGACAATACAACGAATCATTCCCAGGGCGCGACGATCGGCCAGGCGAATCTGAACTACCAGCTTGGTTTCAGTCAACGACATGGATTGCGGACAGATTTAAACAGCACCGAAACGGTGCCGACTCGCCGCAACAATCAGGACATCACCGCGCGCTCCGGACTTAAGCTGTCCCGCGATATCCGCACTACATTCAATTACGCTTACCGTGTTTCGGAAAACCTTGCGTCTTCGAGTACGGGTAATTTTGAGCAAACGATGTTCTGGATGGGCGGCAAGAGTTCCAAACTGACCAGCTTTCCCTTCGTAGATTTGACCATGGATTGGTCCGGTTTGGAGCGAATCAAATTTATCAGCAATGTGACGAAAACCGTCGGTCTGAGCAGCGGATTATCGAACCGCATGCGCCGCAATTGGTCGGGAAGCACGGGCAACGTCACCAGCCGCGAATACACGCAGCAATGGAATCCGCTGATCGGTGTGAATGTCGCGTGGAAAGGCGACATTGATTCGCAAATGCGGTTCAACACGTCCCACACGTACTCCGAAGACAACCTTAACCGTAAAAACCAGCAATCTGATCAGCAGATTTCCGGAACGGTCACCTATACGTTCCGCTACGGTTTCAAGCTGCCGCTGCTGTTCATGCGGTCTATTCATTTGCAGAATCAAACGTCGTTTTCCCTGACCGGCGATTATCGCAAGCAAAAGCACGAAGCCACCGAACCGGGAAGTACCCGTTATGCCGTGCAGACGGCCACCAGTTCGTGGTCGCTCTCGCCCCGCATGACCTACACGTTCTCCAACACGGTAACCGGGCAGGCTTACGTGCAGCTCCAGCAGACCAAGAACGACGTCAGTCAAAGCAAATCCCGGCTGTTCGAGTTCGGTATTCAAGTGAACATTTCCATTCGCGGATAAGGTGTTTGAATTATCATGATCACCGCCGCTATTGATATCGGTACCAATACCACGCTGGCTCTGCTTGCAGCCGCCGACGGCGACGGCTTGCGTCCCATCAAGGATCAATTGACCGCGAACCGTTTGGGGGAAGCTCTCCGCGATGAACCCGTGCTCTCGCCGGAAGTCATCACTCTCAATGTGGATTTGCTCGCGGAAATCGTTCGGGATTTTCGCCGCGACGGTGCGGAAGGATTTGCGATTGCCGGTACGGCGGCCTTGCGCCGCGCGCAGAATCGCGCCGATTTCATTGCCGCGGTGCGCGAAATTGTCGGACTGCAGGTGGAAGTGATCGGCGGACGCGATGAAGCCGCGTTGACCTACATGGGAGCGGTATCCAATCGCGAGATTTATCCCGGCGAACGCGTGGCGGTGCTCGATCTGGGCGGCGGCTCCACGGAGATTGTCGAAGGCAAAGGCTATATCGCGGGTCAGGGCTACAGCATTGACGTCGGGGCGGTCTATCTGACCAACGAGTTTTTTAAAAATGATACGCCGACATCCAATGAGATCGAGACACTCCGTTCGCATCTGCGCAGCCGCTTGCCGCAGCTTGTCGGTCAGGTGCGCGGAATAAAAATGCCGTGGATTCTGGTGGGCGGTACGGTCGTAACTTTGGCGATACTTAAGGCCGGTTTGCGCCGTTACAATCCGATGTCCGTCGGCGGATCGCTCCTGAATTTGGCGGACATTGACCGCCGGATTGCCGGTTTCATCGGCAAATCGTCTCTGGAACTTCAGGCTCTTCCCGGAATGCCTCTGGGCCGAGGCCGTTCCATTCTGGCGGGATCGCTATTATTGCAGGAAATGTTTAATGCGCTGGATATAGAAGAAGGTCTGGTCAGCGAACGCGGCTTGCGCCACGGTTTATGGCTGGCCAAATTCGGAAAGAGGGGCAGCACATGAATAGGTTTTGCGCAATCCTGATCGTGGCTGGATTTCTTTTCATTCTTACGGGATGTGAATCCGACACTGACGACACGAATACTCCCGTCCCGAGCGTCATCCGAGTTCAACTCTCGGAAAAGGACTTTATTAAAGGTCAGTATTTTTGGCTGACGGATACGGATTCCAGCGGACAGCCCGGCGATCCTCCCGAATTTCGGAAGTCCGTTCCCAATTGCCGGGAAAACTATCAGCTATTTTCTCACCGTATGCATGTTGCGCTTCCTCTCGAATCTCGCATCATCGGGGCGGAATTTTGGACTAAATCGTCCGATGCCGATTCCGGAACTCCGGGTCTTGCCGTGAATCTTCAGTACACCAGATATTTAAATTGGTCATGGGAGGATTTTCCGGAATGGATGTTTGGTGGAGGTGATAAAGGGCTTTGGCGCAGACTCCAGCCGGATACAGACTACGTGCTGGACACCTACTTGGGCGTAGTCCGATTAAAGCGGCCGGTGTTGGAGAGCGAAGCGTTCGCTTGTGCTTTTGCTTCGGCTTCCGGAATGTTCGGAATTTTCGCGGAGCTTACTGATACAGTGCGTCTTATACTGTTAAAACCGACTAATTCCGATCCCGAGTACGATACCTGGAATCTCATGTTCCGTCACGTCTATCCGTTGGGGATTCCGATTGCGGATTTATCCAAACTGACGCTGACCATCTCGCGGCTGACAGGCAGCTTGCAGGAAATGTGCCCTCCCGGAATGACGATGAGTTACGCGACTTATTTTCGTTTTGATCTCGAACAGCCGGATGGTACCGCAGGCCCCGATGGAATCGTGGATAATTATTCGTCGTTAATCTCGCGGGATTTCGGCGAAATGCATTTCCTCGATCTTTCACCGTTCGATCCGTCCGGTTTTGAAGATCCACCGGGCACGCCGCATCTGTGGGATTTTACTTTACTCGAACAGACGTCAGGTGATCTCGAAGGCTTCCGCGCGCCGTATTTATATACAGAACCTGCATATGAATTATCCGGACACGCGGCCAAATGGCAGATCATGGCGGAATATCAATTAGAGGATTAAGGGGCATGAAACACGCATCCCGGACACTGATCCCGCTCTGCTTAGCCCTTATTCTGTGCACGGTGATCGGCTGTGACGATGACGGCGATAATCCGCCGGAAGTCGTGAGCATAAATTTTATCTCTGCCCCGACGGCTCTGCTGGCCAACGTGGACAGTCTCTATGAATACACCGTGCAAATCAGCGGCTTGGCTTCCGGCGAACGCGTGGATTCCGTATACTGCGAAATCCATTTGCCCAACGGTCAGCCGGCAATCGGCTTTTCCCTCTTCGATGACGGCAGTGAATTGTCTTGGCCCGGTCATCCCTATGCTTCCGATCCTTCCGGCGACATTGCCGCACACAATAATAAATTTACTCGCCGCATCAACGCCCGCCTGCTTGCAAACAATGTGACCGGCGTCTATACGTTTGCGTTTCGCGCCATGATGGGTGGAACGGAAAAAGTTCGTGCGGACTTGAATATCAATATCCAATCCGTTTCCATGCCCTATCTGACCCAATGGCCGCAGGACAGCGTTTTTAACGAGTGCTTCGATCCGATCCCGATGGAAGTCCGCGTCGTCCGCGATAATATTGACCGCGTAGACAGTCTGTGGGTAGACATAATTGAAACCGGTGTGGGCAGCCGTATATCCAACCGGATTTACTTTGATCCGCATAATGGAGATACGATTTGGCATGTGAGCTTTACTCCCAATGCGTTTTCCTGCAGCAACAGCAGCCCGCCGCTGTACTATAATCTGGAATACGAAGCGAAAACACGATTCGGTTTCACGGCTAATCAATCGCAGCACATCCATTCTTTTTTAAATGACTTTCCCGTTCTCTCCAATCCGTCCATGCCGGATACAATAGAGCGGCCAACGGCAATGGGAGATACAGATACCGTAAAGATCACGATCCATCTTGCCGATTGCGAACTCGTGGGCATTCCCGGCTATAACGGCCTCCGCTTCGATGTCAGCCGCGATGATACCATTCACTGGGCCACGGCAAACAATTACATTTTATACGACGACGGCAATTTGCTGGATGACGTGTCCGGCGACGGCATATTCACGACCGGCTTGAGAATCAACCGCCGCGATGATCTTCCCGACAACGAATACTATTTCCGCTTTTATGCCATCGAATGCGCCGCGCCGTATGACACGTCGCTCTATGTCATGGACAGCATGCGCGTGATTCAACCGCCTGCGGGAATGCCAGCCATTTCACCCGCTGAAAATACTATCGGATTCGAGGTGATTCACTAATGCGTAATATAAGATTCCTCGCGATCGTGATGTTCGCATTTCTCGCGGCAGCGTGTTTTGCGCAACTCGCTCCATCGAGTTATGGATTAAACGGCGGCCGGTTGGATGAGACTACTCCGCCCGAACCACGCTTGACGTCCAATGTCATCATTGACATCGTGCCTGCACCTCACACCGTGCCGTTGTCTCCCGGCTTAACGGACACCATATGGCTGGGATCGGGCAACGGCGTCACCCGTCTGCTCTCCGGTCCGAATATTGAAAACCGCATTGCTTTTCAAACCTACAGCGAAGCGCACGGTCTCGGAAAGGGCGGCACCAGTGGTCTGCTGGTCACCGATTCCATCATCTGGACGTCTTTCGCTTTCGATACTTCCGTAGGCATTTCCGGTGCGGGCGGCGGTTTGGCTTACAGCCGCGATCAGGGATCCACGTGGACCTATGTTCCCCAGCCGCGCGATCAAATCTATAATCTGGATCACTCCACAGGCTTCGACCGCGTTCTCGGATACTGGCCGACCACAACCAGCATAGATAATATCACTTACGACATTGCGCTCTCCGACAGCTTTGTCTGGATCGTCTCCAAAGGCGGCGGCCTGCGGCGGCATGCCTTTGCGGGTAATTACACCGACTATAACGACACTTCCGGCTGGCAAGTGGTCAGTCCCGATACGTACGCGTTTCATCCCGGCGAACGTCTGAACCATCGCACGTTCAGTGTGCTTTATGCTGAAAACGCTCTCTTTGTCGGCACGGCGGCGGGAATTAATAAGTCCACCGATAACGGCCGCACGTGGCGCAGCATCAATGCCGTGAATAGCGGCATATCGGGCAACTTTGTAACGGCCATGGCCTACCAGCCCGCAACCCATGCGATTTGGGCGGCCACGTGGCGGGCGGAAGGGCTCGATGAATTCTATGCCGTTTCCAAATCCACGGACGGCGGTGACACCTGGACGGCGCATCTCGATTCCGCGCAGGTCGTGCGGACGATTGGTCATTTGGAAACCGTCCGCGCTCATGGCTTCGGTTTCGATGGCAATACGGTCTATGTATGCGATGATTTGGGCTTGTGGAAGTCTCCCGATGTCGGCCAAACGTGGGATTTGATAAAAGAAACCGACATCCGCGAAGCGGGCAGCGAGCGCGGATTCTACTATCAAGGCATCTATGCCGCCCTGCACGATTCCACCGGCCTCTGGGTTGGTGGAGTGGATGGTTTGGCTTTCACCGGCGATAACGGCTTGACGTGGAGAATTTTACAGGCCGCCCTAGCGCTTACTAATCCCGAGCGCAGTGTAGATACTTACGCTTATCCCAATCCGTGGTCCCCGCAGCGTTTCGGCCCAATCAAATTCCGCTACTCCACTGCGGGCGGCAGCGTTAAAATCACCGTCTACGATTTTGCCATGAGCAAAGTGGTCGAGCTGCCGTCCATTTCCCGGCCCTCCGGCGAACACTACGAAGTGTGGGATGGCCGCAAAGAGGGTGAAGTCGTCGCCAACGGAACCTACTTCTACAAGATCGAAAAATCCGGCGGCGATGTTTGGGGCAAACTCATCGTGCTGGATTGAGGGGGCTGAAGCTATGTATCTTAAAACCGGTTCTATCATGAAACGAATCTTCTTTATACCGATTGCGATTCTACTGCTTGCGTGGCCAACTTTCGCCGGAACCAACGGCGGACTCGGCGGTGCTTTCACGCGCATCGGAGCGGGCGCGCGTGCCAAGGCCATGGGCAATGCGTTTGTCGCTGTTGCCGAAGGTCCCTCCGCCGTCTACTTCAATCCGGCGGCGCTGTCCTTCGGAGAAAAACGCGAATTCACCGCCACGCTCTCCCGCATGGCTCTCGACCGCAGTTTGGATTATCTTGCTTTCTCGACTCCGCTTCGTCCTAAAGCGGGGCCCGAAAAGAAAGCCGTGAAAGCGGGAGTCGGTCTCGGGTGGCTGCACGCGGGTGTCGGCGATATTGACTCGCGCGACTTCGACGGCAATCCGCTCGAAACCATTGACATGTCCTCCAACCTGTTTCTCTTTTCCTTCGGCATGCAGTTCCACGAAAAATTCGGAGCGGGTCTGACTGCCAAAGTGATCTACGAGAGTTTCGGTAAAATCGGAACCGATGATGCCGCCGTGAATGGCGACGGTTTCGGTGTGGATTTTGCCGCCTTCGCTAAGCCCATCGAATATCTCACCGTCGGCGCGCAAATTAAGGATATTTCCTCTAAAACCACGTGGAACACCAGCAACTATTGGTCGCAGGGTTCCAGCAAGGAAGACAAATGGCCGATGCAGTACCGCATCGGTGCAGCCTATCAACGTTGGGGATGTTTGGCGGCGATGGATTTTGAAAGCAGCGAGGAAAGTGACACGCGCCTGCATGCGGGACTCGAAGGAACTTACGACATTTCGCCCAAACAGAGCGTAGCCGGCCGTATCGGTTATGACGATGGCGCCGCCACCTTCGGAGTAGGATTGGGATTCGCTGTGTGGAAGATTCATTCCACGCTCGATTTCACGTACATTCTCGAAGACATCGCCCCCGACGATGCCACCGCCATCAGTTGGGGCGTTCAATTCTAACCGGGATTAACTGAAAGAAGACTCCGCGTGAAATATATTTTCGTCGCCCTGATTCTACTCGCTTCAACCGTTTCAGTTTTCGCCGCCACCGGTCTCGCGTTCTTGGAGATCCCCGTCGGTGCGCGCGAGAGTGCGCTTGGCGGTGCGGGCGTCGCGCTTATTACCGGGCCGACTTCGGCTATGCACAATCCGGCGGCAGTAGCTTTTACCCCGCGCAGCATCGCGCTGATGCACACCAAACATTTCGGAGACACTAAAGCGCAGTTTGTCGGTTTCACCGTGCGTCGTGGCCGCTTTGCGCTGTCTCCGCATTATTGGGGCACGCGCGTTTCCGACATCGAGTATCGCACGGCTCCCACCAGCACTCCCATCTCCACCTTCGACGCTCTGAACTGGGTGGTTGGCAGCGCGCTCGCTATGGAACTCGGCAAGCATGTCGCGGTGGGCGTATCGGCAAAATATCTCTATCAGAAAATCCACGTCGAAGATGCTTCCGGTTATACAGCGGATATCGGAGTGTTGACAAGAGATTTTCTCAAAGGCTTGTCGGTCGGATTGGCCGTGCAGCATTTCGGCCATGTCAATGAATTCGTATCGGAATCTCCGAATCTTCCCACCACGTTGCGCGGCGGAGCGGCGTACGAGCATGCGATCAGCAAATACGGTACTCTACTCGTCACTGCTGAAGCGCAAGCCGTCAAAGACAACACCCCTCGTTTTGTCGGCGGTCTGGAGTATCGTGCTCCGGATTATCTGGCTCTGCGTGCCGGATATGTTTCCGGTCTTGAAGCGCAGAATTTCTCCGCTGGCGTGGGCTTTTTCATCAAGCAATATCGTCTCGATTATTGCTTCATCCCCTATCGCGAGAATCTCGGCGAAGGTCACCGCTTCTCGCTGACTTTCGACATTTGATCTGACGAGGCCGCCTTCTGAAGTCTCCGGGATTCGGGGTGGCGGTTAATCCGCAAACATTTGCCTTTAACTGCTTTAAAAGACTTGCTTTTCTGCCCGGAATTTCGTAAATTTAGGCTACCTGTCCATACGAAGGCAGGTTTCGGTCTTGTCAACCGAAAGGAGGTGGTCCCATGAGTTCATGGCCACGGAGGTCCACCGCCTGATTAGGTAGGTGGACACAAGTGCCCGAAGGCCCGTCAGCGTTGGCTTGGCGAGCCTTTTTGCTTATCAGACCCCGCTCTGCGAGGATCTTCATGAATCGTGATGATTTCATTGCAGCTCTGGACTTGCCCTTCAACAGCCTGTCGGCCCGCCTCGCGTCGTTGTCCCCGCAGCAGGTTGAACAACCTCTGGCTGAAGGCAAATGGTCGCTCAAGGATCTGATCGCGCATTTCATTTTCTGGGACACCATTACCGTTCGCGCGCTCGAAGCCTGCTACCACAATCTACCCTTCAATTGGAATAAATACGCGGACTGGAATTCTCTGAATGCCCGCGCCGCCGAAGAGATGCGGGATTCTCCGGTCAAGCGCGTTGCCGCCGAGTGGCAGGTCACGCATGCGATCATGCTGGAAACTCTGAACCGCGTTCCCGATGAGCGGCTGTTGGAAAATGGTGAAATTCCCAAGTGGCTTCACGAGAACGTGCTCGATCATTACACCTATCACGCGTCGCAGGTGGATGAATTTCTGAAGCGGCGTGAAATATAAAATCGCTTGTCTATTCTTTAGCAAACAATAGGAACAGTTCATGAGAGCGTTTGCCGTTTTATTCTTAGCCATTGTAGGTCTTGCGCTGGTGATTGGACTGTGGATTTACAGTACCTACAACGGACTGGTTTCCCTCGATGAGGAAACCAACAAGGCGTTCGCGCAGGTGGACGTGGTTTTGCAGCGGCGGTTTGACCTCATTCCCAATCTCGTCGAAACCGTCAAGGGATATGCTTCGCACGAAAAAGAAGTCTTCACGGCCGTCACCGAAGCCCGCAGTCGCATTGGACAGGCCACCACACCGCAGGCGCGCATTGACGCCGAAAATCAAATGACCGGCGCTTTGTCGCGATTGCTCATGGTGGCGGAAAATTATCCGCAGCTCAAAGCCAATGAAAATTTTCTGGCTTTGCAGGATGAACTCTCCGGAACGGAGAATCGCATCTCCGTCGAACGCCGCCGCTACAACGAAGTAGCCACGGAGTACAACAAAAAAATCCGCCGCGTGCCCGGAAATATGGTAGCCGGTATGTTCGGCTTTGAACGCCGCAATCTGCTCGAAGCGCCGACGGAAGCCCGTCAGGCTCCCAAAGTCAAGTTCTAAACTGGGTCAACTGCTTCACAACTAAGAATAGAAAAACCGCCGCAACGGATTGTGAGACCCGTTACGGCGGTGCAAATTGCAATAGGCGGGAATCGAATTTCCCGACCCGATAATTGTCTGGTTAAGGCCGGGGCTGTGCAGACGTGTGCAGATCTGACGCCTGCGGTGCGTAGCCCTCGGGATCGGTTTCTACAACATAGTTGACAAATGTAGACACCGCGTCGTTTTCCGGATTCAGCACCATCAGTCTTAAAAACGATGTATCATCCGGTGCGCGATCCACGAAAATCAGCCATGATGGAAACTTAGGTTTGGTACTCATCGTATACTCGGTGTAAAACTGTCATCGTCTGGACATAGGTAAGGCAAAGCGAATGCCATCGCTGCCTTTCCGCCTCCCTTGAGAATCCCTGAAGATAAAATTGAAGACGTGCGCGCCGCCACCGACATACTGTCGGTGGTGCAGGGCTATGTGGCCTTGAAGCGAAGGGGTCAGAACTATTTCGGCCTGTGTCCGTTCCATTCGGATACTGCCCCCAGCTTCGCCGTCAATCCCGCGCGTCAGATCTTCCGCTGTTTCGGCTGCGGTCGGGGGGGAAACGTGTTCGGATTCGTTATGGAAGTCGAACGTATTTCGTTTGTGGAAGCGGTGCGCATGCTTGCCGAACGCGCGGGGATCGAACTTCCAGCCGTCAGCGCAAGCGAACGCGATACAGTTTCCGAATCGGAAGAACTCGTGCGGGCGAATGGAATGGCGCGCGATTTCTTCCACAAGCAATTGATGGAAAGCCAGAGTCCCGGAGCCATTGAAGCGCGGCGTTATCTGGCCGAACGCGGCTACGGTAAAACTGTCATTGAGCATTTTCTCTTGGGCTACGCTCCGGATTCGTGGGATAGCCTTGTGCAGTTTGCCAAGCAAGCCGGACTCGCCCCATCCATCTTGACGCAGGCCGGGTTGCTCAAGGAAGGCAAAGAAAAAAATCGTCCCTATGATGCGTTCCGTCATCGCGTCATGTTTCCCATCCGCAATTTGGCGGGACGCGTAATCGCTTTTGGCGGGCGGCGATTGCGTGAGGAAGAGGAAGCCAAGTATATCAACTCACCGGAAACGGCGGTCTATCGCAAAGGCCGTGAACTCTTCGGTCTGTGGGAAGCCCGGCAGGATATTCGCACGCGCGATGAAGCGATTCTCGTGGAAGGCTACACGGACTGTCTTTCTTTGGTCATGGCCGGTGTGACCATCACGGTCGCTTCTCTGGGAACGGCTCTCACCGAGCAGCAGGCGCGGTTGCTCAAGCGGTTTACCGATAAAGTTTTCATTCTGTACGACGGCGATAATGCCGGTCTAAGCGCGGCAAGGCGCGCGATAGACGTGCTCATTGCCGCCGGAGCAAAACCGCGCGTGATTGTGCTGCCCGGAACCGAAGACCCGGATTCCTTTGTGCGCAAGAACGGCGGCGATGCCATTTGGCAATTGCGTGAGACTGCGTTTTCGCCTGTGGATTTTCAACTGCATCTTGCCAAGCGCAATCAAGTCCCTCCGGCGGATGCCGCGCGAGAACTCGTGAACACTGCCGTGCTGATTGCCAGTCCCGTCGAGCAGGACATTTTTCTGCGCGAAATTTCTGCGCGCACGGCGGTCAGCGCCGATGCGCTGCGGCGTGAACTGAGCCGCGTCCGCGTTCCCGGTCAAATACCGGAAGAAAAATCCGCGCGAACCACATGGCCGCCAAAGGGAACGTTGACCGCCTTGACTCGTGTTCTCGTACGCCGAACCGATCTGCGCCCGGTCATTTTTGAAAAATGGTCTCCGCAAAATATTGCCGATGCCAAGCTTGCGGAACTTTTAAATGTCCTTTATGAGGAATGGCAGTCAAATGCCATCAAGGAACCGGAAAAGTTGTTGGATCGTTTTCCCGATTCCCCTCTGCGCGAGTTTCTGGCCGGGTGTCTGTATGAGACCGAGGATGAGGAGGATGAAGAACGCGGCTTGGAAATAGACCGCCGCACGGCTCTGGATTGTCTGCGCGGCTTGGAAGCGGACGGCTTGCGCGTTGAAATTGCGGAGCTCAAACAAAAACTGGTCGCTTCGCCGAATGAGCCTCAGCTTCTCCGCGAATTGCAGAATCTCATGCGGCGCGAAAAAAATCTCCGCATCCACGGCCAAGATATTTAATTGCTATATCGCCGAGGCGGATCCCCTGATCTGCCCGGAATCTTTTCTCCCCCCGTTCACGGGGGGACGCAAGGGGGGCGTACTTTTTCGCCGAGGAGGGTCATCAGACCCTCCCGGAATCTGAGCAATGAATTACTGGGCGGCGGTCGCCTGACCGCCGCAACACAATCACCGCACGGTACGCCGAGCGGGATCTGCGATCCCGCCGGAACAAACAGATAACCGGGAATCCTATGCGAGCTTCCTACCACGGCACAACTATTCTGGCCGTCCGCAAGAACGGAAAAGCCGCCATCGCGGGCGATGGCCAGCTTACGCTCGAAGACACCATCATTAAGAGCACGGGCCGTAAAGTCCGTAAGCTTTTCGACGGCAAAGTACTGGTCGGCTATGCCGGCGCCGCCGCCGATGCTCTGGCTCTCTTGGATCTGTTCGAGTCCAAAATTAAACAGTACGACGGCGATCTTACCCGCTCCGTAATCGAAGTCGCCAAGGAATGGCGGCTCGACCGTAATTTGCGTCGGCTCGAAGCCGACCTGCTCGTGCTGGACTCCCAGAAAATGTTTCTGCTGTCCGGCTTGGGTGAAGTCGTTGAACCGGATGATGACGTCGTTGCTTTAGGTTCGGGTGGAACCTATGCTTTAGCCGCCGCCCGCGCGCTGATCAAGCACACCGATCTTTCCGCCCGCGAAATCGTGCAGGCGGCTATGGCCATCGCTTCGCAAATTTGTGTCTATACCAATGCCAATATTACGGTCGAAGAACTGTAGTATTGTTCCGTTGAGGCTGCAGCATGAACCCATCTCCGAATATTTCCAAACATCTGACTCCCGCCGAAATTGTGCTGGAGTTGGACAAGTATATTATCGGGCAGGACGCCGCCAAACGCGCCGTGGCCATCGCTCTGCGAAATCGCTGGCGGCGGCAGCAGGTGGAAGGCGAACTGCGCGAAGAAATCTATCCCAACAACATCATCCTCATCGGCCCTACGGGCGTCGGTAAAACCGAACTCGCCCGCCGTTTGGCTAATCTGGCAGGCGCGCCGTTCATCAAAGTGGAAGCGTCGAAATATACCGAAGTCGGCTATGTGGGACGCGATGTCGAATCCATGATCCGCGATCTGTTGGATGCCGCCGTCTCCCGCGTGAAAACCGAACATCGGGATGCGTTGCGCGATGCCGTTGAACACGCCGTCGTCGAACGGCTGCTGGATCTACTCGTTCCGACCACCCGCTCGCGCCGTCAGCGCGATGACGGCGATATGGGCAGGCGTTCCCGTCGCTTGGAGCAGGATCGCCGCCGCCGCCGCCGCGAACGTATACGCATCGAACTTCTGGCGGGATTGCTGGAACAGCAAACCGTCGAGTTCGACGTTCCTGAAGATTCCCTCCCCATCATGCAGGTCTTCTCTTCGCAGGGAATCGAGGAAATGGGAATTAATATTCCCGATATGATGGGCGGGCAGGAAAAACGCACGCGCCGCCGCAAGGTGACGATTGCCGAAGCCCGCGATTTCATCACCGAAGAGGAGATGGAACGGCAAGTGGAGATGGATCGCGTGATTCGCGAAGCCGTCCGCCGCACCGAAACCGCCGGCATTGTCTTTCTCGATGAAATTGATAAAATCGCCGCGCCAGCCGATAGTCACGACGGCGGCCCGGATGTCAGCCGTTCCGGTGTGCAGCGCGATATCTTGCCCGTAGTGGAAGGCACAACCGTGACTACCAAATACGGCATTGTGCGCACGGATCATATTCTGTTCATCGCCGCCGGAGCATTCACCGCAGCCAAACCTTCCGATTTAATTCCCGAACTTCAGGGACGTTTTCCCATTCGTGTGGAATTGGAAAAACTCGGAGCCGATGAATTCTTCCGTATTCTGACCGAACCGCGCAATGCTCTGGTCCGGCAGTACACGGCACTGCTTGCTACAGAAGGCGTGACACTCACGTTTACACGGGATGCGCTGAAAGAAATCGCCGCCACGGCGCACCGCGTCAATCAGCGTACGGAAGATATCGGTGCGCGCCGCCTGCATACGCTGATGACCACCCTGCTCGATGATATTCTCTTCGAAGCGCCCAATCTTAAACAAAAAAAGATTTCCATTACCCGCACACGCGTTCAAAAGACGCTGGAACACATAGCCGAAGATGAAGATCTGGCGCGCTTCATTTTATAGTGCACCTCTCTCGGCCTGACCTTTGCATTTTCTTTTCACCACGGATTTTTTCTGTCCCGGCAATCCTATGTCCTGATTAGGCTTGCGCAGGCATCAATTGACATTGTACGGTGACCGCTCCGCGCACGATTTGCACAAAACGTTCGTTTCTGCACAGTCACCTCAGTTTTCTTCCATTCATTCCGGAGATCCCCCATGAGACGAGCTACTCTGGCTATCATCTTGCTGCTGCTGCCGCTGATGACTTTCGCGTCAATCCGCAATGCTGAGATAGCCGCTCGCATCGTCACCGCGACCCCCGAACGTACCGTCGTCACCACGGAGTTTGATCCGTCCGAAGTGCTCACGCAATTGTCTTCCCGCGAATTGGATCAACCTTCGTCCGATGGCCGCGGAGTTATTCTTGCCATTGCCGGACGCGGCGCGCCCGTTGCCCGGATTCTGCACGTGGAACTTGCTGATGTGGTTTCGTCCAGTTCGCGTTTGGATGAGTCCAAGATTGCCGCGAATGCCGATGAACTCGCGTTGCTTTCGGAACCGGCCATTCTGCATGATCTGCGCATTGTCAGTTTGAATTTCCGCCCGCTCATGCGGGATGAAAATGGCGCGGTGCGCGTCGTCCGCCGTTTGGATGCGGAAGTTGTGACCGGAGGCTTCGGCGGTCTCAATGAGCAGGATGATCCCGTTTCGTTTTCCTCCGCCTTTTATCCCGTTTACAGAACGTTTGTGGCCAATCTCGATGAACTGTATCCGGAGATTTCCGTCCGCCTGCCGGGTCGCTATTTGGTGGTGATGACCGCTTCCCGCTACACCAGCATCGCCAACAGCGGCCAGTGGCGTCGTTGGCTGGATCTGAAAAAGGGAAAAGGCTACACCATGCAGGTGTCGGCTACTCTGCCCAATAATGCTTCGTTAGCGGCGGTCAGCCAGATTATCCGGCAGGCTTACGAAGATCATTCTCTCCCCGATCTGGAATATGTCGTTCTGTTCGGAGATAACAACGAGATTCCTTCCCAAGACTATTTGAATCCGGAAGATGTGGAGGATCGCGCCGTCGGCGACAACACCTATTTTCTCCTCGCCGGAAATGACAGCTTGCCGGATGTGCTGGGCGGGCGGATTTCCGGTTCGACGCAAACGGAATATGTCGCCTATTTGAATAAGGTTTATCGGTATGAGGCGGAGCCGTATCGTGCCAGTATGGATTGGTTCCGCTCCGTATGTTGTGTGGCGGGCAATTTTGCAGATGGTGAAAACCCCACTTACCCGGTCACACCCGTGTGGAATGTCAATTGGGCCAGAGAACGCCTGCTGCGCGACGGCTGTGTCACGGATGCGGATACGTTTTACTATCACAGTCTCGCGGATCCGCCCGCGCCGCAATATCGTCCCTGGATTCGCAACGACATCAACTCCGGCGTGTGTATGGTGCTCTATCGCGGCTGGGCGGCCACGCAGTTATGGAAATGTCCGGAGTTTAAGAATGAAGACGTGGACCAACTGACCAACGGCAGCCGCATGCCCGCCGTTTTTGCCATGGTCTGCGGCAGCGGCAACTTCGCCTTCCCCGGCGGTCCGTCTTTGGGTGAAAAATTCACTACCGGCAGCGGCTCGCCTTCGGAAACCAAAGGGGCTATTATCTATATCGGCGCGTCCGATCTCCATACCAACACCCGCCACAACAACGCCATGCTCAGCGGCATCATGGAAGCGATCCTTGAAGGCGGCGTCCGCAGCGCGGGTAGTCTGCTCTTGGCCTCCAAGCTCGAAGGCTGGCGGCAGTTTCCGCTCGAACGCTATCCGATCGCATGGTATTATGTTCTGCATGTTTTCAACTTGCTTGGTGATCCCGAAACGCAGATTTATGCGTGTCTGCCCGGTTCGATGGATGTAGCCTATTCCCAGCAAACGTCCGTCGGTACGACTCTCCAGTATGTCAACGTCTTTTCCGACGGGCAGCCGTTGGAGGGTGCCTTGGTCGCCATCCGCAAACGCGGGACAGATCAAGTGGTCGCGGAACGCACGAACGCGCAAGGCGACGTCTATCTCCCCGTTGATTTTGCCGCGCAGGACACCGCCGATATTACCGTTTGGAAATCCGGCTACTTCCTGAACCGCGGCGAAATTCTCGTTCAAAATCAGGCCTTCGATCCGAAAATTACCGCTGTCAATTGGTCGGCGGGTGCGGACAACCTTCCCAATCCGGGTGAAACCGCCAACTTCACTCTCACATTTAGAAACGAAGGATCGTCTGCAACGAGCTATGCTCTTTCGCTGGCGTCGTCTGATCCCCGCGTCACGGTTATTACCGGAACCGGAACCGTTTCCAATCTCGCCCCCGGTGAGTCCGGTACGTCTTCATCCATGTCTGTCCAGTTGGGTACCGAGATGTTCGACGGCGAACGTCCCCGCCTTGCGGTCATAGTGAATGACGATCCGCATTTTGGAATGCGTTCCTTTGAAATGCCGGTTGCCGCGCCCGATCCCTCCGTCGTATCCTTGACGGTGCTCGACGGCGGCGACGGCATCCTTTCTGCCGGCGAAACCGCGCACATCTCCGTGACGATCAAGAATAACGGACATCAAAACGCGGAAAACATGACAGCCATCGTCGCCACGTTCGATGCCGCCATTGAGGGTTGGGCGGATAATCAAACGGCTTGGGCTTCCGTCCCGGTAGGTGAGACCGTATTAAGCGATAACACGCTGAACCTTACGATGGCTCAAGGTGTGACTCCCGGACGGCAGATTCTGTTCCGCTTTGAATTCCGCCAGAACAACGTGGTGATGGCGCGCAAACACTATTTGCTGCCCACGGGAATCGTCACGCCGAATACGCCGACTGGCCCGGATGCCTACGGCTATTGGGCGTATGAAGACAACGACGCAGGTTATGCGGCCACTCCGACCTACAGTTGGATCGAATTGGATCCCGATTTCGGCGGCCTCGGTGCCGAGACTCATGAAGTGCGGGACGACACTCACTTTGGCATGAGGCTTCCCGGCACGTTCATCTATTACGGCCAGAGTTATGACAGCGTGTGGATTTGTTCCAACGGCTGGCTGAGTTTCGAGCGTGCCGCCATCCCCGAATTCCGCAACTGGGAAATCCCTTCTCCCATTGGGCCGAGAGCGATGGTTTGTCCCTTCTGGGACGATCTGATCATTGATAAGGCTTGGCCTAATGATGATTCCGTCCACACGGTATGGACACGCTGGGATGCTGCGGAAAGCCGCTTTATCGTAGAATGGCGGGCGATGAATCGCGGAGGTCTGAATTCCAGCGGTCCCAACACGGCCTACTGCACGTTTCAAGCTATTCTGGAGTTCCATTGGAATCTGGACGGCGATATTCTTTTCCAGTATAATCAGATCGCCAACGTGGACGTGGACAACAACTTCGGTTCCGTCGGCATTCAGGATTCCTATCACGAACGCGGCTTGGGCTTGACCTACGCCAACCAGTATATCCCCTCGGCGGCGGTATTAAGCGCCAATCATGCGATTCGCTTCACCACCACGCCGCCGGATAATTATAGTGATGTGCCCGATAGACCCGCCTCTGATCTGCCCGTCCGTTTGGCTCTGCATGAAGCGTATCCAAATCCGTTCAATCCGGCCGCGGAACTGCGCTTCGACCTGCCCCGTGCCGGCCGTGTTGCCCTGAAGATTTACGATGTCCTTGGTCAGGAAGTTGCCGTGCTGGTGGATGGATTTCAGGCTGCGGGCAGCTATCGCGTTTCTTTCGACGGTCGCGCGCTGCCGTCCGGTCTCTACTTCGCCCGCCTCGCTTCGGATCAGGGAGTGCAGGTGCGCAAGCTGATGCTCGTCAAGTAGCCGACGTAAAAATATTCGGATATGGCAAGGGGCCGATTCTGTGTTTTCAGAGTCGGCCCCTTTTTTAATCGAATTCTTCGTCTGTTTCACGGAGTGACTGGACTGCACCCCATTTTTGGGACACGGTATCCAAGTAGGTTAGGCAGCGGGGCGGGTTTGATTGTATTGAAGTTTGCAATGACTCTGGCCGGAGTCGGACAATGATAACTGGTAACAGCGATACCAGTCGTCGTCGTACGGTGGATATATACTGCTTGTGCAATTGAGCGCGCCGCAGTGATCATTTGCATAGTAGGCTACTTCTGCAGGATCGTAAGCACAGACAGATTGTACACGCAAACCAAAGAGTACGGAAAGCGTGAAGATTAGATTGAAAGTCTTCATGGATGTATCTTCATTTTGATAGCAAGTTAAGGATGTGTTGTGCCTTTTTATGAATGTACATGGACGCAGCTTCATCAGCAACACGTTGAAGTGCTGGCTTTGCTGCGGGATTCCCTTGCTTTGCGCACTGCCCCAAGCCACGCACGATTGCGATCTGCATTATATGATCCGTATCGGTGACCGTTACACTCGCAAGGAAATCCAGATCGCTTGCGGAGGCAGTGCTTGGATCCATTCCATGCCGCCTGGCCCCGCTGCCCTTATGCGACGACAGCAATGCGTCCAGATCCATGCGGTCCACAATCTCGTTGACCACCCGCACCGCATGACTCGAAAGAATCCACTTTTTCCAAGACGATGGCAGCATCGTGGTCTGATGCTGCCGGTACGATTTAAACACCGGCTCCGACGAGACACCTTGGGCATCGGGACCTCCTCACATGGATACTGCCCAAAGATACCTCACCGACACCATGAAAGAAAGGGGCCGACCCTACTTATGGGACAGCCCCTTTTG
>RPQS01000045.1 GCA_003818605.1 Candidatus Zhuqueibacterota bacterium | reverse complement strand
GCACCATGCCGTTATAGATACCGCGGAATGGTGGAAAAAGCGCGGCGGCGACGTCACGGTTCTGCCGGTGGATGGAGACGGACTGGTGAATCCGCAGGAGGTTGCCGCAGCGATAAAGCCCGCAACGGCTTTGGTATCCGTAATGCACGTGAATAACGAAACCGGCACGATTCAGGATATCCCGGCTATCGGCGCAGTCTGCCGGGAACACGGCGTAGTATTTCACTCGGATTGCGTGCAGAGCTTCGGCAAATTGCGGTTTCGTATTGATGAAATCAATGCCGATATTGCGAGTATTTCCAGCCATAAAATCTACGGACCGAAAGGAACCGGCGCGCTAATCGTGCGGCGGGGAGTGAGGATATCACCGCGTTTTATCGGCGGAAGTCAGGAGCGCAATCTGCGCACCGGGACTGAGAATGTGCCCGGGATTGTGGGTTTCGGAGCCGCCGCCGCTTTATGTGCCGGTCTTTTAGACAGCGAAATCCTGCGGTTGAAAGCTATGCGAGATCGGCTTGAATCCATGATTATGGAACGCATACCGAATATCCGGATCAACGGATCGCGTGAATTTCGAGCACCGGGTTTGCTCAATGTGTCGCTTATCGGGTGCGAAGGCGAAGCCTTACTGATCGCCTTGGATCGAAAAGGGATTTGCGTGTCCACGGGAAGCGCTTGCAGTGCAGGCGCTGCCGGAGCTTCCCATGTTCTTTTAGCTTTGGGAATGGACATGATGACGGCGCAAAGCTCGCTGCGGTTTTCTTTCGGGCGGTTTAATGTTCCGGAAGACGTGGATACTGTCCTGAATGTATTACCGGGGATCGTCGAACGGCAGAGACAAACGGCTGCACCGGGACTCCGCGCCCAACTGCAGTAAGCGGGAATGAATTCGCTTGAAGAAATACTGAAAGCATCGCCAAGCGAGAATGCGGGCAAAACAGTCGCCGTGGCTATGTCGGGCGGTGTGGACAGTTCCGTGGCTGCGGCACTGTTGAAATTGCAGGGTTATGATGTGATCGGCCTCACCATGCACTTATGGACCGATCCGCGCGGTGAAGAAATGGACGTGAATCACGCATCAGGCTGCTGCAGTTTCGGCATGGCACGCGATGCGGCGGCGGTTGCGGCTCGCATGGGTTTTCGCCATTATATTCTCGATTTATCCCGCGAATTTCACGATTGTGTGGTCAAAGATTTTGTCGCAGAATATGAACGGGGGCGAACGCCGAATCCTTGTGTGCTGTGCAATTCGCGGATAAAGTGGCAGACTCTTCTGGAGCGAGCCAGCCGGATGGGATGTGATTATCTCGCAACGGGACATTATGCGCGAATCGAGCGAAAGGCAGACCGTTTTTGTTTGCTCCGCTCGCTCAATACCGAGAAGGATCAATCTTACGCCTTGTGGCGATTGTCGCAGGAAAGTTTATCTCGAACACTGCTTCCTCTCGGAGATTTAACAAAAACTGACGTTCGCAAATTCGCCGCGGAATTCGGGTTAAATGTTGCCGACAAGCAGGAAAGTCAGGATATCTGTTTTATACCGGACAATGATTATCGGCGGTTTTTGCGAGATCACACAGTGCAGGAATCCGGATCGAAAGCGCAGGGAGAAATTATCGGAACTGACGGACGCGTGCTGGGTTATCATGAAGGCATCGCGTCCTACACGGTCGGGCAGCGCAGAGGCTTGGGTATTTCCGCGAGTAGACCACTTTACGTCACACGGATTGATCCTGCGGCCAATCGCGTCTATGTCGCTTACGATGAAGACTGCTTTTCCGATGAAGCAATGGCGGAAGACGTGAATTGGCTGTCCATTTCCGAACCGAAAGAGGCTATTGACTGCGGCGTAAAAGTGCGCTATCGAGACAGCACGCACGAAGCCCGTGTTTGTCCTTTAGCCAAGAATCGAGTTCGCATTCAATTCGCCGAACCGGTTCGCGCCGTTACACCGGGGCAGTCCGCGGTGTTTTATAAAGGTGATACCGTTCTCGGCGGAGGAGTACTTTCCGATTCACGAAAAATGGAGGTAGCATGAGCTATTCCAAGACCTTTCCAAGAGTGACCGCTCCCATGTTGGGTCAATATAAGCGGGAAGGACGTCGTATTGTAGGCTTAACCGCTTACGACGCTGTTTTTGCCGCGCTGGAAGAAGAGGCGGGTGTGGATTTTCTCTTGGTCGGAGACAGCGCCGGGAATGTAATTGCCGGTCATTCCACCACCATTCCGATGACGATGGACTCTATGGTTTTTTTGACGCGTTGTGTATCCAGAGGAACATCGCACGTGATGGTGATTGCCGATATGCCGTTTGGAAGTTTTCAAGTATCCGTTGAAGACACGGTAAGAAACGCCGTTCGTTTTCTCAAAGAAGGCGGAGCGCAAGCCGTGAAATTAGAGGGGGCAGGCTATCTGCTTCCGGCTATAAGCCGAATGGTTGAAGTAGGAATTCCTGTCATGGGGCATCTGGGCTTGACTCCACAGCGGATTAATGTTTTCGGCGGCTATGATGTGCAGGCAAAGACGCGGGAAGAAGCGAAGCAATTGATCGAAGACGCTAAAGCTCTTGAGGCCGCCGGGTGTTTTGCCATTGTGCTGGAAAAAATTCCAAGTTCACTCGCGGAGGAAGTAACGAAAGCAATTCAGATTCCCACAATCGGAATCGGATCCGGCCCGGCTTGCGACGGCCAGATTTTGGTGAATTACGATTTACTGGGAATTTTCGATAAGTTCAAGCCAAAGTTCATCCGGCATTACATGGATGGAGCCAAACTCATTCACGAAGCAGTATCTACGTGGGTAGAAGACGTCCGGGAACAACGCTATCCATCGGCAGCGGAATGTTATCAGATTAGCGACAACGCGGAAAAAAACAGCGCCAATGGTAAAAAACGCTGATGAAGACGATCATTCATCCGGACGAGCTGCGGAGCGCGGTACGCGAGATTCGCAGCCAGAAGAAAATCATCGGATTCGTGCCGACCATGGGCGCGCTGCACGAAGGGCATCTTTCCTTGGTGCGAAACGCGAGACGCGAGACGGATATCGTGATTGTTTCCATCTTTGTGAATCCAACCCAGTTCGGACCGCATGAGGACTACCGGATTTACCCACGAACACTTGAAGAAGACACCGTTCTGCTGAATAGGGAATTCACCGATCTCGCATTTGTGCCGCGCGTGGAGGACATTTATCCGCAAGGCTATACAACCACCGTGCAGCCGGGGCCGGCTGGGGATACATTTGAAGGCAAAATTCGCCCGGGACATTTCGCAGGTGTGCTTTCTGTCGTGGTGAAATTATTCAATCTGGTTCAACCCGATCTTGCCGTATTTGGTCAGAAGGACGCGCAACAACTCTTTCTGATTCGCCGAATGACCGAAGATTTGGATTTTCCGATTCGGATCGTCGAAAGTGAAACCGTCCGCGAGGACGATGGTCTCGCTCTCTCCTCACGCAACAGATATTTGAAAGTCGAGGAGCGTAAAAAAGCGGTGGTACTTTATCGGGCTTTATGTGCCGGAAAACGGGTTATTGAAAGCGGCCATCGCTCGCTTTCCGATACGCAGAATGCCATGCTCGAAGCAATAGCAAAGGTCCCGGAATTTTCCCCGGATTATGCAACTGCCGTGAGCGATGACACCTTTACCGAAGAGGATCCGATTGCCCCACCCGCACGTTTGATTATCGCCGGAAGGCTGGGATCTGTGAGGCTTATAGACAACATGAAGGTCTGAAAGCGGAACTGTGCTCATAAGAACCGCGTAAATACATTGGGATAGACGCTTTGCTAACGATCATCATCATGGCTGCGGGCAAAGGTACCCGCATGAACAGCGATTTGCCGAAAGTATTGCATAGACTATGCGGCAAGCCGCTCATTGCGCATGTTCTGAAGACTGCGTTTGAACTGAGGCCCGATCGCGTTCTTGTGATTGTCGGCCACCGGCGTGAGGAAGTAATTAAGGAGCTTAGAGATAGACGCGTCGAATGGGTGGTGCAAGAACCGCAATTGGGAACCGGCCATGCGGTTCAGCAAGCCGCTGCAGAACTGGACGGTTTTCATGGCGATGTAATTGTGCTTTCGGGCGATGTCCCCATGCTGAAATCGGCAACTCTGAGTCGGTTACAGGAACAGCATGAAGCGAGCGGAGCCGCCGTAACAGTGCTGAGTGCAAAAGCGGAAAATCCGACTGCATACGGGAGGATTATTCGCGATTCTCAGGGGCGTTTTCAGCGAATTGTTGAAGAACGCGAAGCCACGGATGAAGAACGAAAGATTCACGAGATTAATTCCGGCATTTATTGTTTCGATTCGGATAGCCTCTTCAGTGCTTTGAGCATGTTAAAGGCCAACAACACTAAGGGCGAGTACTATCTGACCGACGTAGTCGGAATATTGAACAATGGTGGAAAGTGTGTTCAAGCTGTTGAATACGCTGAATTTTATGAAGTGCAGGGGATAAATACTCAAGCGGAATTAGCCAGTATGGAGGCGACGTTCGCACGCAAATAGCGCTTTTTCGGCGCTTGACTTTTTCACGGCAACTTCTTATTTTTTGGGAATGAAACATAGAATTGAGGGCTGTGGAATGCGCCTTCGACTTTTATTGATTGCGGCTATCATCTTTGGGCTTGGAGGATTGGTACAAGGGCAATACCGCAATACTCCGCCATCCGGTGACCCGAGTGAATATCTGCGCGGTCAATCGAGCATTGGATTGAAAGCGTTTCGCGGATTATTGGATCCCTCACGCATGCATATGTCCCATTCACTCTCGTTCGGTTATTCGAGCATAGGGGGGCGCGGAGCGACGGAGGGACTATATCTGAACCGAATTGACTATCAGATTTCCCGGCCGCTCTGGTTCACGACGCATTTGGGATATCGTTTTCAACCGTCCGGTCCGGCTGAGTGGAATCCGGCAAACAACGGAACAGATTTCGTGGGGGGTGCGGAATTAAATTGGAAACCCACGTCCAGCACATCGCTGCATCTCTCATTTTACCGCGGGATGTATCCGGATTCATACTATGACTATTACGGTTGGAGACCATACGATTATCGTCCCTGGTTCAATCGGCCGTGACCTTATCGGTCCAGTCTACATCCACTGAATGTCCCGTCTACCAGACCGAGACCTTATCTCTCGGTCTTTTCTTTCAGAAATGCGAATGCCTCGTCGTTTTTATATTCCAATGCGGCAGTCTGCACGTGCATCGAGAGCGAATTTACGCGATCGGCGGACGAGATATTTTATTTTCGGTCTTGTGATTATTGCCGCTGCCACGACGGCGGTTTGGTACATCGGGGATATACGTTTTAAACCGGCCGTCCAGCCGGAAAACATGATTGCGGAGAGAGAGCATCGCTTATTGACGAGTGAGAACTCCGTATCCGGCAACTTGCCGCAGACTGAGTCAAGGGACACTGTATCGAGCGAAGCGCAAAACCGCGCGGCGCCAGGTATCGTCGAAAGACAAGAACCCATCCGCATTCAAGTACTGAACGGATGCGGAGTAAAGGGTTTGGCGAAGCTGATTTCACCCGCGCTGCGAGCGAAAGGATTTGACGTGCGCGAAACGCGCAATGCGGGAAGTTTTCGTTATGCCCGCAGCCAGATCTTCGATCGTACGGGTCGACTTGAAAACGCTTTCACGGTTGCGGATTCCTTGGGGATAGAACGATCATTGGCGGCCACCCAGATTGCCCGCAATTTAACCGATATTGACATTACGCTCATTGTGGGCGCAGATTTTGAGCAGCTCAAGTTCAATAACAAAAAGTGAATGCGAGGAAGAACGCTGACAGACGTTAGTTCACAGACGCTTGCCGAAAACGTTGCCGCCGCGGCACTCGAAAAAAAAGCCACTGACGTGGTGATTTTGGATTTGCGGAAACTGGAGGCCGTAACCGATTTTTTCGTGATCTGTTCGGGTGACGTGGATCAACACGTTCGCGCGATTGTTCGTCACATCGAGGATCAGGTAAAAACCCGTCTCGGGGAGCGAGTGCTCCATCGCGAAGGAATGGAATCGCTTCACTGGGTGCTCCTGGACTACGTGAATGTAGTTGTTCACGTGTTTCGACCAAGTTTCCGGGAATTTTACCGACTGGAAGACCTATGGGGGGATGCCAAACTGCAGCGCATTCACGAAGAGAAAGATTTAGCCATTACAGCGAAGCCGACGCGCCGTAAACCGACAGCTCCAGCGTCGAAAAAAACGCGCACTGCGGCAACTCCGCGCGGAAAAACAACCTCCGGTACCAAAACCAAGACCGGAACGGCAAAGAAGCCGGCGGCAAAAGAGACCGTGCGAAAAAGTTCCGTGAAGAAAACGGTAAAAAAGATTTCGCGGAAAAAGGAATCATGAGGCGAGCCCATCGGCACGTGGCAGCGGCTTTTGAAGGGACGTTAAAGTCACTGGGTGTCGCACAGCCCCGCGTGATTCTGGAAAAGCCGCGCGACCCGAATCATGGCGACATCGCCTGCAACGCGGCCATGGTTCATGCGAAAGAATTGGGCGGAAATCCGCGCGCGGCCGCCGAGAACATTCTAAACCAAATCGCACTTGATCGCAGACTGATAGCCTCCGAATCCGTTGCCGGGCCGGGATTCATTAATTTCTTTTTCGCCACTCCGTATTTGCATTCCATCGCAACCGATGCGCTTCAAAACGAGTCCGCGTTTGGGGACTGCGACGAGCTGAAAGACCGCAAGATCCTTCTCGAATTTGTCAGCGCCAATCCGTCCGGGCCTTTGAATATCGTCAGTGCGCGGGCGGCGGCGGTGGGAGATACGCTATGCCGCATGTTCCGGGCGCGGGGCGCTGCGAGCGACAGCGAATTCTACGTAAACGACGCGGGCAATCAGATTCGCTTGCTGGGGGAATCGGTGCGCGCCCGCTATGAAAATGAATTGGGATTTGCCGCGGATATTCCTGAAGGCGGATATCACGGCGAATACCTCACGGAATACGCGCGGGAGCTGGTCGCCGAGTACGGCAATCGTTTCCATAATCTTCGCTTGGACGAAGCGGTGAGGGAATTCAGTTCGCGAGCCGTGCAGCATTTTGTGGGTCTACAGCGGCATGTCCTCGCAGGATTTCACGTGGAGTTCACGCGCTGGTTTTTCGAGAATGAGTTGCGGGAAAACAAAGCCGAAACGACAGTCCTGGAAGATTTGGAAAAATCCGGAGCCGTCTATGAGAAGGACGGCGCGAAATATCTGGAGACAACCCGTTTCGGAGACACGCAGGACTGGGTCGTCATGACCTCTGACGGACGGCCTACGTATTTCCTGCCGGATATCGCGTATCACGCCAATAAGTACGATCGCGGGTACGATAGTATTATCAACATTCTCGGCCCCGATCATCACACGTTTCCATCGCGTATGCGAGCGGCTATGCGCGCACTCGGCCGCGACGCCGAACGACTGGAAGTCATTCTGCTTCAGCATGTGACCTTGCTTCGTGACGGCGAGCCGGTGAAGATGTCCAAACGAGCGGGTCAAATCATTGAAATGAAGGAATTGATTGAAGAAGTTGGCGTTGACGCCGCGCGGTATTTTTTTCTGCTGCGGCGCACTTCGACTCCCCTTGATTTCGACATCGAGTTGGCCAAGCGTCAAACAGATGAAAATCCCGTGTTCTATGTACAGTACGCGCATGCACGAATTGAATCCATTTTTCGAAAGGGAAACGTTCCTTATCCCGATGCAACAACGGATTTAAATCCGTTGAACGCTCCGGAGGAATTGGATTTACTTCGCAGGCTCCGCGAATTGCAAGATGTCATCGCCGAAACGACCGCCAGCAGAGATCCGCACGGGATCACGGTGTGGCTGCGGGATTTGGCGACGCAGTTTCACAAATTCTATCATAACTGCCGAGTACTGACCGAACCCCAGGACCTGCAAGCCGCACGGCTGGCGCTATGCCGGGCAACACAAATCGGCTTGCAGAAAGGACTATCCCTGTGTGGCGTCAGTGCACCCAAGGAGATGTGACGTTTTGAAAAAGATCGCTTCCGCAAGAAAAGCCCGCACGATATCGAACCCGCCGGCCATTCCATCCGTAGTGGTTGTCGGCAGCGTGGCGCAAGATATTATTCATACCCCTTTCACTTCTTCCGGACTCGTGCTGGGAGGATCCGCCGTGCATTTTTCGAATGCGGCGTCGTTTTTTACGTCCGTGGGAATGGTGGGAGTAGTGGGGGACGATTACCCGCTAAAAGACCTGGATTTTTTGCGAAAGCGAAAGGTTGACTTATCGGGCGTAGACGTGAAGCCGGGACCAAGCTTTTTATGGGAAGGGCGGTATCTGGAGAACTTTCTGTCCCGTGAGACGATTCGCACGGAACTTGGCGTATTCGCGGATTTCAAGCCGAATCTGCCGCAGCATTATCGCAGCCCGAAGATTCTTTTTCTGGCCGCAATTCACCCGCAGTTGCAGCAGCAAGTGCTGAATCAAGTCCATCGGCCCAATATGGTCGCGATTGACACCTTCAAACTCTGGATTGACGTTGCGAAGCCGGAGTTTCTGAAAGTACTCAAGAGGTCCGATCTGTTTTTTGCCAACGATGATGAAGTGCGGTGGCTGACGGGCGAGCACAATCTTTTCAAGGGTGCGCAGGCGCTGCGGAAAATGGGGCCGAAGTGGATTATCGTGAAAAAAGGAGAGCACGGCAGTTTTCTGATGGGTGAACAAGGCATCTTTTTATCGAACACCTACCCAATTTCGGACGTCGTAGATCCCACGGGAGCCGGAGACGCCTACGCGGGCGGTATTATGGGACATTTAGCGGCGGAAGGACGGCTTACCGAAAACGGTATTCGACGCGCCATGGGCTGGGCGAGTGTGATCGGATCCTTTTATGTGGAAGGTTTCGGGCCGGACGGACTTAAACAGGTCACGCGAACTCAATTACAGAAGCGCTATCGCGATTTTTACCGCATGATTCAAGTGCCGTGAAAGACACCATTCAAGCCTTGCGATGGGCAGACGGCGAGCTGTGGATTCTCGATCAGCGAAGGCTGCCGGGACGAGTGGAGTGGATTCGTGCCCGCACAGCGGAAACCGTCGCCCGTGCCATCGAAACTCTTGCCGTACGGGGCGCGCCGGTGATCGGGATTGCCGCGGCCTATGGCGTGGCTTTGGCCGCTCGATCTCATTCCACTCCGAAGAAACTCGAATCAGCCATATATAGGTTGTCAAGAACGCGGCCGACGGGAAGAAACCTGTTCGAAACACTGGAAAAAATCGAGGTGTTGGTCCAACGCGGGGGGGATGATCTTGCGCGGCGGTTGGAACGAAAAGCCATACAACTCCACCGGAACGATGCGCGATCCTGTCTTGCCATGGCTCGACACGGGTTTGCCTTGCTCGAACGCGGTGAATGTGTGCTGACCTACTGCAATACAGGCGCGTTGGCGACCGGCGGGATCGGCACAGCGCTGGGCGTAATAAAAAACGGATACCGGCGCGGACGAGTTTCCGAAGTCTTCGCGTGTGAAACGCGACCGGTTCTGCAAGGAGCGCGATTAACCGTTTGGGAGTGCGCAAAGACCGGCATTCCCGCCACACTCATTTGCGATAACATGGCGGGTGCGTTGATGAGATCGGGCAAGATAACGCGAGTATTGGTGGGCGCCGACCGAATTGCGCGAAACGGAGACACCTCTAATAAAATCGGGACATCCGGCCTTGCTATGATGGCGCGCGAATGCCGGATTCCGTTTCACGTTGTTGCTCCCGTGAGCACTTTCGATACACGAATCCGCAGTGGACGAGAAATTGTCATTGAAGAGCGCGATCACCGCGAAGTGTTGAGCCTTGTTGCCGGTCTGGATCGGATAAAAAACGTGCGTGTTTGGAATCCGGCTTTTGACGTCACTCCGGCGCGCTATGTGACCAGTTTTATTACGGACCGGGGTGTGCTTCACCCGCCGTTTGATTTCCGATGAAGAATCCTTTTTGTTCAAATAGTTCGAGGTTTGTCATGAAACGAACATTGATTATCGTCGCAATCACGATTATTGCGAGTACAGTGTTTGCCGCAGCGATGGAATTAACTTCAGCCCGGCTTTATAAAAAGCAGGGCGAACTTCTCAAGTCGTACCAATTCTACACGGAAGCGCTTCGGAAAGAACCGGGATCGTTGGATGCGTATTTTGAACGCGGACAATTAGTCAGTGAGATTGCCGCCGATTCGACCAAGGCCGATATTGCCAAACAAATTGCTGGCGATAAACCGAATCCGCAACTCGCGCTGTATGATTTAATGCTGGCGGATTTTCAAGAAGCGACCACGCCCCGCACTTCGGCTGACGAAAGCGCCGTCAAGAAACTGCGGAAAAAGATAGACGAAATTCTGCAAGAACGCTGGACCTATTTCTATTTCTTGGGCGTGCAGAATGATTCATCCTATATGAAAGCGAAAACGGAAAATGTGCAGGATCCTGATCCCGGCTTGTTATTGAGTGCCGCACTTGCTTCATTGGACATGGCCATAAAGATATTGCCCGATCGTTGGAATGCGTATGGTCTGGAAGCGCAGATTTACGGCAAGTTGGGCGACCGGAAGAAGGCCGCCGACTATTGGCAGCTTGCTTTAACAAAGATTGACGCTTCGGACATGAAGAAGAAAGAGGCGGAAAACTATGCCACGGCGATTGACGTGATTCACGGCAATTTGCTGGAAAATTACTACAACCTGGATCGTTTTCCCGAAACGATAGAGTTGGCGGATGCGATCCTGGCGAAGGATTCCTTGAGCATGGACGCCATCCAGTTCAAGGCGTTTGCGCTGGCGCGAATGGCGAGCGATACTGCGCTGACGGCCGAACAAAGAACGGCGATGAAGAATGAAGCGATCACGGCTTTAAATCGCGCCAAGGCGGGTTCCAATGATCCGGTGATTATTTATTACATCGGCCAGTTTCACTTGCAGCTTGCCGACACCGCGGCGGCGCTGGCTTCCTTCAAAGAATATCTCAAGCTGGACGATAAGGACCGGGAGGTTCGCTTTGCCATCGGCGTCATTTATCTTGAGGGCGGCTCGTACATCAATACGGAGCTGGCACGGGATGAGTATGCACGGTTGACGGAATTGTATCCCGATGACGGTGCCGCTTGGATCAATTACGGCATTGCGCTGATTAGATTGAACAACAACGTACACGGCAAGGAAGCTGTCGAAATCGGCACAGCCTTAAGGGATGGACAAGCTGTGGATGCTCTGATGCCGCGGATCGAAAAACTACGCGCGGCGATGAACAAAAAGTAATGGAAGCTGAGTTCCGGTGATCCCATTGACCGCAGAGAATCCTCAACAGCGACTGGATATTCCGCGTCATGTTGCGGTAATTATGGACGGCAACGGACGGTGGGCTAAAGCTCGCGGTTTGTCGCGCATCGAAGGTCATAAAGAAGGAGTGAAATCTACTCACGAGATCGTAGAGGTCAGCGGCGAACTCGGAGTCGAAGTCCTGACGCTGTATACTTTCTCAAGTGAAAACTGGAAGAGGCCGCGCAGTGAAGTGGAAGCGCTAATGGAACTGTTGGTTACGACCATCGGCAAAGAGACAACCAGTCTGATGCGTAACAATGTTCGACTGCGAGCCATGGGGCGAATCCGCGATCTCACTCCGGCGGCGCGTGCCGCATTGTCTTTGGTCATGCGAAAGACGGCGAAAAACAACGGGTTGATACTGAACTTAGCCTTGTCCTACGGGAGCCGGCAGGAAATTACCGACGCGATGTCCGCGATTATTCGATCCGGGAAAAAGCGAATCACCGAAGACGACATCGAGGAGCATTTATACACGGCGGGATTACCCGATCCCGATTTATTAATTCGCACTTCCGGGGAGTTGCGGTTGTCCAACTTCATGCTGTGGCAGATGGCTTATACGGAGATTGTCGTGACTGAAACTCTGTGGCCGGATTTTCGAAAACCGCAGTACGTGGCGGCGATTGAAGAATACAATCGCAGGCATCGTCGTTTCGGCGGTATTGAGGAGGGATCGTGAGCGCGCAAACGGAACTTACCAGCCAACTGAGGGAAATCGCGGAACAGAGCATTTTGCAGGAAGAACCTTATCCCGTTGTCGCACCCGCGAGTGTTGAAGACGCCACCGCCATGATTCGCGCGGCGCGCGATCATTCCTTCCGCGTGATGGTTTTAGGAAGCGGGAGTTCATTCCCCGAGGATTTCTCTCTTCATCGCTCGAATGTAATGGCCGTTCTTTCCGTAAAACTGACCGGAATGGAGCCGCTCTCACCGTTTACCGTCAGGGTCTATTGCGGGACGCCCGCCGCCGCTCTGTTCGAAAATGCCGAGAATTTACCGAGAAGGACGCTGGGCGGTTTGCTGTGCAGTATATATCGCTCCGGAGAAGAGAGCGTATTGAGCAATCTATGGCCACGAATTCGACAATTGCAGGTTATTACCGGTTTGGGCGAATTGCATCATTTGGCGGGACCTGCCGGATTCCAGGCCTACGATTGCGGAGCGGCCAACGTTTTGCTCGGTTCGCGCGGGCGTTTGGGCATGATCACGGCGGCGGAGCTGCTGTGTCCGTTTCCCATTGTCGAGAGAAATCAAGATGGAGACTCGTTGCGGGCGGCCTACGGATCGGGCGAAACGTCCATATCCCGTACGGATTTGCAGCCGCTTTTTGACTCGTCCGGACTTTTTCAGTGGTAGTCTGGCAACAAGATGAAAGACGCGCGGAACAAACGCCGTCATGGACGATGGCTTGCGGCGGCGGCAGGATTAATCATTCTCGCCGGTTTTGTCCTGTTCCGGATAAGTGCGCCGCGTATTCAAGACAAGCTTGAAAACCGCATTGTCGAGACAATCACGTCTTATTTGGGATCCAGCACGAAAATCGGATCCGTTCGTCTGACCTGGGATTCGCTGGTTCTGAACGATATTGTTTTGCCCGTGGACTCAAACGGGTCGTCACTGAGAATCGAACAGGTATCGGCCCGTCTTCGTCCGACCCGGCTGCTGGGGAAATCGTTCAAACCAGAGCAGATGATTTCATCCGTCTGCATAACAGCTCCCGATGTATTCCTTTCCACTGAGCAGCGAGCGGAAGAAAAACGGGTCAACGACAAACCGTGGCTGCCGCAATTTACGTTACCGCCGCAGCTGTTTTCAACAATCCGTTCATTTACGGAGTTGTCCGAGATAACGTTTGAACGGGGCAGCGTCAGTGTCCGTTCCACATCGGTTGATACCGTTCTATTATGTGAATTTGACGGGATAATTCGGCGCAGTCCTGACGGATTATATTTGTCAATGGGGGGGTGTCTGCTGAAGGATTCGACTTCCGTAATTTCGGCAACGGGCGATTTATCCGAATCAAAACGCAGCCTCGATTTGCATGCGGCATTAAAGTTCTCTGCGGATAAGGAGAGTTCTCTTCTTTCTCAGCGGTTTGCGCTGAAGGCAACCGGCAACCTTTCTGTTGATATCACCGTTACGGAATCTGACATCCGATATATGGGCGCCGCCGATTTTACGGATGCCGACCTGTCATGGGGAAGCGAAACTTTGCATTTCCCCGATATTCGAGCCACCCTGCAACACGACACGGTTCGACTGGATTCAACCGTCTTTAAGGCTTCTTCTGTTTACGGCTTCTTTTCGGGCATGTTCCGGTTAAGCAGCATGGGGAAGCTCGACATCAGAGGCCGGCTGCATACGGATGATTTAAGCCGTTTTAAGGTTTATGAGCAAGCGCTTGCGTCTGTGGAAGGCGATATGGATGCGGCCTATTCCATTGGCGGGACAATAGCAGAACCACGTTGTGAGGCTCAGATCCAAAGCAAAGCCTTGCGCGTTTTCGGTCAAGACTTTTACGATTTTCGAACCGATATTCATTTGTCGCCATTAGGACTGGAAGTCTGCTCTCTGGAATTCGCGGATGCAAGCGGTTCATTCGGCGCTTCCGGTAATTTGACTTTTAATTCGCGATTTTCCTGGAACGGAAGCGGGGAATGGATTTTTCAAAAAACTCCTTCGGTGCTGGGGTGGAGACTGGGAGTTAAGAGACTGCGTTTCACCGGATCCGAATATGAAAACACACCGGTTATAAGCGTTACGGCTTTGGACTCATGCGGTCGAGAATTATGTACCGCTGCTATCAGCAGAAGTAACGAGTTTTGGATACTGAATTCGCTTTCGCCGGGAAAAGGATCAAGTGAAATTTATTTTGAACCGACTCCTGACCAAATAAACTTTTCGGCTAAAAATGCTCATTTTTTAATCGGATCAGTTATCCCCGATTTGGAGTTTTCTTCAGCCTTACAACAATTGGATTTACAGTTTGCGGGAGGAATGGAGCAAGGCGAACTTTCGTGTGATATTCGATCGCAATCCGATACGACGGGATTATGGTCAAGAATAGCGCGCGAACTCCAATTTTCCGGTACGTATAATCGGTCAACGAGTACTAATTACTCGGTATGCGGCAAGTGGTCGGGCACTGCCGGCAACGGCGATCCGTTTGAAGGTCAAGCCCAATTGGCGTTTTCCGACCGCGTTTTGGAGATCGAACAATTGTTTATTGATGCCGTGGGGAGTCTGCGTGGCACCGTGGATATGCGATCCAACCGGGTGGACATGGAATTGACAGTTTCTGATCTCTCGTTGGAAAAATTGCCGATTTCATCGGAACTATTATCCAGATTTGAAGCACGGGGAACTTTAGCCGGTCATTTGCACGCGCAAGGTTCTCTGGACCAGCCGAAATGGGATGCCGGTTTCGCGATGACGGACGGTTCCGTCTTTGGAGTTCCGGGTTATTGGATGAATCTCGATGCATCCGGTACGGGATTATCGGCTGAGATACGGAGTTATGAGTTAGGGCGTGGGGTTCGGAAAATCATTCGCGCTGAAGGCGAGATTGACGGCAAGTCAGGCCGCTTAAACCTCTATGCGCGGGTTGGCGCGGCGCGGGCCGAAGATTTTGTGCTTGCATTGACCGGGAAACGCGGAATCATTTCCGGCGAGATGGACGGACGGGGAACCGTGACCGGAACGATCGAGTATCCCGACGTGGAAGCGGACATCGCCATTCGCGACGGACAGCTTTTCAATGAAATCTACATGGATGAGTTTGACGCTGCGTTCCAGATCGGACAAGATTCGCTTGGGGACCGACAAATACGAATTCCGCGCTGCACGTTTTCCAAGCGCAATACCTACAATTTTTCAGGGACGGCGGCTTTATACCCTGAGGCAGAAGGTCCGCTTCAAGCCCATATCGAAGGGCACGGCGACTTTTTGGATATTTTGGACCAGATGGATCGGGCTTTTCGAACGGAAGGAAGCGACGGGACATTCAGCTTGGACTTTGGCGGCACGTTCGATCGTCCGCGATTTCATGGCGGCGAACTACGCGTAAGCGGGGGCAAATTTGTTTATCCCGATGCCACGCCCGGTGTCATTGCCACGGAGTTGGCCGTGAGAATTGATACGACGGGGACCGTAGATTCCGGCTTGGTACGCTTTCAAAGCGATAATCAGTGGATCGAGTTGGTTTCCCTGCAAGACGACGAATTCGGTCCGGACAGTCTTATTTCTCTGGAAATTCATACCCCGCGAATTAATCTTGGAATTCTTGAAATACGCACAGGAATCGGCGGCATGCCGCTGCGGCTGCCGGGTTTGATGAAACCGGAATGGACGGGCGTCTTTTTTGTAGGCACAGAGGGGATTCCGCCGATTACCATCTCCGGTTTGAATAATGATAGACTCAGATTTGACGGTGGAATGGTCGTTCGGAACGCGCGCATTACCTTTCCGTTTGTAAGCAGCGGAACCGGACCCATGCGAAAAGTCGCACGCTGGATTGTCAATCGCTTAGAGGAAGCCGAATGGGGTCTTGACGTGACCGTCAGCACCGGCAATCACTATAATATCGAGATAACGGGCTTGAAAGACTCGGAGATGTTTGCACCGCTCCGCGGTTCGCAGGTGTTCGAAACCGTGGCGAGTTATCTGGATCATCTGACTATTGACGCGCTTCTTGATCCGGCCGAAGTTCCGCTGCAAATTCGCGGCCGTATTGATGACAGTACTTTTCGTTTGAACGGACGCGCCGCGTCAACGCGCGGCACCGTGGATTATCTGGATCAGAGTTTTCAAATCGAATACATCTATTCGGATTTTGATCGAACAGACGTTATGCCGATTCTGGAAGGCCGCGCGCGAACGACGGGGCAAGACAGTCTGGGGCGCGACGTGCCGGTCTATTTAACGATGTATCAGATTGATCGTGAAACGGAAACCCGTCAAGAGCGCGGGCGACTGAATAGTATTACTTATGTGCTGGAAGGCGACGGAGGCGAGACGCCCGAGCAAATCTTGCGATATCTTGGTTATGATATTCAGGATATGACCGGAAAAGCAGGGCAGTTGATGGCTTCGACTGTCGTGCGGGCCATCGGCCGCCGATGGCTCGATCCGTTAGAACGCCGCTTGGAGCGGTGGACCATGCTGGATGAAATCGCCTTTACACCGGGCAGAGGCAAATCCGCTTCATCCGCCCGCGCGCAGCGCGTCGCCGCACAAACGGATACTCTGCAACAGAGTTCGGTTATCCGGTTTTTTACGGGTTCGCAGTTTACCGTCGGCAAATATCTGACGCGTGACCTGTTTCTTACATATACCGGCGAATTAACCGAAGGGCAGATCGAGCTGGGAAATCGTCTCGGATTTGTACATGTTTGGAATCTGGAATACCGGATCAATCCCATGTCACGGGATCTGGTTCTTGATTTTGCGATAGAATACGACGAATTAGAGCGGAAGCGCGACGAGTCAGTTTCCCTGAAATACACTTTTGCATTGGAGCCTTAAGACTGTGGATCAATTCAATCCTATTCGGAATAGTTGCATGCGGGGACTTGTGTTTCTGATTTTCCTGACAAGCTGCATGGTCGCATCCGCGCAAAACCGTGTGAGGGTTATCGGACTTTCCATTACCGGCAACACATCCACCGATGCGGGTTTGATTCGAGCGCATTCCGGTTTATCCGTGGGTCAGGAAATCACCGGTGACGACGTCCAAACGGCTCTTCAACAGCTTTGGAAATTGAATTTGTTCAGTGATATCGAAATCGTCGAAGAACGGGAAGCCGCGGATGGCGTGTATATGGCGATACGCGTCAAGGAGTATCCACGCCTGGAAAGACTGGACGTTAAAGGCAACCGCAAATTAAAAGGCGACGATCTCAACGAGCTTCTCCAATTAACCAACGGACAAGTTATTCAGCCGCGGGATTTAGTGCAATTGAAAAACCGCCTTCGGAGGAAGTATGATGAGATGGGCTACCGATTGGCGGAGATCGAAATCAAGACGTTCGGTTCGCCGCAGACCGGCCGTGACATTGTGGACGTGACCATCAAAGAGGGAAAGAAAGTCAAAATACGACGCATTGAATTCACCGGCAATAACGCCTTTTCCGATCGAGCGCTTCGCGGCAAGTTCAAGGACACCAAACAGAAAGCGCTGCTGCGTTCCGGCAATTATAAACCGGAAAAAATAGACGAAGACCAGCAACTGCTCGTTGACTTTTATCGCAGCAAAGGGTACCGCGATTTCGAGATCGCGTCCGACAGCATTTCGTACAGTGATGATCGCCGCTGGGTTTTTCTGAATTTTACCGTATCGGAAGGAAAACTGTACCGGTACGGCGAATTCACATGGTCGGGCAACAAATTGTTTTCGACGACGGATCTGGCCACTCGCATGCGTATCGCTCCGGGCGACCTATATAACGGGCAAAAGTTTCAGCAAAGCATGGCGGATATCGGGAGCAAGTACTACGAGAAAGGCTATATATACGCCAGCGTCACACCGAGCGAAAAAGTGCGGGCGGATTCGCTGGTGGACGTCCATATGGACGTCGTGGAGGGCAGCGAGTTTAAAGTGAACCGCATTTTCGTAGAAGGGAATACCAAGACGAAAGACCGGGTCATTCGGCGAGAACTTGTGCTGTATCCCGGCGAGACGTTTGACGTAACGAAGCTGCAACGTTCGATCCGCGAAGTGACAATTCTCAATTACTTCGGCAACATCACGCCCGACGTTGTGCCGATTAACGATAATCAGGTGGATCTCTATCTGAAGGTAGAGGAAAAATCCACGGAACAAGCTAATGTTTCCGCCGGATACAGTCAACGCGACGGTTTTATCGGTTCCGTGGGATTCCAGATGAATAACCTGCTGGGGAACGGGCAGCAGTTTTCGCTGGACTGGAATTTCGGTAAAACCTATCGTTCCTTCTCGATCAGTTTTACAGAGCCGTGGTTTCGTAATCGCCGGACTCTTTTGGGAGTTTCGTTTTTCGACACGCACCGCGGAGGGAGTTATTACGGATTTGACGAGGATATTATCGGCGGGACGGTGCGTATAGGTCAACGGGTGAAATGGCCTGACGATTATTTTCGCGTTGACTATATTTATCGTCTCGATCGCACGGTCTATTCTAACTTTACATCAGATTTCGAAGCGAATAATCCACGCAGCTTGCAGGAAGACGTACCGCGTGTTTCATCCAGTTTGACTCAGATCATCTCACGCGATAGCCGGGATAATCCCGAATTTCCGACGCGCGGTTCCGTGAATTCCCTGCGGTTGGAACTGACCGGCGGCCCTTTGGCCGGAGACGATAAATTTGTGAAAGCCAATATCAGTAATAACTGGTACCTTCCCGTGGTGGGTGATCTGGTGCTGGCAACGAACAGCGAAGTAGGCGCATTGGACGGTTTGACGCGAGATCCGCATAACATTCCCTACTTTGATTATTTTTTCATGGGCGGCGCCGGACTATCACTGGGCACCTCCCTGCGCGGATATGACGAAAGCGAAGTCGGTCCGCAGTCGGGCGGGTACGCCGTCGGGGGCAAAACGATGTTCAAGCAATCGGCGGAATTACGTTTTCCCATTGTCCGCAATCCGACTATTTTTCTTCTGACGTTCGGAGAAGCGGGCAACGTGTGGCGGAATTTCGGCGAAACGAATTTTACGGACGTGCGGCGATCCGTCGGATTCGGGGTACGGCTTTTCATGCCGTTAGTCGGAATGATCGGGCTGGACTACGGATTGGGGCTTGACTATACCGATTCACGCGGCTTGAAAACCACCAAATGGATGCCGCATTTCCAGTTTGGCCGAAGTTTTTAACAAGAACGAATATATTACGGATAAGGAGTTGTCCATGCGTGCGAAATGGTTTGCGTTACTTGCTTTCTCAATTCTGTTGGGAACGACTTCGAATCTTGAGGCGAAGGAACTGAAAATCGGATATGTAGATTCCGACCGCCTTCTGGAAACGAATGACGATTACAAGCAGGCGCGTCAAAAGCTGCAGGAGGAGGAGCGCCAATACGTTGCGCAGGCAACCACGATGGAAGATGCGCTGAAATCCATGGCCGATGAACTGAAGGCACAGAGTCTTATGCTTTCCGAAGAAGCGCGCAGAGAGCGTGAGCAGCGTTTTCTGGAAAAACAACAGGAGTTAGAGAAATTCCGCCGCGAGACTTGGGGTGAAGGCGGCAAGCTATACGCCAGGAATATCGAATTGTCTAAACCGGTTCTGGATAAAATCAATGCGGCGATTCAGAAAGTCAGCCAGGAATACAGCTATGATTTCGTATTCGATGCTGGATCCGGTAATATTCTTTTCGCTCTCCCGGAGTACGATATTACCGAAAAGGTGCTGGACGAATTGAAGAAGGAGTAATCACTTGAATCCGTCTATGACGGTGGCGGAGATCGCGCGGCTGCTCGGCGCCAAGATTTCGGGAAATGCGGATACCGTTATCCGCGGCGTGGCGAAGATTGAAGATGCCGGTCCGGCGGATATCACTTTTATTGCCAATGCCCGCTATGTCAAGCATCTGGAGACGACTCAAGCGGGAGCCGTGCTGATTGCGCCGGGTTCGTGGGTCACGAATCGCACGCTGATTGAAGTAAACGATCCGTACGCGGATTTCGTGCGGTTGCTGACTCTCTTTCATCCTAAAGCGATTTGGATGCGGAAAGGCATCCATCCAACGGCCGTTGTTGAAGCGGATGCCGTTGTTGATCAGAGCGCGGCAATCGGAGCTTTTTGTTATATTGGCCCCCGAACCACCGTTGGATCGGATACTGTCTTGTACCCGCATGTCATTGTTGCGGCCGATGTGGTGATCGGCTGTGGCTGTGAGATTCATAGCGGCGTGACACTCCGCGAAGGAACCCGGTTGGGAAATCGCGTGGTCATCCAAGATGGAGCCGTTATCGGCAGCGACGGATTCGGCTTTGCGGCCACGGAATGCGGCTATGAAAAAATTCCGCAGTCGGGCATTGTGATTATCGAAGACGATGTTGAGATCGGCGCTAACACGACCATTGACCGCGCCACTATGGGACGGACCGTCATCGGCAAGGGAACGAAGCTTGACAACTTGATTCAGATCGGGCACAACGTGTCCATCGGTTCGCACACGGTGATCGCCGCGCAAAGCGGCGTCTCAGGCTCATCCAAAATAGGCGATCAGTGCCGCATCGGCGGACAGGTCGGTATCGTCGGGCATCTGCAAATCGGTGATCGAGTAATGATCGGCGCACAGTCGGGTGTATCCAGTGACGTGCCCAACGGCGATATTGTATCCGGAAGTCCGGCCCGTGCTCACGGTTTGTGGAAACGTATTGAAGTTGCATTGACCAGACTGCCGGATTTGCTTCGTCGTGTGCGGGATTTGGAATCCGCCGTTTTTAAAGCTCAGACCAAAGACAAGGCAGACTCGTGACCGAACGTCAAAAAACAATTTCCAAACGCGTGGACCTGCAGGGAACGGGTTTGCATACGGGGCACGCCGTGCAGCTTTCATTTCACCCGGCCGAACCGAATACTGGAATTCGGTTTCGCCGTACCGATGCGGCAGATTCCGCGGATATTCCCGCTCTGGTGGAAAACGTCGTGGAGATTTCGCGCGGAACCGTGTTAGGGAAGAACGGTCTGAAGGTATTTACGGTTGAACACGTTTTGGCGGCGATTGCCGGGCTCAAACTGGACAATATTCTTGTAGAGCTATCCGCCGATGAACCGCCGGTGATGGACGGCAGTGCGGCGCCTTTTGTGGCCGCTTTGAAGGAAGCGGGAATCGAAGAGCAGGATGCCACGCGCGATTATCTGGACGTTGAGAAAACCTTGACCTATCATAGCGAAAAAGACGCAATTGATATTGTGGTGGTGCCGTCGTCGGAGTTGCGCATTACCTATATGATTGATTATACGCATCCGTCCATTGGCACTCAATATACATCCATGTATAGCTTGGCGGAATTTGTCGAGGAGTTCAGCGCGGCGCGCACGTTCTGCCTGCTCTCTGAAACCGAACAACTCAAGAATCAGGGACTGATACAAGGCGGAACCTTGGATAACGCCGTGGTTTTCGTGGATCGTGAATTGGCTCCCGACGATTTGGACCGGCTGCGTCGGTTATTCCATCATGACTGTTCCGTTCAGCTTGGCCACAGCACGTTGGATGACCGTCCTCTGCGGTTTCGAAATGAACCCGTTCGGCATAAAACCGTAGATTTGATTGGCGATCTCGCGCTGGTGGGTGTGCCGATTCGCGGACACGTACTCGTCGCTCGCGGCGGGCATTCATCACATGTGGAAGTTGCACGGATGCTGCGAAAGGCCTACGAGACCCAGTCACTCACCCGGAAATACGGGAGTAAAAGCGGACGCGGTTATGTTTTCGATTCGCAAACCGTGGAAAAACTGCTGCCCCACACTTATCCGATGCTGCTTGTAGACCGCATCCTGGAAATCACTCCGCTGGAACGGGTGGTTGGTCTCAAGAACGTGACGCGCAACGAACCTTACTTCAATGGGCATTTCCCCGGACATCCGGTTATGCCGGGTGTTTTGATTATCGAAGCGATGGGGCAGACCGGCGGCGTCCTGCTTCTGAATTCCATAGAAGATTCCGAGAATAAGGTGGTCTATTTCACGGGTCTTGACAACGTAAAATTCCGTAAAACCGTTATTCCGGGCGATCAGATTCGATTTGAAGTGGTGATGAACCTGTTTCGCCGGGGATTGTGCAAAATGCGTGGTGAAGCCTTTGTGGACGGCGTGCTCGTCGCGGAAGCGGATATGACCGCCGTCGTTGTGGACAAATAACGCGGAAATATTCCATGACGTACATTCATTCCTCAGCCGTGGTTTCGCCGCACGCGAAAATTGCTGATAATGTAGAGATCGGACCGGGTTCCGTGATTGACAAGAATGTCATTATCGGAGACGGTTGCCGCATTGACAGTTGCGTACATTTATATTCCGGCGTGAGGTTGGGACGCGGCGTGCGTGTTTTCCACGGCGCAGCGCTGGGCGGTGAACCCCAGGATTTAAAATTTGGCGGTGAAGAAACGGAACTCTTCGTCGGGGACAACACGATTTTACGGGAGTTTGTGACGTTAAGCCGCGGGACGAAAGCAACCGGTCGGACTATCGTCGGCAGCGATTGCATGCTGATGGCTTATTCTCACGTGGCGCATGATTGCTCAGTCGGTAATCAGGTCATTTTAGCCAATTCCGTCGCATTGGCCGGTCATGTGGAGATCGAAGATTTTGCCATTTTAGGAGGGATTGTTCCTGTTCATCAATTCGTACGGATCGGCCGCTATGCATTTGTCGGCGGGGGCGTCCGCGTACCCAAGGATATCCCCCCCTATATTATGGCGACCGGACAACCAACCTCATATTATGGATTGAACTCCGTCGGTCTGCGTCGTCGAGGGTTTAGCGATGAAACTCGTCTTACACTGAAACGCGTTTATAGTCTTTTGTTTCAATCGAAGCTGAATATTAGTCAAGCCGTAGCAACAATCCAAGCCGAATACGGCCACATTGAGGAAGTTCGCATTATTCTCGAATTCATTTCCAAGTCGAAACGAGGTCTTATTCCGGGCAACAAGCGGCTGCGATCCGAGGATGAAGCGTAATGTTTCTGCATATTGAGCAGCTTCCGGCAAAGCCAGGCTCCGTGCTTATGCGCGAAGATTTTGACTTGCTTCAGGCGGCGGAGCGCGGAGACTTGCCTCCGACTCTACGTTTTTATGAGTGGGAAGAACCGACTATATCGCTGGGATTCCATCAAGATGCCAGTGTTTTAGACGACGAACGGATATCGCACGCGAAACAAATGTGGGTTCGCCGTCCCACCGGCGGCGCTGCCGTTATGCACAGCCAAGAGCTCACCTATTCGATCATCCTTTCGGGGTGTACCGGACAAGGGGACGGCTCTCTGGTCCAGCAGTTCGTCAGCGAAGCCATTGCCAAAGGTTTGCAGCGAATCGGTGTGGCGGCGGAGGCGGATGCACGCGGCGAACCGATGACGGCACTACCGAACAGGATTTCATGCTTCGTCAGAACATCGCGTTGGGAAGTGACGGCATATAGTAAAAAAATCGTCGGCAGCGCGCAGCGCCGTCTGACCAATGCCATCCTGCAGCACGGTTCGATTCTGGTCGGCAACGATCATTTACGCATTGTTGATTTTTTACTCATGCGGAATGAACCGGATCGCGAAAAGCTGCGGAACAAATTAGCCGAAAAAGCTACCTCCGCTTCCGAACAACTTGGTCGAGTGGTATCACCGGGCGAGCTTCGTGTCCCGATCGCAGAAGCCTTTACGGAAGTCTTTTCCCGATTTCCGATCGCGACCGCTCGGTTGACGGAGGATCGGTAATTGTCCGGTCTCTCACGTCGCAAGCGGCTACTCGTGCAGGGTGCTACGGGTTCGATTGGTCAGTCCGTTTTGGACGTTGCGCGCAGACACGGCGATCGGTTTCAGGTGGTTGGTGTCGCGGCACGCAGCAATCTCACCGGTCTTGTCGCCGCGGCGCGGGAGTTCACAGTTCAATCGTTGGCGTTTGAGACAGGGTCTGATAGTGAGGGGGCACGGCGCGAAATAGAGGGAAGCGGAATTCCGCATGTCTTTTCAGGTTTGAATGCTCTGGAAGAACAGGCGGCGAATACGGACTATGATCTTCTGGTTAACGCCGTATCCGGCGGAGCAGGCTTGGAACCGACCGCGGCAGCGTTGCGGCGCGGCATTTCCGTGGCGCTGGCCAATAAGGAGACATTGGTTGCAGCCGGCCCGATTGTAATGAAAATGGCGATTGATCACGGGGCGGAAGTTCTGCCGATTGATTCGGAACACAGCGCAATTTATCAATGTTTGCTCGGAGAGAAACTCGATTCCATACGAAAAATTTGGCTAACGACTTCGGGAGGGCCCTTCCGGGATTTCGAAACGGCTGAACTGGAAGGCGTGTCGGTTGAGCGTGCGTTGATGCATCCGACTTGGAAGATGGGGCAGAAAATCACCATTGATTCGGCGACACTGTTCAATAAAGGATTAGAGGTTATTGAGGCGAATCGGCTTTTCGGAATTCCGGCCGAGCGCATCGAAGTTGTGATTCATCGTCAATCGGTTGTTCATTCTATGGTGGAATTTGTAGACGGTAGCATCAAAGCCCAACTCAGTGTTCCCGATATGCGCCTGCCGATTCTATTTGCGTTATCGTACCCGGAGCGGCTGAAAAGTGATCTCATTCAGACAGGGATCGAACACATTCGGTCTTTAACGTTTGATCCGGTTCCATCCGGCAAATTTCCCTGTTTAGACATCGCATTTCAGGCTCTGGAGCGCGGCGGTACGGTTCCGGCCGCCCTATCCGCTGCCGATGAAGTGGCCGTGGATGCCTTTCTTAATCATCGGATACGTTTTGGGAACATCGCGAAAGTTCTTCAATCGGTCTTGGATGCTTGGCCCGATGAACCGCTGGATGATATTATAACAGTACGCAGAGCGGACGTTGCGGCGCGTCGCCTGGCGACAGAAGCTATTACTTCGTTGAATTAATCAATTCAGGACGATACATGCTGTTGACGTTGGCATCATTCATCGTGACTATCGGAGTGATCATCATCATTCATGAGATTGGTCACTTTACCGCGGCACGGTTGACGGGCATGCGCGTTAAACGTTTTTCCATAGGTTTTCCGCCGACGGCCATCTCCCGAAAAATCGGCGAGACGGAATTCGCTTTGTCGTGGATTCCTTTGGGCGGCTATGTTCAGATCGCCGGAATGGTTGATGAGTCATTGGAAGAAGGGGGTGTCACCGGAGCGCCGGATGAGTTCATGTCGAAAAACGTCTGGCAAAAGGTGTTTGTTCTGGCCGCCGGTGTCCTGATGAACTACTTCGTAGCTTTTCTGATTATTGCCGGTTTGACGGCGGCGACAGGAATCGGCGAACTCGACGGTACCACAGTTGGTGAAGCGCTGGACGGAAAACCGGCCTTGAATGCGGGGGTTCGCGCCGGTGACAAGATCACATCCGTGAATGGGATTAAAACGGCCACCTGGGATGATCTGATCGCCGCGGTCAGCACAGCCGGTGATTCCATCTCCCTAACGCTGGACAGAGCCGGAGAAGCGATTGCTTTCCGTTTTGCCACGGACATGAGTGGCGACGGTTCGCAACGCCGTATGATTGGCATCGCTCCCAAGGTCAATATTCGATCTGCCAGTGCAGGCGAAATTATAACGCGCGGCGGCGTGTTTTGCTGGGCGACCACGGTTGGGATCATTGATTTTTTCCGAGGATTGGCAACCGGTGAAAGCAGCCTTTCACAGCTTGCGGGGCCGCTGGGAGTGGCTAAACTTTCCGGAGAAAGCGCCCGGCAGGGCTCCGGTGCCTTTCTGTTTTTTATTGCATATGTCAGCGTATCTATCGGTTTTTTAAATATACTACCGGTTCCGGCATTGGACGGCGGCCACATCGTCTACGCGATTATCGAGGCGATTATTCGCCGACCGATTTCCACGAAAGTGAAATTATGGATGCAGCAAATCGGCATGGCGTTGCTTCTCCTTCTGGTTGTTTTTGTATCGTATCATGATGTGCTTCGGATATTCTCCCATTAACAATCTTAGAACTCTGCTCCTTTTAACGGCGCTTGTTCTTGTGCACGCGGCGAACTGTTTAGCGGCCGGATCAGGGCCGGATGCAAAGACGCGCGCACTCGACTTGTTCATTCGCGGTTCTGTTGCGGATGTTTCGGAAGATTATTATCGGGCGGTTTTTCATTATCAGGAGGCGTTGCGCTACGACTCCGCATCCGCGTTTATCTATGTTGCGCTGGCTCAGGATTATTTGCTCTTAGGCAATCCGACGCAGGCCGAAACCTTGCTTGATCGGGCTTTGCGGAAGGAGTCGAATTATGTACCCGCACTCGAATTAAAATCGCTTTTAGAGCGAAGTGCGGGGAAAATTCCAGCCGCTCGGGAAACTCTAAAAAAGTTGGTCCAAATCGCTCCGGATCGAGTAGATTATTTGCGTCAACTGCTGGCTCTGGAACTCGCATTAGAGAATTTTGATGAAGCGGAGAAACTATATCAACGCATCTCAACGCAGAATGAAGATGCGACGCTGCTGAGTCGTCAGGTGTTGGCCGTTTACTTAACGTCCGGCGAGTTTTCCCGGGCCATTCGTCTCATGAACAGCCTTCTTGCCGCGGATAGCTCAGACGACGGCCTTGTTTTCGCCTTGGGAAACGCCTATATTCAGATTGGCGACACGATTCGGGGCGAAGAGTTGATTCTCCGGGCGAACAGGATGAATATGGAGGAAACGCGATACTGGATTGCCAGAGCCGCCATCGAATTGGATCGCCAAAACTATACGCAAGTCATTCGCGTCGTTGATTCCGCACTCGTTTATACACGGCCGCATGCCAGTTTGTTTAGTTTAAAGGGATTGTCGCTCTATCGCGCGGGCCTCAAAGTGGAGTCCGTTCCAGTGCTTTGGCAGGCGATTGATTTAGACTCCACGATGTTTGCCGCGATGGGAAGTCTGGCAATGGTTTACGACGAATTGGACAGTGTTGACCGTGCGGTCGAACTTTATGAACGCGCTATTGTTCTTTCCGACAGTGCACCCGTCTATTTGAATAATATGGCTTATATGTGGGCCGTTCGCGGAATGGAACTCGAACGCGCCCGCAATTTAGCGGCCATCGCCGTGAAGAAAGAGCCGGACAACGGTGCCTATCTTGACACGATGGGTTGGATTGAATTCGGTTTAGGCAACTGGGATGAATCGCTGCATTGGCTGAAAAAGGCTAAGGATGCCGATCCGTCCAACGCGGCAACACTGGAGCACATGGGAGACGTGCACTGGCGTAAAGGGTCGCAGAAAACGGCAATGAAATATTACCGCCGGGCATTGGAATTGGATCCTTCGAATGAGACATTGCGCAAGAAACTCAGTCTATAGAACTATATTGATTCTGTGTTGGTGCGGAATCCTGTTTATGGGATGCGCCGCAGGACATGCTCTGCGAAATGCGGGGAGTGATAGCGACTATGCTGAGACGGCGCTGCATGCCTATCTGGATCGCTTAGACATGTGGCGTTCGATGAGCACGAAAATCAAACTGCATGTCGTGACGAATGAAGCAAGGTTTCGTGCCCGCGGCCATTTGCTTTACCTCACCGGAGAACGGTATGAAGTCGGTTTCGTGAAACCCTATGATCGCTTGTTAGGGAATTTCTACATCACACCCGATCAGGTGATTTATTGGGATCTTACGATTTCACCGAGGACGTTCAATGTTGAGGAGCCGCCTGATCTAAAGGAATTAATTCCGGTTGGTCTGTCTAACTGGAATATCCGTGATTTATTGCCTTTTCCGGTTGGCGGACGAAGCGGCGGACTCCGCGTGGATTCCATATGGAATCACGACGGACGCGTATTTGTTTCGGCCTTTTGTGATTCAGCTCAGCACATTCTGACGCTTTCAGGCCGGGGTGGATATATTGAATCGGAAAGGATTCAACGTCCGGGTCATGATGTGATGCTGAAACAATACGGTAAATATCACAATTATCACGGCTGGCCGATTCCACACAAAACAATCTGCATGGATTCGACCGCAACGATACGCTTAACGTGGACACTCAGCGACATGGAATTGGACGCCATTGAGTTCACGTATGATCCATATCAACCGAGTCACGCGGAACCTTCACCATGACCGCAGAACACAATTTTCCTTTCATTAGTGTTGTCATACCGCTTTTTAATGAAGCCGAATCCATCCCTGAGCTTTATTCACAGCTGTGTACCGTTTTTGAAAGCCTGCAAAAGGAATATGAACTGATTTGGATTGACGACGGCAGCCGGGATGCTTCATTGCTCGTGCTCCGCGATTTAGCGCTGCGTGATTCGCGGGTGAGGGTCATATCCTTTCGACGGAATTTCGGTAAATCAGCAGGTTTGGCAACGGGATTTCGTGCTGCACGCGGCACATTTGTTATCACCATGGACGCCGATTTGCAGGATGATCCCGCGGAAATTCCGGCTTTAATAGCCAAACTGGAGGAAGGGTATGACCTGGTCTCCGGCTGGAAGAAAAAGCGGTACGATCCGATTTCGAAAACCCTGCCGTCCAAGGTCTTTAATTCCGTAACGGGTCAGCTCGCAGGGATTCGTCTGCATGATTTTAATTGCGGTCTTAAAGCCTATCGCCGTGAAGTCGTTAAGGATTTGCCGGTATACGGCGAACTGCATCGCTTTCTTCCCGTTCTGGCTTTTAAACAAGGCTATCGAATCGGCGAAATCCCCGTCCATCATCATGCCAGGAAATACGGCAAGACCAAGTTTGGCGCGAGTCGTTTTTTTAACGGTTTTTTTGATTTATTAACCGTGCTCTACATCTCGAACTATAATCGTGCGCCTTTGCATTTATTCGGCAGCGTAGGCTTGCTCTGCACGTTAGCCGGTCTTATCATCAATCTGTATCTATCCATTGGCTGGCTGCAAGGCAAATGGATTGGAAATCGCCCTTTGCTGTTTCTTGGCGTCCTTCTTATGGTGATTGGAATTCAGTTCTTCTCCTTCGGTCTGATTGCGGAAAAAATGGTCAACATGACCGAGAAGGACAGGGATTATTCCGTGAAATACGACAGTACCGAAGATCACTCTGATCTAAAGGGAAATACGCGCGGTTAACCCGCGCGGCAACATGCCATGTGGATCGGACGAAGGCTGGCCTACCAACATATAGGAACGTTCAAAGGCATACTGTTTCTGACGGCGGTCGTTTTTATTGTGTCCGTATTGGTCTATACGCAGGTGCTAATTTCGCGGTTGAAGGATTCGACGCGGAATACACTTCAGCAGAAAATCCGGCTTTACTCGCTGTTGGTAAACAGTGAGTCGCCGGATCTGATTGCCCTTGCGCTGGAACAGATTCAAGCCGTGGATTTTCCGATTATTGTTACGGACGGAAGCGGCAACCCCAAGCAGTGGAAAAACGTTCCGGTGGCGCCCGGCGATACTTCGGCAAAGGCACAGACCACTCTTCGCTTGTTGTTGAAGGCGATGCGGGAAGGCGGAAACGCGCCACTGCCTATTGCCATCGGAGAACGGCAAACCGATTGGTTCCACTATGGCGATTCCATTGTCATCCGTCAACTGCGATGGCTGCCGTGGATTGAAATCGTTGTCGCCGCGCTGTTCGTGATCATCGGCTATACGGGTTTCCGGAATATTAAACGCAGTGAAGAGCGCATGGTGTGGGTGGGATTGGCCAAAGAAACGGCTCATCAATTGGGTACGCCACTGACTTCCCTCATGGGATGGATAGAATTGCTCAAGTCCGGCGGCGGTAAAGAACACGCTCTGGAAGAAATGGAACGGGATCTTCAACGATTGGAACGCGTAACGGCGCGCTTTTCACAGATCGGATCGGAGCCTGTTGTCGGACCCACTCATATCTTGCCCGTGCTGCATGAAACCGTGGACTATTTTCGCCGCCGTCTTCCAAAGTCCGGAAAACCGATTGAAATTAAAGTTGATTTTCCGGGTGATCCGATCATTTGCATCAATGTACAGCTCTTCGGCTGGGTGATGGAAAATTTGATCAAAAATAGCATTGACGCATTGCGGTCGTCGGGCGGAGAAATCCGGATCACGCATGAAGAAAAAGCGCTCTGGTTGTACGTAGACATCGCCGATAATGGACCGGGAATCGCGTCAAAAAACCGCCGCAATGTTTTTCGTCCGGGATTTTCGACCAAGACTCGAGGTTGGGGTTTAGGTCTTTCGCTTTCCAAACGCATTATTGAGGACTATCACGGAGGCCGGCTTTTCATTAAGGACACTGCTCCGGGTCGCGGTACGGTGATGAGAATAGCGCTTCGAAAGGCCCGCGATGGCCAGTAGCAGCGGAAATATCTCGCGGACGGTGCGTGGACTGCTTACCGTAATTTTCGCGCTTGGCCTTCTGCTTTCTTTAGAAGTGTTTTCGCGTTTTCTGTTGGAAGGATCCGTCGAAGATGGACCGCGCCATATGGTTCAGGTTTCCATTCCGGAGGGAACGAGCGTTGCTGAAATCGCAGAGATTCTGCACAGACAAGGATTGATTGAGCATCCGCTGCTTTTTCGATATGCGGTTCGCATCATGGGGGCGGATACCAAGATTCAAGCCGGCAGCATGCAGCTGGCCAGCGGGCAGTCCCTGTTCGATTTGATCAATAATCTTACCCATACAAAGGCTCTGGGAATACCCGTTACACTCCGCGAAGGGATCACCTCGATGGATGTGGCGGCTGTCCTGCAATCACGACTCAGCGTAGATTCAACGACTTTCATGTCGGTTGTGCAGGACACGTTATTTATACGCGAATTGGGTCTGGACGGGCCGACGTTAGAAGGATATTTATATCCTGATACGTATTACATCGCGAGCGGCACGGATCCTCGTCGGATTGCCCGAAGAATGGTTGCCAATTTTTTCAACCACTTGCCGGATAGCGCGGTTGAACGATCGGTGAAGCTCGGTTTTTCGCTTCATGAAATAATCACTTTGGCCAGTATTATTGAATGGGAGACTTTTACGCGCAGTGAAGCGAGGACGATTTCTTCAGTTTATCACAATCGAATAAGGCGTGGGATGCCGCTGCAGGCGGACCCGACGGTTTCCTATGCGCTGGGAAAGGGCCCGGCTCGCCTGTACTACAGCGATCTTAAAGTGGATAGTCCATATAATACTTACCGCAATCCGGGACTCCCGCCCGGCCCGATTAACAATCCGCGAAAATATTCCAT
>RPQS01000044.1 GCA_003818605.1 Candidatus Zhuqueibacterota bacterium | reverse complement strand
CCGGTATGCGGCTTGGTGGCAGGTGGAACTGGCGGTTCTCGAAGCCCGTGTTCAACGCGGAGAAATCCCCGCGGACATCTGTGATCAGATTCGTGATTCCGCGCGGTTTACCGTAGCAGAAATTCATGATGTTGAAGCCGACGTTCAGCATGATGTGATTGCCTTTCTAACGGTCATTGCTAAAAACGTCGGGCCGAATTCGCGACATATCCATGCCGGCTTAACGTCTTCGGATGTTGTGGACACGGCTTTCGCGCTGCAGATCCGGGACGCTTCTAAGCTGTTGCTGGACGATATCGCCGCTTTGCGCGTCATTCTGGTGCGGCGCGCCTTGGAATTTCGCCGTACTCCCGTTGTGGGACGTACTCACGGAATGCATGCCGAACCGACTGTCTTCGGCTTGAAGTTTGCCTTATGGGAAGATGAATTCAACCGGCACGAAAAACGGTTCTATCAAGTATTAGAACGCATTTTGGCGGGAAAACTTTCCGGTGCCGTGGGGAACTACGGTCATACCGATCCGGAGCTGGAAGAGATGGTTATGGAGCGGCTGGGATTAACAACAGCCCCCATCTCGTCGCAAATCGTCGGGCGGGAACGTCATGCGGAGTTCCTTTCCCTGTTAGCGCTGATCGGTGCGACGGTTGAAAAAATTGCCACTGAAATCCGGCATCTTCAGCGGACGGAAGTCGGCGAAGCTTACGAACCTTTTGGAAAAAAGCAAAAGGGCTCGTCCGCCATGCCGCACAAGCGGAATCCGATTCTCTGTGAAAGGCTGTGCGGGATGGCGCGTCTCTTGCGCGGCTATGCGGCAACGGGTTTGGAAAACGTGGCGTTATGGCATGAACGGGATATTTCGCATTCTTCGACGGAACGAGTGATTTTCCCGGATGCTTGCCTTGCACTGGACTATATGCTGCATATTTTAATTCGGGTTTTAGATGGATTGGATGTTTGTCCCGAACGCATGCTGAAAAATTTAGAGTCTACTCGCGGTCTTCTCGCTTCCGAACAGGTCCTCCTTGCTTTAACGGATGCCGGATGGACTCGTGAGAAAGCCTATACTCATGTTCAGCAGGCGGCAAAAAATCTACTCGAGACCAACGGTACATTCCTTGATATTTTACTCAAGGACACAGAGATCGCGTCCGCTTTAAGCCGTGAACGACTAGTGCAGCTTATTCACGTGGAACCACGCTATGATACGGCGGATAAGATTCTCCATCGGCTCGGAATTCTGGACGACTGACGGCTGGTTGCCAATCAGAAGGAGCGACTTTGGAAAAAAAGGAAATGCTTTTTGAGGGCAGCTCCAAACGTGTCTACGCGACGGATCGCGAAAGCCTGTTGCTCTTGGACTTTAAAGACGATTTTTTGGATCACAACGGCGCGAAGAAGACCCGTATTCCCGGAAAAGGGGAAATAAACGCCGATATTGCGGGATTCCTTTTTCAGTATCTTGAGAATTATCATGTGCCGACGCATTTCATCGAACGGAATTCCGGCAGTGAATTACTGGTTCGCAAGCTGAAAATGATTCCGATTGAAGTGGTCGTGCATAACGTGGTTTCGGCGAAACTGGCTCAACGCTTCCGTCTGGATGAAGGCCAGCATCTCGACTTTCCGATTGTTGAGTATTATTTGAAAGCTCCGCGATTGGGAAGTCCCCAGATCAACGAAACGCACGCCATGGCGCTTGGATATGCCAAAGCCGATGATATGCGAGCCATGGGCCGTTTAGCTTCCAAAGCCAATGCGATACTCAAATCCCTTTTTGACCGGCGGGGTTTGCTGCTCGTAGAGTTTATTCTGGAATTCGGCAGCGCGGGAGATCATGTGTGTATCGGGGATGAGATTACTCCCGATAATTGCCGGATTTGGGACAAGCGGAAAAACCGCAAACTCGATCGCGAACGCTTTCTGCAGGATTTGGGCGGGGCTGAAAAAGCTTACCGTGAGTTGTGCGATCGTTTAACCCGCGCGATGTAATTCAAACACGGGACGGCGGCTATGAAAATTGCACATGAGGCGGTTGGCGTCATCGGCCCGATTGCGGTTCTGGTTGTTATACTGCTTCTGTGGGGGATACCGGCAAAGAATAACATCGTGCTGACCGCGGCTGCGCTGTTGGGATTATTCGGTCTGTTTACGCTGACGTTTTTTCGGGATCCCGAGCGAATTGCGCCGACGGAGCGAGGTTGCGTTGTTGCGCCTGCGGACGGCAGAGTGATCGTGGCGGACAGTCTCCCGGACGGGCGAAAGCATATTGCGATTTTTATGTCCCTGTTTGACGTGCATGTGAATCGGACGCCGATTGCGGGTACTGTTTATGAAGTAATCAGAACGCCCGGTAAATATTTTCACGCCGGAACGGATCGGGCGGCTGCAGGGAATGCGCGTGTGGATGTTGAAGCGGATACGGAATACGGGAAGGTATGCTGGCGACAGGTTTCGGGCTTGATCGCCCGAAAGATCTCGTGCCGCCTTAAATTCGGTGATAAATTCCAATTGGGTGAGCGATTCGGTCTGATCTTTTTTGGTTCGCGCATGGATATTTTTCTGCCGTCATCGGCCGTTATCGAGGCTCAATTGAACCAGAGCGTGACAGCGGGTGAATCGGTTATTGCGAAGTTTCCAACTGAGGATTTTCGATGAAAACATGGCCAGCTAATCTATTGACATCGGGGAATCTGCTTTGCGGCTTCCTGTCAATCCTTTTGGCCATTGATGGCCATCCGCAAATTGCCGGGTGGCTAATATTCTTTGCCAGTGTCTTAGATGCGTTCGACGGGAAGATCGCGCGGTTGCTCGGAGGATCAACGAAATTCGGTTTGGAGTTCGATTCATTGGCAGACATGGTGTCTTTCGGCGTCGCTCCGGGTGTCCTCATCTATCAGGTGGCTTTTTGCGAATTAGAAGCGCCGGGGTTAGTGGTTGCGGCAATTCCCGTGCTGTTTACCGCGATTCGCCTGGCACGTTTCAATGTAAATGCGGATGATCGCGCCCACGATTTCACTGGATTGAGTTCACCGCTGCATGCGGGCTTGATCGCGTCATTTGTTGTTATGAGTTACGCCGTATGGGGCGAAATTGCCGATTCGGACGTTTTGGCGGGATTGGTACTGTTAACCAGCATTCTCATGGTCAGTCGTTTTCCGTTTCCGGGTCTGCCTCGGTTAACGCTGAGGGAGCCCGGCTACAATTTGGTTAAAGTAATCTTTCTGATTCTTGCGATGGTATTCATGGCATGGAATCCTCCCCGCCACACATTTCCCGCAATCGCTGTCGTAGTATCCGCGGGATTTGTAACCGGTGCGTTGAAAGCGCTGCTCAGACGCGCGTCGAACGCGGAAGATGAAGCGGAGGAGGATGAAGATGACGACGAACCTTCACCAATCTTTAGAGGACGGCGGTGAAAGCCAGAGTATTTGTCACTTATAAGCCCGGGGTCCTTGATCCACAGGGACAGACCGTCTGCCAGTTCCTAAAAAATCAAGGACAATCGAAAGTCCGTGATGTTCGCATCGGCAAGCTGATCGAATTCGATCTGGAGGAAATGCCCCATTCCGATGCTGAATCGTTGTTGAAGCAAATCAGTGATTCGCTGCTTGCCAATCCGGTAATCGAAACCTACCGCGTGGAGGTTGTGTGATCTTCGCAGTGGTTACGTTTCCCGGATCCAATTGCGATCGCGATTGTCACGATGCTCTGGAACGTATTCTTGGTTATCGCGTACGTCCCGTTTTTCATAAGGAAAACAACTTAGGTTTATGCGACGCCGTAGTGATTCCCGGCGGTTTTTCTTACGGAGATTATCTGCGCGCCGGAGCGATAGCCAAACTGTCGCCGATCATGACCGACATCCGGAAATTCGCGGAGGCCGGAAAACCGGTGATCGGCATATGCAACGGTTTCCAAATTTTATGTGAGGCGGGTTTGCTCCCGGGTGCTCTCATTCGCAACCACACGCTTAAATTCATTTCACGTACGGTTGAACTTCGGATCGAGAATAATCACACGGCGTTTTCTTCAGAATACGAATCCGGTCAAATCATTCAGCTTCCGATCGCGCATGGGGAAGGCTGCTATATCGCCGATAATTCGACAATTGATTTGCTGGAAGTCCAAAAACGCGTTGTCTTTCGGTATGTTGGACCGGTTCGCTTCGATGCCCCGAACGGCAATCCTAACGGAAGTCGTAATTCTATTGCCGGAATCATTAACGAAAACGGCAACGTCCTGGGGATGATGCCGCATCCGGAGCGAGCTTGCGATCCTTTAATAGGTTCCACCGATGGAGCCGATGTATTCAGGTCTATTATATTCTCATTGCTTCATTCCGGCGTCAAGCGCCCGGCGGATATCCGTGTCTGAGTATGTGTCGTGGAGTGATACATGAACCTCGGCGCCTCAGAAATCCTGCTGATTCTTTTAATAGTGCTGCTGTTTTTCGGCGGCAAGCGGCTTCCGGAACTCGCGCGATCCATCGGCAAAGGCTTATCGGATTTCCAGAAAGCAACACAAGATGTAACGCACGACCTTAGCGCACCGGAAGAACCGGTACGCATGTCAGATTCCGCACAGAGCAATTTACGGTATTCCGGATCTAATACGACCGCCATTCACACTCCTCATGCTTCCCAATCCCGAACATCTGAAAAACCATCCGGAACTGATTCCTGAAACCGTTGAACAATCTCTGACCCGGGCCCGGGAAGGTGAGGACCTGCGGGCCTTTGTCGCTTTATTCGACGAGCGTGCTCGGAACGATTCCATCCGTGTTCGCGATGCTTTATTGCGAGGAGAGAGTCTTCCACTCGGCGGCTGGATTATCGGAGTAAAGGATAATATCGCGGTCAAAGGTCAACAGCTCACTTGCGCATCGCGCCTTCTAAAGAATTTTCGGAGTCCTTTTACGGCAACAGCCGTCGAGAGGCTCGAAAAGGCGGGTGCAATCATTTTAGGGAAGACCAATCTGGATGAATTTGCGATGGGATCGTCTTCCGAGAATTCTATTTTCGGAGCAGTTCGCAATCCTCACGACAGATCGCGCGTTGCGGGCGGCTCGTCCGGCGGGAGCGCCGTTGCGGTTGCGGCCGGATGGGTGCATGGAGCTTTGGGCAGTGAAACCGGCGGGAGTGTCCGGCAGCCGGCGGCGTTTTGCGGCGTCGCCGGATTAAAGCCGACGTACGGACGCATCTCGCGCTATGGTTTGGTCGCCTTCGGGTCGTCCTTGGATCAAATCGGACAGTTTGCCAGCTCATGCCGCCATATTTTTGATTTATTGTGCGTTATGTCCGGCGTTGATCGGATGGATTCGAGCAGCGCCCATATGCCGCCGCCCGTCCACAACGGCGGGCTGAGACCGTTGGAAAAATCGCTCCGCATCGGAATACCCCGCGAGTATTTTGTGGAGGGACTTTCCGCTGAAATCCGTGATGCAATCTACAAAGTAGTAGAACAACTGCGTTCCATCGGTCATCAAGTGATTGAAGTCTCCCTGCCTTATACACAGTATGCAATTCCGGTCTATTATATCGTAGCAACGGCTGAGGCCAGTTCCAATTTGGCTCGGTATGACGGTGCGCGTTACGGATGGCGGCATCCCGATGCCGCATCATTGGCGGATCTCTACGAGTCGTCAAGGGGCGATGGCTTCGGTTCCGAAGTACGCCGCAGAATTATGATGGGTACTTTCGTGTTGTCGGCGGGGTATTACGATGCTTATTACCGCAAAGGTCAGCAGGTGCGGCGCTGTATTCTTGACGATTATCAAAGGGTTTTTCTCGACGTGGATGTGCTGTTGACTCCGACGACGCCAACGACAGCGTTTCACTTGGGCGAGAAGATAGACGATCCTTTGGCAATGTATCTCTCGGATATTTTTACCGCTCCGGCTAATCTGGCCGGTGTTCCTGCCCTTTCTATTCCCATCGGCAAGGACGGCAACAGACTCCCCATTGGTGTGCAAATCCAAGGTCCGCACTTTTCTGAAGAACTCATTCTGCGGCTTGGCGATCAGATCGAAAGCTTGGATAAAGCGGGGGGCGAGTGAATTACGAATTGATTGTCGGGCTGGAAATTCACGCCCAACTCATTACGGAAACAAAAGCTTTCTGCCGATGTCCGAATCGGTATGGTGATCCACCCAACACGTTGATTTGTCCGACATGTTTGGGCATGCCGGGCACGCTGCCTGTACTGAACGAAGCGATTGTTCGACAAGCGGCGCGACTGGCTTTATCCTTGGGCGCCACCATACACCCTCGCTGTAAATTCGACCGAAAAAATTATTTCTATCCGGATTTGCCCAAAGGATATCAGATTTCGCAGTATGACGAACCGTTTAGTACGGACGGATTCTTGACAATCGAATGCAACGGCTCATTCAAAGACATTCGGATTACCCGTGCGCACATTGAAGAGGATGCGGGAAAATCCATGCATCAGCCGGACGGGTCCACGGTTGTGGACATGAATCGCTGTGGTGTTCCGCTTGTTGAGATTGTTACGGAACCTGATTTCCGGACTCCGGAGGAAGCGGGAGCGTTTGTTTCCGCTATACGTGAATTGCTAAGGTATGTGGAAGTTTGCGACGGCAACATGGAACGCGGTTCGCTGCGGTGCGATGTGAACATTTCTGTGCGTCCCGCAGGACAGGCGGCTTTAAATGAACGATCAGAAATTAAGAACCTGAATTCCATTCGAGCCGTTGAAAAAGCAATCCGCTCCGAAAAGGAACGGCAGATTGCCGTGTACGCTTCCGGCGGGGCTATCCAGCGAGAGACGTTGCTTTGGGATGAAGCCGTAGAAGAGCTGCGACCGATGAGACGGAAGGAAGGTTCGGATGACTACCGATACTTTCCCGAACCGGATTTGGTCGAGCTATGTGTATCTCCTGAATACGTCGAGAACGTGCGGAACGAATTGCCGGAGTTTCCGTGGGAGCGGAGACGTCGGTATCGTAAAGATTTGGAATTGCACGAGGAGGCTGTTTCTCTGCTCGCTTCTGATCGGGAGCTGGGTGATTATTTTGAAAAGCTGTTGACGTTGGGAGTCGAACCGAGGTCGGCGGCCAACTGGATGCAAGGTGAAGTCCGCCGGCATCTCACGGACCAGAATTTAACGATTGGCCAATTTCCGGTGTCGCCGCAGGATTTGACAGAACTGATTCAATTCGTACAGCAGGATGCCGTTTCGCTGACACAAGCGAAAGATGTATTCCGCAAGATGTTGGCGAAGAAGTGTTCCGCCCGCGATATTATTCGAGACGAAGGGATGATGCAATCCCAAAATGCGGGAGAAATCGAGTCCGTGATCAGATCGTTGCTGCAAAAACATCCGCATGAAGTCGAGCGATATCGCTCCGGCAAGAAAAATGTAATGGGATTTTTCATGGGTGAAGCCATGAAAGCCACGGGTGGAAAGGCCAATCCCAAGATGTTGAGTCGTCTTTTGGAAGACATGTTGAAGGCTTAGGAACAGATCGAGTGTAAACAATGCAACTTTTGTCTCTAAATATATCCGGATTCAAATCATTCGCGAAACCGACTCGATTGGAATTTGCGCAAGGTATCACTTGCGTGGTCGGTCCCAACGGCTGCGGTAAATCCAATGTGGTGGATTCGCTTCGATGGGTGCTTGGCGAACAGCGCTCATCCGTTCTGCGAAGCGACCGCATGGAAAATGTAATTTTTAACGGTACGGCGGTTCGCAAGCCGGCGGGAATGGCTGAAGTCAGCATTACCCTCGACAACAAGCAGGGCATTTTGGGTGTTCCCTACGCGGAAGTGGAGATTGCGCGCCGCCTGTATCGGGACGGAACCAGCGAGTACCTTCTGAACAGCAAAGAATGCCGGCTGAAGGATATTACGGATATTCTTCACGACAGCGGTATGGGCCCTAATTTATATACGATTCTCGAACTGAAGATGGTGGAAGACATCCTGCGCGAGGATGGCGAAGGTCGTCGCACGCTATTTGAGGAAGCCGCGGGTGTTGCGAAATATAAATTGCGGCGTCGTCAGGCGCTGCAGAAACTCCGGCAAACGGAAGATGACCTTGTTCGTTTGGCTGATATCGTCGGCGAAGTGGAGCGGCAAGTCTCATCCCTAAAAAGGCAAGCCATGCGGGCGCGTCGTTATGAGGAATTATCCGCGCAGCTGCGCGCGCTCGACGCGGCGCTGGTTTATCGTGAATACCTGCGTTTGAAAAACGAGCTGACTCCGCTGGAAACGGCGGTGAAAGCTTCTTCCGCCTCCACAGACGCCGCCAAGAGCGCCATTCGGCTCGAAGAATCCAACCTGCTGGAGTTGCGCACTTCCGAAGTGGACGCTGACAAGGAAACTCGTTCTTTACGTCAATTACTCTCGAATATTGTAAATGAGATTTCCGCTCTGGAAGCGGAAGAAGCCGGTTTGCGTGCGCGTGAACAAGCGGCGAGACAAACCTTGGAGCGAACGCAGCGGGAACAGCAGTTGCTGAACGAAAAGCGGATGCTCCTGGATACGCGGTGTTCTGAATTAGCGTTGGCAATGTCCGAATGCGAACGGGAGCTGCAAAGCGCGGAGAATCGTGTCACGGAGCGGGATGATGCACTCAAGGAGGCGGAAGCGGGATTGCTTGAAGCTGAATCCAGAGTGCATAGTCATCAGAATCTGATTCATGGTTTCCGTCAGCAGGTGCTCGAGCGACAGCAACAGGTTTCCCGCATTGCGCTGAATCATGCGGGATATGCCGGTCGAAAGGAAATGCTGGAACGCGAGTTGGAAGCTTCGGCGACCGAGCGGACGGCGATTCTGGAAAATCTCGAGGAAGCTAAACGTCAGATTGCAGTGCTTTACGGCGAAGAAGCCGAATTGCGGAAACAGGAAGGGGACATCGTTTCGCAGATACAAATCAAGAATGAAGAAATGAATTCTCTGGATGAGAAGACGCGAGCGCTGTCTGCACTTATTGAATCAATCGCATCCAAACTTGATTTGCTGCATACGTTGGAAGAAAAAGGACCTCGTGCACATACGGCTATCCGTGCGTTAAAAGCGCATCCTGTGGACGGGCTGTTGGCTCTTTTGGGCGATACCGTGGATGTTCAGGAAATATACCGTCGCGCGTTTCAAGCTGCGCTGGGTCCGGCGGCGTACTATTATTTGACCGAATCGGTGGATGCGGCTTTATCCGCGATGGAGGTACTCCGCCAAGAAAAAGCCGGGCAAACCACTTTTTTACCGGTATCGGTGGTAGAATCGGAACAAAATGAAACGGTAAATCCTCCCGAAGACACGTACGGTTCCGCGTTGGGACTGTTGAACGGACATCCTCAAAATTCCGTTCTGAAGTCTTTTCTTGCCCGTGTGGTTATTGTTAAGGACTGGGAATCAGCGCTTGGTCATTTCGAGTGGGCACGCCAGAATCACTGTACGCTTGTCACGTTAGACGGTCAGTGGATCGGAGCGCGCGGAATGAAAGGCGGATCGGAGGAAACGGGCTTGCCGGTCGATCTCGGTTTATCCAAACAGGTCGCGGAATTGACGGATAAACTCACTTTAACGCAGCAGGAAAATGAATCCGCACGCACGGAAATCCGTGGATTACGGAACACGCTTTCGCGCGTCGAACAAGATCAGGCTGATGTGCGACGGAAATTGGATTCTACAGCAGGCAGGAGAATGCAGTGTCGTGAACAGCAAGTCATGCTGGAAACGCGCTTAACAACGCTGGAAGAACGCCGGTCGTCGGCTGCCGCTCAAATTGCCGGTTTGGAAACCGACATGGCGGAATGCAATCAACAGCTTTTACTCGCAAGAGCTGAATTGGAAGCGGCGGAGCATCAAGTTCACAACGCCGAAACATCGGGAAGCGAGCTATCCCGATTGTTGAATGAGAGCCAACTGATCGTATCTCAAGAGCGTGAGCGAAAACACGAGCGGGAACGGGAACGGGACGCCGTGAAGCATCGTTTGGAACTGTTGCGGGCGGACCATGACAGACTGCAGCAAAACCTTGCCGAGATCGCGCAGGATTTGGAACAATCGTTGAAGAATGCCGAAAACGCGCAACAAGAGCTTTCCGACGCCGAGGTCCGACTCCGTGAAATTGACGCGCTCTCAATAGAGAAATATCGCGCGCGCGATGCGGCGGGAGAAACGGTTGACAAGGCAACTTCCCGACTCGATGAAATTCGCAATCAGATTGCCGAGTATGAGGAGAGACTCCGTCAGCTCCGCGATAGTCACGCAGGCGAACTTGAAGGCGAGCGAAAGATTGAATTGGAAGTCGCGCGGCTCAGCGGCGAGTTGGATGCATTAGTCTCCAATGCCAAGACTCAATACGGATATGAATTAGAATCGGATCGCTTCGCCGAAGAACATCCGGCGATTCTCGAAACTGAAGCCACTCCGGAATTGCTGCTGGAATGTCGGCATAAAATTGAGCGCTTGGGTCCCGTGAATTCTCTGGCGATTGAGGAATATGCCCAGGAAAACGCCCGTCTAGACACGATGCTGCGACAGCGCGATGACCTGTTGAAAGCAAAACAGACTTTAGAAGAAACCATTGCCCGCATTAATGAAACCGCACAAGCAAGATTTCTGCATACATTCGAGGCCGTGCGCACGCATTTCCAGCGGCTGTTTCAGGAGTTTTTTCCGGCCGGAGAAGCGGATCTGATTCTGAGCGGGCAAGATTTACTCGAGGCGGACATTACGCTTTGGGCAAATCCGTCCGGGAAGCGGTTGAAGTCGCTGTCCCTGATGTCCGGCGGCGAAAAGACCATGACAGCAATCGCCCTGCTGTTTGCGCTGTATCAGGTCAAGCCGTCGCCTTTTTGCGTATTCGACGAAGTGGACGCGCCGTTGGATGATGCGAACATTGAACGTTTCAATCATGTGATTCGCATGCATAGTCAATCCACGCAATTTATTCTCATCACTCATAATCGGCGCACCATGGAAATTGCCGATAATCTTTACGGCGTTACGATGGAAGAGGAAGGCATTTCCAAGCTGGTTTCCGTGCGTTTGTTGTCTTCTGTGGCATGATCTCAGGGCAAGGAGGTCCGCGATGCGAGCTGCTTTAGTGATTCTTGGCTTGGCGGTCCTGTTTGGATTTCCGGTCCGGACGCAGGCGGGATACATCTTGGACATGGATTACGCGTGTTTCCGTGCCAATGACAGTTTGGGATACGTTGAGATCTATACGGCGATTCAGCGTTCCGGAATCGCCTATCGGCGAACGGGAGACAGTCTGACAGGTGATTTCCGGATTGTGCTGGACGTTCTTCAAAATGATCAAACGGCGATTTCGGACACGCTTTGGACGGAGGACGTTGCGGATACAAACAGCATTTCATCGTCCGCCGGACAGTTTTTTAGTCATGTTTTCCGCTTGATTATGCGACCGGGGAGATACGGCCTGCGCGTATCCATGTATCAGCAGGATCCGGATCCCAAAGACGTTGTTGCGGATTCGATGATCGTAACGCTGTTTTCGGCAGATTCACTGGGTTTATCGGATATCGAGTTCGGTTCCCGTATGGAGTACACCGAAGCGGAGTCACGATTTGCCAAGAATGGGATACTCATCATTCCGAATCCGACACGATTTTTCGGTACCCAACTGCCGTTGTTCTACTATTATGCCGAGATCTACGGTCTGGATTTCGACAGCTCGCGAGCAGATTCACACACGGTAATTCGCCGCGTTCTGGATGCTGAGACCGGCCAGCCGGCTCGCCCGGAATCCCGAAAAATCGTAAAAACTTTGGGAGCTTCCGCGGTTGTCGCCGACGGATTTCCGGTGACGGCTCTCCGTACGGGAACCTATTATCTGGAATTGCAGATAGTAAGCCACCCTTCCGGCCGCAGCACTTCACATCGGGAGCAATTCTGGACGTATCGCCGCGAAGATTATGCCGCGGGTCGAACCATCGCTACTCCGAAGCCATCGAGCGAACGCCTGCAATCTTTGCAGTCCGACTTTCTTGATATTGTGGATGCCGACAGTGCTCTGCAGTGGATGCGCTACATCCTAACCAAGGAAGAATCCAAACGAGTATCCAGACTAACCTCCGAGGGGAAGCGGGAGTTCCTGCGCGTATTTTGGACGGAAAGACAGAAAGAGAATCCGAACGCGGCGGTTGAATATTTTGCGCGGGTTGTCGAAGCGAATCGTCGTTGGAGTTTTTTTAAGCGCGCCGGATGGAAAACCGACCGTGGCCGGGTTTTTATACTTTATGGAGAACCGAACAATACGACTCGCAACTATGCATCCGCGCAGCTTCCCGATCATGAGCTATGGCAATACGACCAGCTGGAAGGCGGAGCGTATTTCATATTTTACGATAAAACCGGTTATGGCGACTTGGATCTGGTGCACAGCACGAAGCGCGGCGAGGTCTATAATCCCGACTGGAGTAAGCAGATCACGCCGGGCAGCATGCAGCAGATCGGGGAATGAATCCCAATGAATGCTCCTGCGGTTTCTGTACGGCATTTGAGTAAAGAGTATCCGGATGCGCGCGGCAGCAACGTTCGCGCCTGCCAGTCGGTTTCCTTTGAAGCTTTCCCGGGAGAAATATTCGGGGTTCTCGGCACAAACGGAGCCGGCAAAACCACCACACTGCGGATGTTGTCCACGGTGCTCCGTCCTACCGCCGGAGACGCTGTTGTTGGGGGATACAGCATTGGGACGAATCCTGAGGCCGTACGTAAATCCATCGGATTCTTATCCTCGGATACAGGTGTGTACGGACGGCTGACTGCCCAGGAAATGATGGAATACTTCGGAAGACTTCACGGATTATCGGAAGCGGTTATTGCCGAAAGAGTTCAGAGTATTGCAGCGACTCTTGACATGCATGAATTTTTAACCAGACGTTGTGACAAACTCTCCAGCGGTCAACGGCAGCGCGTTAATATCGCTCGGACAATCATACACGACCCCCCCGTGTTGATTTTTGATGAACCGACCGCCGGATTGGATATACTTGCCGCTTCACAAATCGTTCGCTTCGTGAAGGAAGCGCGTGAACGCGGACGGTGCATTGTGTTTTCGACGCATGTCATGCGCGAAGCGGAGAAACTCTGCGATCGTCTGATCATTCTTCATCGCGGAATGCTCTGTGCCGCAGGGACCGTGGACGAATTACGCAGTCAATTCAGTCAAACGGATTTAGAAGACATTTTTCTGGATGCCGTCGCGAAATGCGGTTGGGATTTAGCGACCTGAAATGGCCCTGCTTTTGCCGATTTCCGGTTGGATAGCTGTCGTTGCGAAATAACGTCATGCCGGAATGCGAGTAAAACTGGGACACTATGGTTCAGGATGAACTGGATCTTCTAATCGTTGACGACGACCACGAGATTCTGCGGTTGCTCGTAGAGGTGTTCAAAGAGCAGTCCCTCAAATTCGAAACGGCTTCGAGTATCGCAGAAGCACGGGATAAACTTGCCCACTACGCTTTTAAGGTTGTGCTGTCGGATCACAACCTGACGGATGGAAACGGGATAGATTTTCTCGCGGAATTTGCCGGATTGGGAATCCGGTCGGTCGCGATTCTCATGACGGGATTGATGGATCAGAACGTTGCGATTCAAGCGATCAATCGGGGGAAAGTCTACAAGTTTATTACGAAGCCGCTCGATCTGACCGCACTGATGCAGATTGTCAGACGTGCCATCGAGTATTATTCCGCTCAGCGTGCCAATGAAACGCTGACTCGTGAAGTTCTGGAATTCAACGAGAGACTTCGGCGCGAAACGGAATCGCAAGAACGCCAGTTAGAGCAGGCGGCTAAAAGAATTCGCCGGGAAGAGGAGACGGTTGAGAAACAGCGCGTTCATATCGAAGCCCTTTATTCGGAAATCCAAAAAGCCTATCTTCATACTGTCACATCTCTTACTGCTGCCATCGAAGCCAAGGATTACTATACCAAAGGGCATAGCGTCCGGGTCTTCTATTACTGTTCGCTCATGGCCGATGTTCTGGTCTTGCCGGATAATAGCCGCAATGATCTTCGGATCGCCAGTGTTCTGCATGATTTGGGGAAGATCGGGATTTCTGATGCGATTCTGCGGAAGCCCGACCGCTTAACACCGGAAGAGTTCCAAATCATGGCCTCACATCCCGTCCTTACGGACAGCATTCTGAAACCACTTCCTTTTCTAACAAAAGTTCGTAAAATAATCCGGGAACACCACGAGCGGTTTAATGGTACAGGTTATCCGGATAGTTTGAAAGGGATGGAAATTAGCTTGGAAGGTCGGATACTGGCGGTTGCAGATGCCTATGATGCTATGAGGTCCGATCGTGCTTATCGCAAGGCTCTCGATAAATCTATAGCGGAAAAAGAACTTAAAAACGGCAGCGGCACGCAATTCTGTCCCTTATGTGTCGGGGCGTTGCTTTATGGGTTGGAGAGTCGGGGGGAATGGTCAGGACAGGCACCCTCTGATTGGTCCGATAAAAAATGGGAAGAGGAGTTCGTATCCATTAAGCCTGCGGCAGATACTATTCCAGTAAACGCATTAGTTAATTAATAAACAGATACATAGACTCATTTCTGCCCCAATTGTTCAATTCCGTTTATCCAAACCCAACTCTTGACTTTCGGTCTAAAAATTGTTAAACTAAGCCCTTAACAAAGGCTGTAGTCTTAAGTCAGGAGAAAAATGCCCGTTCGGTAGAGGGTTTGGATTTCGGTAGCCAATTCTACAGGTATTTTGCGCTGAACACTCCTCTTGGAAACGGGTATGATGATTTTCATAGAACAGGTTTATTACGACCGGGCGTTCCGAACAGGTACGTTCGGTCGTTTTTGTTTATTCAATCTGTTTTATGCAGGAGAAAAATGAACGTGCGGCATCTATTAATTCCACTCTTGATGCTTTGCTTTTCAGCGATTCCGACTCTCGCCGAGGTTGACATTGTCCAGTCCTCAGTTAGCGAGTGCGTCTGGAATTATAGACCGGGTTCGCCGATTTTTATGGCACGGGATTCGTTGAATCCCCAAGGCATGCGAATCGAGTGGGAAGATACAGGTGTCCGCATCTGTCGGGAAGTTATCCAACCGATCCGCATTTTTTTCGTTGCACTGCCCAATGGAACTCAGCCTTCCTTTCGGACAATGTTTGTACGGTCTCATGCCCAGAATTCCGGCCTGCCAGCAACACCGAATCATGTGTTGCTGGAGCAGGATAATCCCAGCAATATCTGGGCGGAATTTAAAGGCGTTGAAACTTGGCGAGGCTATCGTCTTGCTCGAATAGAAGTAAATGTGCGGATCGGGAGTAAATCCGCATCGGAAATTCTGGATGAAATCACTCTCGCGGTGGTATTTACAGGTGAACTTGGTAGAGAAGCATCTGTGGGGCGCGAAGCGCGAATATTGCCAACGCTGGCTATAAATGGCAGTATAGCGGGAACCTGGTGGGAAGAACCTGCGCGTGTGTCTCGACTTGATGAAACGACTGCTTGGCCGACCTTTGACCTTGTGAGGATAGGGATTACAGAGACCGGTCTGTATCAGATCTCCGGATCTTGGGTAGGTTCGGGAAACCTGATCGGACAGCCATCGAACGGAATAAGATTATTCGGTAATGGAGGGCGCCTTCTTCCGAATAATACCGCTGAAGCAGTGGATTCGATGCTCCGGGAAAATGCAATCCTTGTACAAGACGGCGGAGACGGCCGATTCGATAGGGAAGACCGAATTCTTTTTTTGGGCAAAGGTTTGAAAGGCGCAGATTACTGTGACGGAACGTATTTAGCTGGGACGGCTCACCATAGTCCGTTCTCCACGGAGAATACCTATTTTGTTGGTTATGATCCGTCCGGGACCACCGGTTTACGGATGACGGAGATCTCTGTCGCCGGATCCCCTACTGATATTTCTACGACATCGGCACGATCTTATTTAGATCAGGATGTAATCATTTATTCGGGTGCCAGCGTGGCTGAGTCCGGATTAAATTGGTATATGACCGGCATCAGCGGAGGCCAGGAACGCAGTTTTGTTCTCGAGGTCGCTGGCGGAATCGGCGCCGCCGGTCAATTAATTGTTGATGCACGACGAACCGAAGGCGGGTTTCAAATGCCATTTACCGTCTCTTTAGGAGGGACGGTGGTAGCCAACACGTCGTTTTCGAATAGTCCGTTTACCATTAACGTCCCACAAGGATTATTAACATCAGGAAACGTTTTAGTAAGCCTCAGGAATAATTCTTCAGATCCGATTCTTTTAAATTATATTGATATGAAATACGTACGCTCATTGGCTGCACCTTCAGGTTATCTGGAGTTTTTCGCTCCCGCGGACCTTTCCGGACTATTCCGGTATTCGGTAGCAGACTTGGATGTAACATCATATATTCTTGATATCAGCAGCTCGCTTGAACCGCGGTATAAAACCGGAAATACTATAGTTGACTCCTCATCCGCGGCGTCAACTAAACGTTACATAGGAATCCGATCGGATCGAATCGGTACTCCCACATATCGCGGAGCCGTTGCAAGACAGAATCTGGATTATACCCAGTTGCGGGATCCGGCGAATTCCGCCGGGATGATCCTGCTTACTTTTGATGAAGGCTACGAAGCGCTGCGGGTATTGAAGGAATTCCATGAAAGCTATCGGGTAGATCCGCATAAAACGATCCGTGTCCGCTTAACGGATGTCTGGGACGAATTCGGTTGGGGTGTGCATGATGTAACGGCGATCCGCAATTTTCTGAAATATGCTTATGAACATTGGCGCGGTCCATCCGGGAACGATGCTCCGGTCAAATATGTGCTGTTGGTCGGTGACGGCGACTATGACTATAGAAACATCGAATCCGCCGCGGATGCCAACTGGATGCCGCCCTGGGAATCGGGGGGAACATGTCGCGATGATTTTTTCGCCATTTTTCCCGGCAGCCAGATTCCGCAGCTGATGATCGGCAGATGGCCGGTGCAGAGTGTCAATGAGTTGGAATCCATTATATCCAAAACGATTGCCTATGCATCCACGCCGCTCTACGGACCGTGGAAAAACACGGCGACCTTTGCTGCGGATGATGAGTGGAAGGGCGGCGGATGCGGCGAATACTATCATACAACGCAAGCTGAAACCCTGATTAACGACGTTTTGCCTCCCTATTTCACGTTTAAAAAAATATATGAAATCCTCTATCCGTTCCGGATCACTTCGTTGGGATCGGCTAAGCCGGATGCAACCCGTGATCTATTGGAGACGATCAATCGCGGAACACTTTTCATAAATTATACCGGTCATGGGAACGAAAGAATCTGGACGGATGAACAGCTCTTCCTCATGGATCGCGATCGCAATCTGCTGGACAACAACAGAATGTGGCCCATGTTTTTAGCGGCGACGTGTTCATGGGGCGGATTTGACCGTCCGATCATTCGCTGTTTCCCGGAAATATTATTGGCAGATCCGTCGGACGGCGCGGTTACATGCGTCGCGGCGACGCGCTTCACCTCTGTCGGCTCGAATTTAACGTTTTCCCAAACGTTTTATCGGGCTTTGTTCCTTCCCGGCGTCAGTGCGCGCCGCAGTTTCGGAGAAGCGATGCTGACCGCAAAAACCTTGGCCGGTCAGAGCGCCAATGAATATCATATTTTCGGTGATCCGGTCATCCGCCTTGCGACACCCGAGTATTTCGCCCGTGTTACGTCGCGTGATGATTCACTTCGCGCACTCTCCCTATTCCATTTGAGTGGTGAAATCGCCAAAACGGATACGGGACAAATCTGGTCGGACTTTCAAGGCGTGGTGGAAGCTCGCGTCTTTGACACGGAAGATTCCGCGGCTTACTATTGGTGCGGCAACACGTCCAGCACGCCCTATTATTACCGTTTGCCCGGCAATGCTATTTTCCGCGGCAAAGCGACTGTACGAGACGGCAGATTTGACGTCGTTTTTCGCGTTCCCCGTGACGTAAGATACGGCGGCACGCGGGCGAAGATCAACTTATATTTTTACGGCAAGAGTGATTCGGAAGCCGACTCGGCCGATGGCATCAATATTCGTCAGGATACCACACTGGCTATCGCCGGTTCGGCGTCTGTGGAACAGGACAGCGTACCGCCTGCCATCGGAGCATGGTTGGAAGTATCTTCCTTCCGTTCAGGCGATGTGGTTACCGCCTCTCCGAGGCTTCATGTTGACCTCGCGGACTCGTCCGGAATCAATCTTTCCGGCGAAGTCGGACATAAAATTACGGTGCGGATTGACGACGCGGATCCACAGGATCTTACTCCATACTTCGATTACAACGTAGACAGTCATACTCGCGGAAGTCTTGAGAAGATCGTCGGCCCGCTGTCGGAAGGCGAACACCGGCTCGTAATTGAAGCATGGGATTCGTTCAATAACCTCAACCGCTATTCGGTGGTCTTTTCCGTCGGAAAAAGCGGCGAAGCCGGATATGCGATTCGGGATCTGTACAACTGGCCGAATCCTGTGAAGGATATAACGTATTTTACGTACTATCTGACACAGGATGGAACGCGCCGTGTTTCGTTAAAGCTCTTTACGCTTACGGGCAAACTGGTTTACGAAATGGACGGACTCGGCACGCGCGGCCCGGCGTTTAACAGCAATGCTGAGAGGCCCTGGGACGGACGGGATCGTGACGGACATCTGCTGGGAAACGGAGTATATTTTTATCGTGTCCGGGCGGAACATGCCGATGGGCATTCGACGGAAGCCACGGGCAAGCTGGTGATTCTTCGATAGGAATTATTCGATTATGATATACAATTCACTGGAGGAATGATGAAGCGAGTCGTGTTGTCCTTGCTGATCTTCGGTATCCTGTTGCCGGTTGCAGCAGTTCATGCCGCCAGTGTCAGCCAATCGACACTTCTGTTCTTGAAAATCGCTCCGGGAGCGCGTCCCGCCGGTATGGGCGAAACGTTTGTCGGACTCGCCGATGATGCGAGCGCGACGTGGTGGAATCCCGCGGGCTTGGGATTTCAACGTGGGCGGGAGTTCACGATGATGTATGTTCGCTGGCTGCCGCAATTCAATCTTTCCGATTTGTACTACGCCTATTTAAGCGGCGTCTATGAAGTGCCGGAATGGGGAATGTTCGGTGGAAGCGTGATTTTCCTGAATCTCGGCGAAACCCAGCGAATGGATGAACAAGCTCGTCCACAAGGCACTTTTTCATCTTATGAAATCGCAGTTACCGGAACCTACGGCGCAACGGTCAACAAGGATCTTGCCATGGGAGTCGGACTGAAATTGGCTTACAGCCATTTGTCCGATCAGGGCGCGGGTCAGGAACAAGGTACGGGCACAGCTACGGCAGTGGCGGCGGACGTCGGTTTGTTGTATAAGGCGCCGTTTTTTCGCGGTCTGTCATTAGGCATGAATCTTTCCAATATGGGACCGAAAGTTTCCTATATTGACCGCGCTCAGGCGGATCCGCTCCCGACCAATCTGAAGCTGGGTTTTGCCTATAAGATTCTCGATCAAGAGTACAACAAGCTCACGATTGCTTCGGATGTAAACAAAGAGCTTGTCAAACGCGACGAGAACGGCCGGTCCGACGAGTTTTATGAGGCCATGTTCAGCGCATGGACTGATGAAGCCCTGGTGAAGACCATTATTTGGAATGTTGGTGTAGAATATTGGTATTCCACGCTGGTCGGCCTTCGTGCCGGGTACTGGAACGATCACCTCGGGAAGGTCTTTCCTTACACGTTCGGTGTTTCACTTAAATACAGCAGCTATCGTTTCGATTTTAGTTATCTCACTGCAGGACAGAATCACCCCCTCACCGATACGATGAGGTATTCGTTGTCCGTTGATCTGTAGCCCCTACACGTGACAAACAAATACACCCACATTATTCTGATTCTCTGTTTGCTGGTTGCCGAGACTGTGTTGGCTTCGGCGACGGCAGCCGTGTCTACTGTGCGGAATCCGATTATACGTCTTGATGAACAATGGCCGGCGGATGCTCCGATCCGGTTATGCGCTATTCGCGTCGAATTTGTTGCGGATAATGTGACCGGAACCACGGGAAACGGCCGCATGGGATCAGGTTTTGATTCCTCGTTGATCATTGATCCCTTGCCGCACAACAAGGCCTACTTCGAGGACCATCTGCGCTTTCTTTCACACTATTATTCCGCCGTATCGAACGGGCACGTGCGTTTTAGCGAACTGACGGTCTTCCCGCACGCCGATACGGCGGTTTACCGGCTGGATTACCCGATGTGGCACTACAACTATAACACGGATGACGACCTTCTGAATCGCAGACTGGTCGAGTTGTTTGCGCACGCGGTTACTAAAGCGGCTCCGGAAGTTGACTTTAACGATTATGACGCCGTTTTAGTATTCCACGCCGGTACGGGGAAAGATTTTAACTTGGGTTATGATGCCACGCCTTTCGATATCCCATCCGCATACATCTCCGAACGGGACATTCAGGCCTATGGAGCCGGATTGTCGCTGCCGACAGGTGTAACCCGGGGACTGATCTTGCCGGAAGGAGAAAACCAGCAGGAAGCGCTGGATATAGAAGTCGAACTCTCGCTGAACGGCATCATGATTAAACTGTTCGGCAATTGGATGGGATTACCCGACCTTTATAATACCCAGACAGGACGGAGTGGCGTGGGAAGATGGGGTATGATGGATCAGGGGTCGGGCAATATGTCGGCGCTGGTTCCGGCGCTGCCGGATGCATGGTCGCGTGTATATATGGGCTGGGTAGAACCTCAAATTGTAGTGCCTTCCGTGCAGGGCGACACTGTTCAGGTCGCCCGCTCTCTGCACAATCAAACTCCGGAGATTGTCAAATTTCCGGTTACTCCGCGGGAATACTATTTGGTTGAGAATCGTGATGCTGATGCGGATTCCGTCGGATATGTGGAATTAAGAGACCGCAACGGTCTCCGTATGCGTGCTTATCGAGACGGCGACTTAGGCATAGATTCGGGTTTTTCCGTTGCGATTGAAGCCAGCCACTATGACTTCGGTATTCCCGGCAGCGGAATTCTGATTTGGCATGTTGACGAGAACATTATTCGTCAGGGCTTGAATTCAAATACGGTTAACACCAATCCCGATCACCGTGGAGTGGATTTGGTGGAGGCGGACGGTCCGCAGGATATCGGACGCGAATACGGCTTTGCATCCAGTGGTTCGGGAACTGAATTAGGTATCGCCGAAGATGCATGGTATCGCGATAATGCGGCTCACAGGGAAGCTAATGCAAGTCTTACGGCCGTAACGTTTTCTGACCACACTTTCCCAACGGCACGCTTGTATGACCGGGCTTTTACGCGCCTGGAGTTCACTTCGTTTTCGGATGTGGACAGTATCATGAGTTTTGTGGTTCGCATGGGCGGCGTGCAGACTGGTTTCCCTGTTCATTTTACGAATAGGGTAGATTGGGCTGTGGGCGATTTGTCCGGTGACGGACAGCCCGAAGTCTATTTTATCGCAGGGGATTCGCTCTATCAACGGGATTCGTTGATTGCCTGTCTTCCGCTTTCGTCGCAAGGCGCCAAGTTTTCACCATTGAATCCTGCGGTTGACATTGATGGTGACGACAAAGATGAGCTTCTGATTGAAGGTGAAGCCTTCGGATATGTAGAATTAAACGACAGCGCCTATGCCGTTCATCTTTATCCGATTCCCGGACCGCCGTGCACGGCTCAACCTGCATTAACATCGAGTAGATCAAATCGCATCTTGGTTTTCCAGCATGCGTCCGGCGCAATAGCTCGACTCATCGCTTGTGATTTAAATGGAACAAACCGAGGCAGTCGTGATTACGAAAGTACTGGTTCCGCTGTTTTGCTGAACATCGAAAGCCTGCCTGCCACTCATTTTGTATTAATAATGCCCGGTGATGCTTATGGCGTGAATGTCGGTGATTCCGCGCTGGATGAATGTTGGCATATTGAAGATTCACGTATTCTTCCCGAAGGTATAGTCGTCGCGGAACCGAATCGCCGATCCGTATATCTATCAGGTTACGGCTATTGCGATGCGCTGACCGGGGTAACGATCTGTCTTGAACCTGAATGCTCCAAACCCACTGAAGACTGGGACGGCGACGGGATTCCCGGCGGCGGCGGACCTTTCGGACGCGCGGATATTATTCCGGAAAATCTCCCTCGCTTCTCATCCGATATTCAATGGATCATGGACGCGGAAGCGGACGGCAGCCCCGATCTTATCGGATTGACTCAAGTGGAGACTCAGACGGATTCGCATTCGATTTACACGCGCATCCCTGCGGTAGCGCACAATGGAGATGCCTTTACCGGTTTTCCTCTGGCTGCGTCGGTCGCTTCGGACCGAGAACCGTTTTTATGGACGCGTGACGGTGATTTATGCTTCATGTCAATAGTGGCCGAACAAGGGGAATACATCTACTCGATTAATCAACTCGTTGATGCGTGGAGCGCAACCCGGTTTACCTATCGTGAACAGGGAAATATCCTCAATTTAGGACCGTTAAGGCCGCAAGTCTGGATTCGGGATAAGTGGCTGTACTGTTGGCCGAATCCTGCATCGGATATCAGCCGGATTCGTATCACGCTGCCATATCCTGCGAACGCCGAAGTGACAATCTATGATCTTGTAGGAAGAAAAGTGGCTCACCTGCAGGAACAATCCCGTATCGCCGGTCCTTTTGAAATGCTCTGGAACGTTTCGGATGTGGAAAGCGGAATTTATCTCGCGCAGGTTCATGTGAACGGCGGCGGGCGAAGCGAAGAAGCACAAATGAAAATTGCGGTGGTGAAATAGTGTCGAATTCCACTCGCTTCCTATTCATTCTCATTTCTTTCGTCGTGTTGACGGTTGCTCCCGCGCATGCCTTATTTGATGATTTCAATCATCCTGAGTTGCGCTGGTTAAGTTTTGAAACCGAGCATTTCCAGATTTACTATGTTGAAGGTTTGGAAGATGTTGCCGCTACCGCCGCCAAGATCGCGGAGGAAATCCACGAACCATTATGCACGATGTACGAATATCGCCCGGACACGAAAGTAGCCTTGATTTTCTCCGATGCGGACGATATTGCCAATGCGGCATCGTACTTTCAATCGAATAAAATACACTTTTATGCGACGTCCATGGCGTGGGATTTTCGTGGAACGCACAACTGGCTGCGGAATGTTGTGACTCACGAATACACTCACATGATTCAACTGGGAGCGTCCCGCAAGTGGAATCGGCGGATTCCCGCCATTTACGCGCAATTTCTTGGATACGAGCCGGAGCGCCGCCCCGATGTTTTATACGGTTATCCGAATCGCTTAATCAGTTGGCCGTTGCCTTCCGTAACTGTGCCGGCGTGGTTTGCCGAGGGGACGGCACAATTCCAGTTTACAGGCAGCGGATACGATTTCTGGGACAGCCATCGGGATATGCTGCTCCGCCAAGCGACCCTTTCGCATCGCTTGCTCAGTTTCGAGGATATGGGATATTTCGGCAAGACGAGTCTGGAGAGCGAGGGTGTCTATAATCAGGGATTCGCCTTTACGCGCTATATTGTAGAGCAAACCGGCGATTCTTCTGTATTGCGGAAATTGAGTCAAGAACTGTCGAGTCCGCTGCCGAGAACGATGGATGGAGCGATCGCGCGAGTAACCGGCAAGCGCGGACAAGATTGGTATGAGGAATGGAAAGCATCGCTGGAGCAAACCTATACGGAAATGCGTAATCGCTTATTGCCGACGTTGTCGAAAGCCGATACCGTTTCCGTTCAGGGCTATGCGAATCTGTACCCGCGTTTGTCGCCGGACGGCCGGTCGGTAGCTTTCATTTCGAATGAAAAACGAGATTATTTCGGTCAAACGCGACTCTTTCTCTACGAATTCAGCACCGGAAAAGCAACTTTATTGACCGCTCCAGCGAGTGGAGGAATTTCGTGGCTGCCCGACGGTTCCGGGATCATCTTTGCGCGTCAAACCGTACGTCCGATGAACGGTTCCACGCAGTACGATCTGTATGCTTACCTGCTGGATAAAAAGCGCGAAGTACGTATCACGAACGGTATTCGCGCGGAATTCGGGGATATCAGCCCGGATGGCAAGACGCTTGTCTTTACGATCAATGAAGCGGGACGCCGCGATATCGCTTTAGCGGCCATGCCGGATATAAATTCAAAATATAAAACGATAACCCGCAGCGATCTGCTCTACCGTCATGTCGGACTCCCGCATGAACAGCATTATGTGCCTCGTTGGAGTCCCGATGGTCAATTTATAGCCGTTGCCCAACACCTCGAAGAAGGCCGGAATATCCGAATCTATCAAGTCGGAGACTCTTGCCGGACACTGTCTATATGGCGCGATTTCCCCGGCGATAAAGTGGAACTCCGTGATCCAAGTTGGTCAGAAGATGGAAACAGCTTGCTGGTTTCCTGGGACGTCTCCGGAATCGCGAATATTTATCGTTTGCCTCTGAACGACAGCACGCGCGTTCAATTGACCAGCGTTCTGGGCAGCGCCTTTTATCCCGACATGCGTGGCGCTACACTCGTGTATACGGATTTCTGTGAAAACGGTTTTCGGATTTGCCATATCGCGAATCCCATGCCGTTAAAACACACGAGGGACACTCTGGATGATCGGATTCCGTACACCGCGCGTATTCCCCGTTTGGCCGTTCCTTCGAGCGCTGAACATCATGAGGGAAAACCGTATAAACCCGCTTTCGAGAGTCTCTATTGGTTTCCGCGAGTGACATTCGACTACGGAACTTTCAAACCCGGTACGTATGTGCTGGTGAATGATTTTCTCGAAAAATTGAGTTTCTTCGGCGGCGTGGCGGTGAATCAGAAGCAGGATTATGATATGTTCGGTATGGTGGAATACCGGGCGCATTATCCGACGTTTTTTCTCGAATACTACAATATTCAGCGAAAACTGACGTCGCATTTTGCCGATTCAACGCGAATCATCGGCGAAGAGCCCGGTTTCCTGCCGATTTATGATCGCTATCGCATACGCTACCGTTATAACCTGAATGAAGTGGATCTTGGTCTTCGTGTGCCGCTTGCCGGCGGATCGAATATCAAAGCGACGGCAATCTACAGCCGCTACAATGCGCTGAATCGGTTCGACGACGGTTCGACGGTGGGAATCACCTATTTTAAAGGTTGGGCCGGCAAGATCGGATTCTATTCCGACCAACGTCTTCCCGGCATCGTGTCGGAGATCAATCCCAGCGGTGGAATGAAGGTATACGGCGAATATACCCGTGCCAATCACCTCTTTTACACCGATTTGGAGATTGGCGGAGATGCGATAGGTCTGCAGGAAATTTACGCTCCGTATAATTACGACATGGTGGAAGCGGGTTTGGAGAAGTATTTTTCGCTGCCGGGATGGGATCATACGTTAGAGCTGCGCGGCCGGGGCGGTTTCATCGGCGAGCATGTTGATCCGTTTTTCTATCTATATGCAGGCGGCTTGCCGGGCATGCGCGGCTACTCATACTATAGCATGGGAGGCGAACGAATTGCCGTTGGAACGGCAACGTATCGTTTTCCCATTTTACGCCGTGCATCCTTGAATCTCTGGCCTCTTTCATTGAATCGCATCTATGGCAGTCTGTTTATGGATGTCGGCAATGCCTGGACTGGCGACTTCCAGACGGATCAATTGAAGAAGGATATCGGTGCGGGTCTGCGCGTTCAGCTTCATTCGTTTTATTCTTATCCCACCGCAATCGGTCTCGATGTAGCCTATGGTTTAGATCGTTTTACGATTTCTGAAGCGGGTCGCGATCTTTCGGAGTACGGAGAAGAGCTTCGCTACTATTTGACGGTATTGTTTCAGTTTTACAGTCCGTTTCAGCATGGAACGGATCGCAATCACGCGACATCTGACAAATAAAAATAAACGGAGAAATTCCCATGACGAGGAAATTCGCAGCCTGCGGATTATGGCTGATTTTAATCTGCATGACATTTCCGGCACAATCGGGATTTGCGGCGGACTGGACGGTATCTCCGTACCGTGCACAGTTGGCGTCCGCGCAAGCGGATGAGTCCGGATCGGATTCGACGGCGCCGGCCGATATCGGTTTAAAAAAGAACATCGGACGCGGGGTTATGTTCTCGCTGATTATACCCGGAACAGGTCAACTGTATGCTGGTTCCTGGTTGCGCGCTCTTCCTTGGTTCGCCGTTGAGGTGGCCGCCTGGGCGGTTTACGCCAATTATCACGGCTCGGGACGCGATAAAACCGACGAATTCGAAGCCTATGCCGGATGGAGGGATACGCCCAATCACTTTAACGCGCGTCCTTATATGTTCGCGGAATGGCTTGTCGCAAAGGATTCAACCCGTGCGATTGCCGGACGTCCTTTTACCGGCAATTTCGACACGTGGAGCGGCTTGCAGTGGACGCAGCGTTCTACGTATCTGCCTGCGCCCTTCACGCATGACGTTATGACATCCGACCGCCAACAGTTTTTTGAAATGATCGGGAAGTATTTTTCGCAGTTTGGCTGGGGTTGGCAGGATACGTATTCGGCGAATCAAGGTCAGATCGGGGAAACGAATCCGCCGAACTGGACGGTCAGCGGCGACAATCCCGCTACGACGGCATTTGACGGTCAATCCGCCATGTTTTTCCTCTATGCAGACATGCGCGGTGAGGCTAACGATCTTTTGGACAAAGGCAACATCGCCATGGAAGTGGTGTTGGTCAATCATGTTCTCTCTGCCTTAGACGCGGCATTCGCGGTTCGGAGTTATAATAAAAAGGTCACAACGACTCCCGCGCCGACTTTAGGCGATTTACGGCTGCGTTACGATCTTCGCGATTTTGAGGGCAGCCGCACGCGTTTCCTAACACTGTCTTTACCGCTGGACTAAACGCAACATGAATCGAACAATGCGTTTCCGGCGTATTCTCTTGCCCGTTCTGATTTGCCTGATTTCTTCCCACGCGCTCAGCAAGGAAGCTGCGCGGGGAGGATCGGCATTTATCAAATCATTGATTATCCCCGGTTGGGGCCAATACCAATTGGAGCGAAAGAGTTCGGCTTTGGCGTTTCTGGGGACCGACCTTATCCTCATCGGCGGCATGCTGACGCTGAACGCCTACGGAAGTTCCGCGCGTGACGACTATCGCTCACTGGCGGCGGTTTATGCCGGCGTTGCCGGAGATCACGAGCATGACTTCTACGTTGATGTCGGCAATTGGATGTCGGTAGACCAGTATAACGAGCAGCGCTTGCGGGACCGCAATTACGAAGCGCTGTACAACTCCGCCAGTGACCGTTGGGTTTGGGATACCGATGCGCATCGCTCGAAAATGGAAAACACCCGAATCCGATCGGATCGTGCATTCAACAGCGTGTTTTATTTAGTCGGTGGCATTGTGTTGAATCATATTGCCTCGGCGATCCATGCCGGACGACTGTCTGCGACGACACCTTCTCAAAAAACCTCTGCACTTTCGCCGCGCGGCTGGACTATGTCGGTCGCTCCGTCTGTTCAAACGCCGGGATTATTCGTGACGTTCAGACACGAGTTCTAACGGACCGTGAGAATACTCATTACCGGTGCGTCCGGATTTATCGGTTCGCATTTAGGCCATTGGTTATCGCGCGAACATGACATAGTCGGCATAGTGAATCGCGCACATCGAGAGCCTTCCTTCCGATTTGCGCGAGTTGATTTACGCGATGAACGGGCCGTCGCCGCATGGATGGAGAGCTTCGTTCCGCACGTGATTGTGCATTCGGCGGCTCTCTCGCGTGTCGTGGAGTGCGAAGATCAACCGGATGCCGCTTTCAGCTTGAATGTCCGCGTTACCACACAGCTCGTTCGCTGGGCGGAACGGCTGCGCAGCAAATTTATCTTCCTTTCCAGCGACCAAGTGTTTTCCGGATGCAAAGGAGGATTGCGCGAAAGCGACACACCCGATCCGGTCAGTGTCTACGGACGAACCAAATTGGAAGGTGAACGCGTTGTCTTATCCTCAGCGGCGCGCTGCGTAGTTGTTCGCAGCAATTCCGTTGTCGGGCTTTCCATTGGCTGGGGTGAAAGTTTCTCGCAAATGGTTTTGAACCGGATGCGGCAGGGCTTGCCCGTTACGCTCTTTCAGGATCAATATCGTTCGCCGATCCATATTCGCGCTATGGTGCGGGTGTTGGAACGGGCATGTGTGCAGAATATAAACGGCCTGCTTCATGTCGGCGGCTTGAAACGCATGAGCCGGCTTGATGTAGGCTATGCTGTGGCTCGTGCGTATGGAATGTCCGCTGATCTGATCGAGCCCGCCAGTTATTTATCGCATCCGCGAGCGTCTTTGATGACGGCGGATACAAGTTATGATATTGCGCGGCTCCGACAGGTCATGCCGGGTTTGGAATTAAAACCACTCGATGAGGAGTTTGGATGCGACGCGGAGGCGGAGGGTTGTCATGAAATGGCATGAGGAGTCTTCACGTCTGCTCGCGCGTTTTGAAGTAGGGGAGAAGCTTCCGGCCGGTTTGGTGGATCTTGCGACGCGTATGGGATTGGTATCCGGATACCTGACCGGAATCGGCGGTGTAAAGGATGTTGTTCTCGGCTACTATGATCTGCAGCAGAGGAAGTACATTTCCATCCCCGTGGATGGCATGGTGGAATTGGTAAGTCTCATCGGAAATGTGAGCATCGTTCAAGGGAATCCTTTTTGGCATTTGCATGCAACGGTCGCGGATCGGAACGGTACGGTTACGGGCGGTCATCTGATGAGTTTGGAAGTGGCGATCACGGTGGAATGCTGGATCGAAAAATGCGAGCGAATGATCACGCGATCAAAGGACGACTTCAGTGGTTTAAATTTACTTAACCTTTGAGGTATGTTTGCCCCTTGTCAGAATTTTCACAGCGTAAGTATTTCGTAGCGGTGGCGGGAAACATTGGTGTCGGAAAAACCACGTTGACGCAAGCCCTTGCCGCCCAATTGGATTGGCGATGCTACCTTGAACCTGTAATTGAAAATCCCTATCTCGACGATTTCTATCACGATATGTCGCGATGGGCGTTTCATTTGCAGGTTTATTTTCTGAGTAAGCGATTCGTCAGTCAGCGCGAAATCGAATTGGCGCAGATTTCGTGCGTTCAAGACCGAACGATCTATGAAGATGTCGAGGTGTTTGCCCAAACGCTGCACAAGCGAGATCATTTGGTCGGTCGTGACTGGGACAATTACCGGGATTTGTTTGATGCGATGACCGCACATCTGACGCCTCCCGACCTCATTATTTATCTTCGCTGCGACGTGGATACCCTGCTCAAACGGATTCATCACCGAGGTCGTCCTTCCGAGCAGAATATCAGCCCCGATTATCTGTATGAACTCAATGACGCTTATGAGGATTGGGTCAAACGCGGTCAGGAGAAATTCCGAATGGCCATCCTCGATACCGGTCACACGAATGAGCTGAACGCCGGCGAAGTCCTGCAGCAATGCCTGGATTTACTTCGGGTAAAGCTCCAACTCGAGATGCCGCTTCAACTATGAAAATTCTGGATATTGTATTCCGTCTCCCGAACCTGTGGAACCGATGGTTTGCAGTGTTCTTCATTGTCGGTTCGGCGGCAGTTACCGTGATTCTTCACAACATGAGCGACACCGCTTTGTTTTTGCCTTCTATTTGGGCTATCACAGCGGCGCTTTTCGGCGGTTTGGCTTGGTTTTTCATGAATTCGCCTGCGACTAACGATATAGATAAAACGGTCTGCGGAACTCGTTCATACAATCGAAGTGTATGGATTTTTTTAGGGATAGGTGTTTTAGCGGCCGTTCTCGGTTTGATTCAGGCAGGCTCTACGTGTCTGAACTGGGCGGTTGGAGTGTACTCCTTTGTGATTCTTGGCTTATGGCCGTTGTTTTTTTACCGTTGGCGTGCCACTCGTGTCATAATCGGCGGAGTTCTTTTAAGCAGTCCTTTCTTGTTGACCGCAGTTATGCTGAGTGATTTCCGCACGGGGTTGTTTCCCGCGGTTCTAATGGCTATGCTCAGTTGGGTTTCGCTATGGATTCGCGATTTGGAAGTAACAATATCGAAAAGAACTCCCGATGCGGATATGCGCATTCATCTCATATATGGTAAAACCTTAGCATGGATTTCCACGCTGCTCTTTATTTTCGGAGTTATTTCGCTTTGGCCATGGCTCGGTGAACTCTATGGGCAACGCTATTTTTGGATTCTGGTCATTGGCGTACTCAGCCCGATTCTTTTCTTCTGGGGACGTCTGCGGCAGCCGCGAACCGACGATTCGAAAACCGCCCTCCATCGCCTCTGCCGTATACTTCCCTATACCGGCGTAATACTCCTTTTAGCCTTCCTGTTCGGTTAAATTGATTCCCGTTCGTTTAACTCTTGTCTCCGCATCTCCGCGTCGGCGTGCGCTGTTGGAAAAATTATGTCTGCCTTTTGATATTTTTCCTTCTTATGCTTCGGAACGCTGGATGGCGGGTAATCCGCATGATCTTGCCATCGGTAATGCTCGACGGAAAGTGGAACGTTCTGAATACTATCCGGATTCGGATCGTGTCCTGCTCGGTGCGGATACGATTATTGCGGTGGAATCCTGTGTGTTTGGTAAACCGGTGGGACGCGATTCAGCGCGACGAATGCTGGAAAGTCTCTCCAATCGTTGGCATGAAGTTATCACCGGAATCTATATATACGGCCCAAACAAAGAAACAGATTCTCCTGGGATCTCAGTTGATGCGGCTGCTTCAACCCGTGTCCGTTTTCGGTCTCTCTCCAAATCGGATATCCGAGGCTATCTCGATTCCCGGGAATGGGAGGGAAAAGCCGGTGCCTATGCTATTCAGGACGCAGGCCGGGAATTGGTGAAAGAATGGGAAGGTGATTTTGATAATGTGGTGGGATTACCTACAAACTTAGTCCATGATACCCTCATTCGACAATTCAGCCATTGCCGCTTTTTGTAGGGAACTCCGTGAAGCCCGGCGTTTTCAGCAGGTGACACTCGACGAGGTGGCGCAGGCTACTCGTGTAAGTATAGAGTATCTGGAAGCGCTTGAGATGGGGCGGTGGGATGAAGTCCCCAGAGCTTATCTCCGCGGTTATCTGGGTCTTTACGCTCATGCCGTCGGTATGAATCGGGAAAAAGTAATTCGCACTTTTGATCAACTTATTTCACCGATTTTAAACGTTACAAATGCGACATTGGATGAGACTCCACCACTTCTTGCTCAGCCTGAACATGTGGAAGTGACCCGGGTTAAAATTCGAGCGGCTTGGTTTGCCGCCTTAAGCAGAAACCGTAAAGCAATATATTTATTAACTTTTCTTTTACTGATTGCTCTCCTCGGCAGTCTATACTTATCACGACGTGTACGGAATGATTCGATTCAACAAATTCCGTTTTCATTGTCATTTAAAGAGAACTCGACACAGGTTCACAGCCCCATGACGGACATTTATCTGTTGCCAGACAGTGCCCGAATGGACCGATCAATATCCGGAGGTTACTGGGTTAGACTTATCGGGAATCAGCGAGGATCCGTTATTTATGATCGTTCGGACACCAAGGTTAGTGTTCTTTCATTTGCGGCCTATGACACCATTAATATTGAGTACGATCACAATATAACATTGAAAATTCATCCTATACAATCTGCTTTATGCTACATAGGAGATTCACTCATTCACGCCGATACTCTCCTGACGGGTGATAGTGAATTCTATAGAATTAGCAGTCGTAAAGATGAAAAGCAGGTCCCGCAAATTGCTCAGGATTCGCTCCAATGATTGTTTGACTATATCCACATCTATGCGTAT
>RPQS01000043.1 GCA_003818605.1 Candidatus Zhuqueibacterota bacterium | reverse complement strand
GCTTTCCGATTTTTCTGAAATCCACGCGTATTCGGACATCGTTTATCCGGGGTGATGCACCGGTCTCGGAGTCGAATTCGCTGGCTCTGTGCGGACATATCGGCATTCCCGTTTATACCGTTCGTGCTTCCGGACATTTCTTTACTTCCGATAATCCCAAAGCATTTTTTCGGTTGATCGCCGGTATTCTCACCTGAATCCCTCCATAAAATTCTGAACGGACATGGCGGAGCAGGACAGTCGAATCACACTTCTTCGCGAGATTTCGCGCAGCAACATTGCTACGGTCTGGGAGGCCTATGACGCCGAACTGGACCGCAAGGTGCTGGTCAAACGCATCCATCCGCAATATGCGCGCGACGAGGCAATTCGCGCCCGCTTCATGCGCGAGGCGAAAGCCATTGCCCGACTGTCGCACGTGAACGTCGTGCAGATTTACGATCTACGCGAAGATGAAGACGGATTATCTTTAGTTCTGGAATTCATCGAGGGGATGAATCTTGGCAAGCTGCTCAAGGATCGCGGGCCGCTTCCTGCAAACGTGGCGGCCACGATTGCGGCGCATATTCTGGCGGGTCTTGATCCTGCTCATACAGCCGGGATCATTCATCGCGATCTGAAGCCGGAAAATGTCATGATTTCCGCGAAGGCCGATGTGAAAATCACGGACTTCGGCCTGGTGACGCTGAGGGATCAACCGTCACTCACGCAAGACGGCATGACTCCCGGAACAACGCGTTATATGGCTCCGGAGCAGGTTACGGGCCGTGAACTTTCCGCGGCGACGGATCTCTTTGCTTTAGGCCTGATCCTGTTGGAAATGCTTTCAGGCCGCCGCATGTTCGAGCAGGATAATCCCAATGCCATCCTTTTAGCCTTGCTGAACTACAAAGGACCGCATCTCGAAGAATACGGCGAGGCGGTTCCCGCGGCGCTTGCACCCGTTTTAGAACGCTTATTAGACCGTTTGCCGGAAAAGCGATACGGTTCTGCGGCGGAAGCACGAGAGGCGGTCCTGCAATCCCAGCCTGAAGGATTGCTTCCGCGAACGCTGCTTGAGGATTTTCTGTCGGGCAAGCCGTTCAGCCGTCCACCTGTTGCAAAAAGTGTAGCCCGGCGTAAGGCGTGGACACGGCCTTTTCGGACGGCATCTTTAATCCTGTTGGGGATGATTGTGATTGGGCTTGTCTATCACCTTGCCACGATCACGCAGCAACCGGCAGTGATTCAGTGGCCGCCGCTGGTTTTCGCGCCCGAGCCGGATTCGACAGCCAGAGTGGAACCGGGCGAAGAACCGGGGACTCCCGGGGAACCGGTGGATGTTGATTCTTCCGACGATAATATCCCGCCGATTCCCGATCCGAGACCTCCCGTGATCAAACCGGACACAATACCATCCATAACGGTTCCGAAGGAACCCGGGTTTCTCACGATTGCATCCACTCCGTGGGCGAGCATTTATTTAGGCGATTCACTCATCGGGACTACTCCGCTGCCGAAACCGCTGACGCTTCCCGCGGGAAATCACAATGTCGTTTTACTCAATCCGCAGATCGGTCATCCGGTGATACGGCAGGTGGCGATTCAGCCCGGAATGACGAGCGAACTCAAGGTGAATCTTGAAGACTTCGTCGCCCGCTTAAAGATCGCATCCGTTAGGCCGTGGGCGGACGTGTATATCAACGGAAAACTGGAACTGCGCACTCCGCACTCTAAAACGATCTATAAACCACTGGGGACTTACGACATTCTGCTGCGGAATCCGGCATATCCGGATTGCACATTGACTATTAGTTTTCGGGAGGGTGATCCGGTAAAAGAGATCCGGGTGGACCTTGCGCAGCGCTGAAATATCAGAGGCGAATTTCGACCGGAGGCACCAGAAAAAATTTTAGCCGCTTGGGATCAGATTACATATTGCTTATATCAATAATAACAGTAAGATAAAACGAGAGACGCAGCATTAGAAAATCTAACGAATACATCTGAGGGTCGGAACCTCATTTTCGTCTTTTGAGTTAATTGGAAGTTAGCGAAAGTCATAACAATCTAACCTGTCTGGAAGAGTCTATGATCCAACTGTCAGAGGTAACCAAGTCCTATAGCGGGGTCAAGGCGGTGGACACTGTCACATTGTCCATTCCATCGGGGCAGATTCTCGGGTTTCTGGGACCGAACGGAGCCGGGAAAACCACCACGATGCGCATGATCACGTGCTACATGCCGCCCACATCGGGCAAGATCACAGTGGACGGTCTGGATACGTTGGACCAGTCTCTGGAAGTGCGAAGAAAGATCGGCTACTTACCTGAGATGGCTCCCGTGTATCAGGACATCAACGTAGTAGATTATTTGAACTACGTGTGCGATTTAAGGAAGATTGACAAGGACAAACGGCCGAAGCGGATCAAAGAGATTGTGGGGCGCTGCGGCTTGGAAGACGTGCTTTCCAAGGACGTCGGTCAACTGTCTAAAGGATACCGTCAGCGCGTGGGTCTGGCGCAGGCCATGATGCACGATCCGGATATTCTGGTGCTGGACGAACCGACGGCGGGACTCGATCCCAATCAGATCGCAGAAATTCGAATGCTCATTAAAGAGCTTGGCCGCGAAAAGACCGTCATTCTTTCGACGCATATTCTTTCGGAAGTTCAAGCCACGTGTTCGCGGATTGTCATCATCAATCAGGGGCGAATCGTGGCCGATGACACTCCCGAAGGTTTACAAGCCGGAGTAGCGGGGCACTCGGTCGTTCTGACCACGGTAAAAACGGGTGCCGCGGACGTGGTCGCCAAAGCCCGAACCGTGCTGGGCGTTGAAGACGTTCGCATGGTGCCCAGCGTCCCGGGAACGCACCGACTGCGCATCGAAAGCCCCACCGACCGGGATATTCGGGAAGACTTCTTTAAGCTTGCCGTGCGCGAGAATTGGGTGATGCTCGAAATGACTCAAGAAGCGCGCAGCCTTGAGGACGTATTCCACAAGCTGACGCTGGAGGACAACTAATGGATAACGTTCTCTCGATCTTCAAACGGGAATTCCGTTCGTATTTCGATTCCCCGGTAGCCTACATTGTGTTGATGTTTTTCCTGCTGGTGTCGGGCTACTTTTTCACGTCGAATTTGTTTTTAATGAATCAGGCCAATCTGCGCACGCTGTTCGGGATTGTGCCGCTGCTGTACGTGTTGTTCATTCCGGCGATTTCGATGCGGCTCTTGGCGGAAGAGAAGAAATCCGGCACGATTGAACTGCTGTTTACCTATCCTTTGCGCGACTCTGAGATCGTGGTGGGCAAGTATTTAGCGGCACTGGCGATGATTTTTGTGCTTCTGCTGTTTACCTTCGTCTATCCGCTGGCGGTGAGCACTCTGGGAGATTTGGACGGCGGTCAGGTGGTCACGGGATACATCGGACTTTTCTTTTTGGGCGCGGCTTATCTGGCGATCGGTATGTTCGCCTCGTCCATTACCGAGAACCAGATTGTGGCGTTCATTGTCGCGCTGGCGATATCGTTCTTCTTTTTCATTCTGGACAAGATCCTGTTTTTTGTTCCGCCCTCTTTGGCCAGCATCATGGAATATCTGGCCATCGAATATCATTTCCAGAACATTGCACGCGGTGTGATTGACAGCCGCAATCTGATTTACTTTTTCTCGATGATTTTTATCGGTCTGCTTTTAGCCAGCCACGCGTTATCGAGGCGCAAAGGCGACTGAATTCGAATCACCGGGACGGGTTGTGCGCCCGTCCGGAATGTCCGAGCAAGAGGCGATTCAACGATTCGCCTTCAGGAATCAAGACAAACAGGATTATTGAGATATGAAACGTAAAGCCTGGTCAGTTTCCTCGGTATCCAACCTTTTGGTGATGGTGGCTATCGTGGTGGTGGTCAACCTCATCGGCCTGCGGCTTTTTACGCGCGCCGATTTGACGGAGAACCACATTTATACGCTCAGTAAAGCGTCACGCAACGTGGTGGCGAACTTGGAAGATCGGCTGACGGTGAAAGCCTATTTCACGAAGGATTTACCGCCGCCCTACAACGCGAATTCGCGCTATGTGAACGACGCATTGGAAGACTATCGCTCGTACAGCCGCGGGAATTTCGTGTTTGAATTCGTGGATCCCGCCAAGGAGCAGAAGCTCGAAGAAGAAACGCAGCGTTACCGCATCCAGCCCGTTCAGGTGAACGTGATGGAGAAGGACAACGTGCAGCTGAAGAAGGCGTACATGGGGCTGGTGTTAATCTACGGCGACAAGCACGAGACCATTCCGCTGGTTCAGAACGTGGAGAATTTTGAGTATGAAATGACTTCGGCGATCAAGCGGCTGGTGTCCGAGAAGCTGCCGAAGGTGGGATTTTTAAGCGGATATGGCATGCCGGATCCCAATCAGGATTTGCGAAATGTGGCAATGGCGCTGTCGAAACATTATCAAGTCGTTCCGGTCAGCACGGAAATGGGGAACAATCTGATTGATCCCGACGTCAACGTGCTGCTGATCGTGCAGCCGAAGGAAACGCTGGACGACTGGACGAAGTTCTGCATAGACCAGTTCATCATGCGCGGCGGGAAAGTCGGCTGGTTTATCAATAAGGTTAAGGCCGATATCCAGACTTCCACGGCTACGGCAATGCAATTGGGGATTGACGATATCACGCGGCAGTACGGGTTCGTCGTGGGTAATAACCTTGTGATGGACTTGAACGCCTCCATGATTAACGTGCAGCAGCAGCAGGGATTTTTCATGATTACGAATATGGTGCGCTATCCGGCGTTTCCGCGCATCGTGGACATTAACCGCACGCTGCCGCTCGTAAAGGAATTGCAGGAACTCACGATGTTTTTCCCGAGTTCGGTGGACACGACGCCTTCGGGGAAGGGGAAAGTGGAATACACACCGCTGTTCCAGACCAGCGAATTCACGCGCCTGCAGGTCGGACGCTACGACATCAATCCGATGAATCAGGCGAAGCGCGAGGATTATACCGGAGGGAAAAAGGTTTTAGGTTTGGCGATGATTGGCGATTATGCATCGGCCTTTCAAGGCAAGCCTGTCCCGCATCCGAAGGACAGTACGGCGGTTCCGGCGCAAGTCCAAGTGATGGAGCATAGTCCGCAGACACGGATGATCGTGATCGGCGACGGGAATTTCCTGCAAGGTCAATTTGCGCAGGGCGGTCCCAACATGGTGCTCTTCCTGAACTCCGTGGACTGGCTGAGTCAGGATGACGATTTGATGAGCATTCGTTCCCGGGAAGCGGCGATTCGTCCGCTTAAGCCGGATCTCACCGACGGAACCAAGCGTACCGTGAAATACGCAAGCATGTTCGTTCCGCCGGCGCTGGTTCTGGTCTTAGGTTTGTCGCGGTGGACACTTCGCCGCAATCGGCGGAAGGCGGTGACGATATGAAACGTTCTCTTGTTCTCTTAGTTGTGCTGGTGGTACTACTCGGAATCTACTGGCTTGTGCAATCCAAGAGGCCGATTGTTTCCGCAGCCCGTCCCTTTGTGGAATGCGACAGCGCGAAAGTGGATTTCCTTCGCATACAGACGGCGGCCGACACGGTCGAGATGCGGAAGGAAGGGGAACAGTGGACGGTCACCTATCCGCTGAAATACCCGGCGGCGCAAAAGACCGTAACTGCCGCAGTCGGCAAATTCCGCGAAATGGAAAAGCTGACGCTGATTACGAAAAATACGTCGCGGCACGGTGAGTTTCAGGTGGATGACGCGTTGGGTGTGAAAGTCACGGTGGGGCAAGGCAAGAAAACGACCACCATCTACATCGGAAGAAGCGGCCCGACCGGACAAACCTCTTACGCGCGGGCTGACGGCACGAATGACGTGTGGGAAATCGGCGGAAGTCAATCCGCGACCTTCAAACGCAAAGTAAAAGACTGGCGCGATAAAACGATTACGGAATTGAATCAGGCGGACTTCCGCAAGATCGTTCTGGAATATCCCGATCACAAGATCACGCTGACTCTCAACGATTCATTGTGGGACGTGGACGCGGGCAAGGAAAAGTTCGTCGGAACGAAAGATCTGGTCGGGCGGTTGACGGGAATGCTGTCGCGGATGTCGGGCGTGGATTTTGCCGATACTCTGGCACCGAATGCCTTTAACGCGTCCGTCTTTCATTTACAGGCCGAACTTAACGACGGACAGTCGGTGGATTTGCGATTGATTCCCAAAGATCCGGAAGGGAATCAGTTTTTTTTACGCAAGGCCGGCGCTCAGGCGGACTATGTAATATATAAGAGCACCGCCGGAGCCTTGATGAAGAAGGCCGAGGATTTCCGTGAAAAGCCGGAAACCGCGTCGCCGGACAGCCCCGCCAAGGCGAAAGCCAAAGCGTGATGTTTGAGTGATTAAAAGATGCTTCACACGTACGAAGCCCGGGACTGTTGTCTCGGGTTTTGAACTTTGGATAATAACATCTCTTCACAATCCGCATTGACCGTTAAAACATGAACGCGCTTAAACGGCTGCTGCCCTATCTGCGTCCCTATCGGACGTCCATCCTTATCGGCGCTCTCGTGGCGGTGCTTAACAACGCCGTGGGTGCGGCAGGGCCGTGGCTGCTCAAATTGGCGGTGGACGGATTGCAGTCGGGTGTCACACTCGGATTGCTGGCATGGTATGCTTTGCTGTTTGTTGCCATAGCGGCAGTAGCGGGCGTGCTGCGTTTTTATATGCGGCAGATTTTAATCGGAATGTCGCGCCATGCGGAATTGGATTTACGGAATGCGCTTTTTGCGCATTTGCAGAAATTGCCCGCCTCGTTTTACAACAAACATCGAACGGGCGATATCATGGCAAGGCTGACCAGCGATCTGGAGAGCGTGCGTTCGGTACTCGGACCGGGCGTGATGTATCCACTGGACACGATCAGCATGGCGCTATTCACGCTGACCATGATGTTTCTGTTGTCCGTTAAGCTGACGGTCGCCGTGCTGCTCGCCGCTCCACTCGTATCTTTCACCGTATTCTACTTGGGAAAGATTACCTACAAACTGCACACACGGATTCAGCAGCAGTTTTCCGCGCTTTCCGACTGCGCGGAAGAGAATTTAGCGGGTGTGCGCGTGGTTCGCGCGTTCGCGCAAGAGGATCGCGAACTGGGCAAATTCAACGAATTGAATCATGAATATGTTCGGCGCAATCTGGCTATGACGCGTGTTCAGGCGGCGTTTATGCCGGTGATGGTGATGATGTTTGAGCTTGCCACCGTAATGATTTTGCTCTTCGGCGGGCGCGGGATTATCCGGGGGGAACTCAGTCTGGGCGATTTCGTGGCCTTTGTCGGGTACTTAAGCATGCTCGCCTGGCCGATGATTGCGGTGGGATGGGTGGCCAATCTTTTCCAGCGCGGCGCGGCTTCCATGAAAAGGCTGTGCGACATTCTGGATATCGAGCCGGAAATCGCACCGCCGCCGGAGTCGCGCCGCAGTGAATTGCCGCGCGGCGAAATCGTTTTCGAGAAAGTCCGTTTTTGCTATAACGATCAACGGACGGCGCTGGCCGACCTGGACTTCCGGATTGATGCCGGTAAAATCGTGGCATTCGTAGGACGAACCGGAAGCGGAAAGAGCACCTTGATATCCTTGATTCCGCGTCTCTTTGATCCGACGGAAGGACGCGTTCTTGTAGACGGGATTCCGACGACGGAGTGGAATCTGTCGGAGTTACGCGCGATGATCGGCATGGTGCCGCAGGACGCACTACTCTTTTCCGACACCTTGCGTGCCAATGTCTGTTTCGGCGTATCCGATGCGACCGATGAACATTTTCTGGTTGCCACGGATGTGTCGCAGATTAATCGCGACGTGGAAAGTTTTCGCAGCGGTTATGAAACCGTGGTGGGTGAACGCGGGTTGACGCTGTCCGGCGGTCAAAAAGGGCGCACGGCTCTGGCTCGTGCCTTAATGAAGAATCCGTGCATATTAATTTTAGACGACGCTCTGTCCGCCGTGGATACGCAGACGGAAGATCAAATTCTCGGCGGACTGCGGCGATTCATGGCGGATCGCACTTCCATCATTATCTCGCACCGGGTTTCCACGGTGAAGCACGCGGATGAGATCTTTGTGTTGGATGAAGGGCGAGTTGTTGAACGCGGCACGCATGAACAGCTCATCGCTTTGGGCGGTTATTATACTGAATTAGAACGTATGCAAAGACTGGAGGCGGAGCTGGAGGAGATTGACGAGGACTCGCGAATATGAGCAGCTATGAAGACCATTCCCACGAAGAGGAAGTTCTCGGCAAGGCATATGATGCGCGATTGGCGAAACGGTTGTGGAGTTACATCGGCGATCAGAAAAACAAGATATTTTTGGCCGTAGTGCTGCTGGTGGCGGGAGCGTTGGCGGAACTGGCAGGGCCTCTGTTGGTCAAATTAGCCATTGACCGCTACATTGCCGCAAAGGACTGGCCCGGTTTGGTTCATATTGTTCTTTTATTCGCGGGTGTTTCCGTTGCCGCGGCGGGGCTTCGCTGGAGCGAAATGTATTTGACAGGCTCTGCCGGACAGTTCATCATCTATCGCCTGCGAATGAAGCTGTTCGAGAGGCTCCAGCGGCTCTCCGTTCCCTACTATGACCGCAATCCGGTGGGACGGCTCATGTCGCGGTTGACTTCGGACGTACAGGCACTCTATGAACTGTTTAGTTCCGGTTTGGTGGCGATAGTGGGCGACATCGTGACGCTGACGGGAATTATGATCGTGATGTTCGTCGTGAACTGGAAGCTGGCGCTGATCACGCTGTCCGTGATTCCCTTTCTGATTCTGGTCACCTTTATCTTTCGCAAACAGGTGCGGGACTTGTACCGGCTGACGCGGCTGAAAATTGCGCGCTTGAACAGCTATCTGCACGAAAATCTGGTGGGGATTCGGGTCGTGCAATTGTTCAACCGCGAATCCCGCAACTATCAGGTATTCGACGAAATCGGCAGTGACCTGAAGCATACTTATATGCGCACGATTTTTTTCTATGCGGTTTTTTATCCAGCAGTGGAACTCATTTCCGCTGTGGCTGTTGCGTTGATTATTTTCGGCGGTGGCGGCATGATGCTGACCGGTGCGGTGACACTCGGCACTCTGGTCGCGTTTATTCAGTATGTCGAGCGATTCTATCGTCCGGTGCGGGATCTGGCTGAAAAATACAACATTTTACAGGGGGCGATGGCTGCGGCGGAGCGCGTGTTTAAAGTGCTGGATCACCCGATAGAGATCGAACCGCCTTTGGCTACGAACGGAATATCCGAGCAAGTTGATCATGTATCCATCGAATTCCGCAATGTGTGGTTTGCGTATCATGATGAAGAATGGGTTTTAAAAGACGTCAGTTTTATCGTGAACGCCGGGGAATCCATAGCTATCGTGGGAGCTACCGGAGCGGGAAAGACCACAATCATTTCGCTCTTGAGCCGTTTTTATGACGTACAAAAAGGACAGATTCTAATCAACGGTACGGATATCCGCGAAATTGATTTTCATCCCCTGCGCAGGTTGATGGGGATTGTTCTGCAGGATGTGTTTGTGTTTGCGGGCACGATTGCCGAGAATATTCGATTTGGATGTCCGGATGCACAGCGAACCGAAGTGGAGAAGGCGGCGGAACTGGTTCACGCGGACTATTTTATTAAAAGACTTCCTCACGGTTATGACGAACCGGTAATGGAGCGTGGGGCAACTCTGTCAACGGGCGAACGGCAGTTATTAGCCTTCGCGCGGGCTGTAATGTGTAAGCCGCGGGTAATGATTTTAGATGAAGCGACGGCATCCATAGACACCGAAACCGAACGGCTGATTCAAGATGCCATTGCCCAGTTGTTACGGGGGCGCACTTCCATCATCATCGCCCATCGTTTGTCTACAATTCAGCGATGCGACCGGATTCTGGTCTTTCATCATGGTCGTTTGCGCGAGCAAGGCACGCAGGAACAATTGTTAGCGCAACGCGGGATATTTTACCGCCTGTGGCAATTGCAGTATGGCGGCGGCCACACTGTGTCGCAACCTATGAAGTGACTTGACATTGGGGGATTTTTCCTATAGATTGCGGTCGGTAAAATGGGTGATACCAATTATTGAGGATTGTCATTCAAAATGCCTGTTACCAAAGAAGATATAGAACGCACGGCACACCTTGCCAGACTGCGGCTATCACCGGAAGAATTAGAGGCTATGACCGCTACGTTAGGCAAGGTTTTTCAATATATTGACCAGCTTCACGAAGTGGATACGACGAACGTTCAGCCGTTACATCATGTTCTTGACATGAGTAATGTCATGGACAAGGATGAGCCCCGGCCATGCTTATCGCGGGAAGAGGCTCTTAGCAATGCGCCGGATCGCACGGAAGAATTCTTCCGTTTACCGCGGGCCATCAACTGACGTGAGTACGCTGGTTGTCATTCCCGCTCGCTTTGCATCCACCCGCTTTCCCGGAAAACCGTTGGCGGTTCTGGCGGGCAAACCGATGATTCAGCATGTCTGGGAGCGAAGCCGTGCGGCGGGGTTGGAGGGAGTGATCGTTGCCACGGAAGACAAACGCATTCTGGATGCCTGCCGCGAATTCGGCGCGGATGTGGAACTGACTTCGGCCGAACACGCATCGGGAACGGATCGCGTGGCGGAGGTCGCGAAGCGACATCCCGAATACAATCAAGTTCTCAATGTTCAGGGAGATGAACCGGGCATACCTGCCGAAACCGTGCGCGCTGTCGCGGATGCACTGCGAAACCCGTCGGTTAATATTTCGACGGCCGTCGCAGGGATAAGGGATCCGGGGGATTTGTCTAATCCCAATGTTGTTAAAGTAGTCATGGCCGATTCCGGGGCGGCACTGTATTTCAGCCGCGCGGGAATTCCGTTTCGGCGAGATGCGAATGCCAGCGCAGCGCCGCCGTATTTTCGCCATCTGGGAATATACGGTTTTCAGCGGGATATTCTTTTGAAAGTCACGCAGCTTAAGCCGTCGCCTTTGGAATTAACTGAATCTTTGGAACAACTGCGCTGGCTGCAAGCCGGATATCGCATACAGTGTGCCGTAGTGAAGGATTTTTCGGTCGGCGTGGATACGCCGGCTGACTTGAAAGCTTTCGAAATGTTCATGCAAACACAGGTCCGGTGAACTCATGGTAAAGAAGACGACTGCATCCGCCCGCAAGAAAACGAAGTACATCTTCGTGACCGGCGGAGTCGTGTCTTCCTTGGGGAAAGGAATCGCCGCCGCATCGTTAGGCCGTTTGCTGAAAGCGCGCGGATTGCGCGTTACGATCATGAAACTCGATCCCTATATCAACGTAGATGCGGGGACGATGAATCCGTTCCAACACGGGGAAGTTTATGTGACTGAAGACGGCGCGGAAACCGATCTGGATTTGGGACACTACGAGAGATTCATTGACGAGGATATGAGCCGCCTGAACAATGCGACGACGGGACAAATCTATCAGACGGTCATCAACAAGGAGCGCAAGGGCGAGTTTTTAGGCGCTACAGTGCAGGTGATTCCGCATATTACAAGCGAAATCATTGATCGCATCCATTTGCTGGCGGAGAGCAAGGAATCGTATGATGTCGTGATTGTGGAAGTCGGCGGTACTGTCGGCGATATCGAAAGTTTGCCGTTTCTGGAAGCGATCCGCCAGATCGCATTGGCAAACGGGCCGCAAAACTGTCTGTTCCTGCACGTCACTTTAATACCGTTCATTCCGACCATCGGTGAAGTCAAGACCAAACCGACGCAGCATAGTGTGAAAGAACTTCGGGAAATCGGTATTCAGCCCGATCTTCTTCTCTGCCGGACGCAGTATCCGTTGGAAGACAAAGTCCGCGCCAAGATCGCGCTGTTCTGCAATGTCGTGAAAGACGACGTGTTTGAAGTGCGCGATGTGGAAACGGTTTACGAACTTCCACTGGTGCTGGAGCAAGAAGGATTAGGGGAACGGGTTTTACGACATTTGGGAATGCGCGCCAAAGAACCGGATTTGAGCGGATGGGAAACTCTCGTCTGGCGCATCAAACAGCCGCACCGAACCATGAAGGTTGCCGTGTGCGGGAAATACGTCGAAGTACGCGATTCCTATAAATCCATCATTGAAGCGTTTGTGCACGCCGGCGCGCACCATGATGTGAAAGTGGAACTGCATTGGATCGAAGCGGAAGAATTCGAGAAGCAATCCACGGCGGAACTCTTAAGCGGTTGTTCGGGACTTCTGGTGCCGGGCGGATTCGGTTCCCGCGGAGTGGAAGGTAAGATCACCGCTGTGCACTATGCGCGGGTGAATAACCTTCCGTTTCTGGGGTTGTGCCTCGGTTTGCAGATGGCCGTGATTGAATATGCGCGCAACGTGTGCGGCATCAAGAAGGCCAACTCGCGCGAGTTTTCATCCGACGGCAAGAATGCAGTAATTGACTTTATGCCTGAGCAGCGCGGCATCCGTCATAAAGGCGCCACGATGCGATTGGGCAGTTATCCTTGCTTTTTAACTCGCGGTTCGCAGGCGCATAGAGCTTTCGGAACCGATGCAATTACCGAACGGCACCGGCATCGTTTTGAAGTGAATAATACGTATCGTGAGACGCTCGAAAATCACGGGCTGAAGGTTTCCGGCGTGTGGCCGGAGGGTAATTTGGTGGAAATCATCGAACTGGAAGATCACCCCTGGTTCCTGGCCGTTCAGTTTCATCCTGAATTGAAAAGCCGTCTGACTCATCCGCATCCGTTATTCCGGGACTTTGTCGGAGCATGTTTGGCGCAGAATGAAGGTGCACTGAATCCCGCCCTACAGAAATCCCGCGGGCAGGCTGCGGCACTTTAAACATCATATTCGTACTTAAGAGCGAGAGTTCATTCCATTGCCTGAACGCAACCTATTTCCATTGGCGGTAATCGCGGGACCCTGCGTTATCGAATCCGAGGCTCTGTGTTTAGAAATAGCGGAAGCGTTTTTCGCAATCGCCGTACGCACTGGCATTCTGCCGATTTTTAAGGCGAGCTTCGATAAAGCGAATCGCAGTTCAGTCGAGAGTTATCGCGGCTTGGGAATGGAAGAAGGCTTAGCAGTCTTGGCAAAGGTGCGGCGTGAGGTGGGGCTGCCGGTGATGACGGATATTCATTTGCCCGAGCAGGCAAAACCTGTTGCCGAGGTCATAGACATTCTGCAGATTCCGGCTTTTCTCTGTAGGCAAACCGATCTGTTATTGGCCGCGGGGCGAACGAGCAAGCCCGTAAACATTAAAAAAGGGCAATTTGTCGCTCCCGAAGACATGATACATGCCGCCGCTAAAGTGGAATCTACAGGCAATAATCGAATTTTATTAACCGAGCGCGGATCCAGTTTCGGATATCGAGACTTGGTTGTAGACATGCGTTCGCTCGTGAAGCTTGCCGAAACCGGATATCCGATCGTCTACGACGCCACCCACAGCGTGCAGCAGTTGGGCGGGGCCGAAGGAATTTCCGGCGGAGCGCCGCAATTTATCGAGCCTTTAGCCCGTGCGGCCGTTGCAACCGGAGCAGTCTCAGCGGTATTTGTGGAAACGCATCCGCGAATTCAGGAAGCGCTTTCTGACCGAGCCAGCATGCTGCCATTGGATCGGCTGGAAGATTTGATTCAAAGTCTGGTGCGCATCGTGGATGCATTGGGAATCAACACCGGGACAGCGGCTCTTTCAGAAAGGCTCGCAGGGCGATGAGGCATCACGATAAAATCCGTCTTAACGGCATGCTGTTCTATGCACATCACGGTGCGTTGGCTGAGGAGCGGACGTTGGGACAGCGCTTTGAAGTGGATGTGGAAGCCTGTGGAGATTTTTCCCGGCACGAAGGCAGCGACGATCTGCACTGGACGATTGACTACACACTGCTTTACCGGGCTGTGTGCGACATCTTTTCCGGTGAAAACTTTCGTTTGTTGGAAACGTGCGCCGGCGTGGTAGCGGACGGACTCATGAAGCGCTTCGAGAAGATCGAGGAAGTCACGGTGCGAGTTCGCAAGCCGCACGTACCGATGGGTGGATTACTGCAGAATGTAGAAGTGGAGGTTACGCGCCGTCGGCAAGCTTCCTGAACATGCCTATATCGGCTTTGGTTCGAATTTAGGCGACCGCATTCGGCATTTTTCCGCTTCCTGCCAAAAGCTGACGGAGAAAGGGTATTCCATACTTCGGGCGTCTTCCCTCTATGATACCGAACCGTGGGGACGAGCGCCCGGAGGCGTTTATCTAAACGCCGTACTCGAAATCGAACGACGCGGGGACGCGGCGGATTTTCTGAAATTGTTGCTTGAGATCGAAGTGGCGCTGGGACGCACTCGCCCGAGTCCGATGTCTCCGCGAACCTGCGATCTGGACCTCCTGTTGTGGGGATCCGAGCGGATTACATCCGCGGATCTGGTTGTACCGCATCCCCGTTTAACGGAGCGGCGTTTTGTATTGATTCCCTTATGTGATTTGATTCCGGATGGACTGCATCCGACGTCCGGTTTGACTTTCACCGAGCTATTAGAAAGCTGTACGGATACGCTCCAAGTATGGCCGCATCGGCCACCGAATCTTACTGACAAGGCATGAGCGAACCAAGCTACATTGCAATCGAAGGCGTAATCGGAGTCGGCAAAACATCGCTGGCTCAATTACTGTCGGAAAAACTGAACGGGCGGTTGGTGCTGGAGAATCCGGAAGAGAATCCGTTTCTCGATTCCTTCTACAAGGACCCGCGCCATTACGCTTTTCAAACTCAGTTGTTTTTCCTGCTGTCCCGTTTCAAACAGCAGCAGGAATTGCCGGAGCCGGATTTTTTTCACCGGCTGCTTATCGCGGACTATCTATTCGCGAAAGACCGCATTTTCGCATACATCAATCTCAGTGAAGCGGAAATTGCGCTCTATGAAAAAGTAATGGCGCTCATGGAAGTGCGCATCCGGAAACCGGACGTGGTCGTTTACCTGCAGAGTTCCACCGAACGGCTGATGCGCAACATCCGGCAGCGCAACCGGCCGTATGAGAAGGATATTTCCGAAGCGTATTTACGAACATTGAACGAAGCGTACAATCATTTCTTTTTTCACTACGACGATACACCCCTGCTTATTGTGAATGCCACGGCGATAGATTATGTTGCCAATCCCGATCACTTGGAAGCGTTGATGAAGGAAATCCGGCGGGATGAAGTGGGGACGCGGTACTATAATCCGGTGGAGCCGTGAGAGTATTCCTGCGCATTTTACTGATTTTCGTCGCGCTGTTTCTCCTGTTTCGGTACTTGCTGGCCGTTATTTTCCCGTCGCGCCGCGAAACGGGAGTGAAAGGATCACCGCGCCGCCGCGGCAAGCGCATTGACGACGAACGCATTCAGGACGCAAGCTTTAAGGATCTACCCAAAAAATGAAACGCGATATCGTTTCCACGGCCAAAGCGCCGCAGGCAATCGGGCCCTACAGTCAGGGCATTCGCTTCAGCGGCGTTTTGGTATACACGGCGGGACAAATTCCGGTGGATCCCGCGACCGGTCAAGTTGTCGGCAAGACAACGGCGGAACAAACCGAGCAGGTTCTTCGCAATCTTACCGGAGTGGTTGAAGCGGCCGGCGGCTCCATGGCCACCGTGGTCAAGGTCACGGTCTTTCTGAAGAACATGTCGGATTTCGCGGAGATGAACGAAGTCTACGGGCGGTATTTCCCGAAGGATCCCCCGGCGCGCAGCGCGGTGGAAGTCGCCCGGCTGCCGAAAGACGTGTTAGTGGAGATCGAGTGTTTAGCGTTGGTCGAATGAATCGGATTGCGCTGCGCGTTTGTGCGATCCTGTTTTTCATAACCGCAGTCGGTTCATTATCGGCCGCGGAACAGGTTCCACTCAAGAAAAGTCCGACCGGCGCGATGCTGCGATCTTTTGTGATTCCGGGCTGGGGGCAATTGTACACGGAAAATTACGTGAAGGCGTTGGGATTTGCCGTGATAGAAGGATCGCTGATTTACAGCGCTTCGCACCAACACGATCAAATGAAGCGTTTTGAAAAGGCCGGAATCTTTGCCAGTGAGAAATTTTACCGCAACAGCCGCAACAAACTTTTATGGTGGCTGGCGGGAACGGTTTTACTTTCCGTCGGAGATGCGTACGTGGATGCACACCTGTACGGGTTGGACGTGTCTCCCGATATCAGTATGTCGAACGGAACGGTGGGCATCACTGTTTCGTACAAATTATGATGTGAGTTTTGGCTATGAGTCTGTTGGATCGGATGGTGGTGGTAACCCTGCCCTTTGTCCCGAAGTTCATCGTCGGCAAGGTTGCCTCGCAGTATATTGCCGGAGAAACTTTGGATGATGCGGTTCGCACCGTGCGCGAACTGAATCAAAAGGGTTTTATGGCAACGGTGGACGTATTGGGTGAGTTCATTTCCGAACGGGCGGAGGCGGAAGCCAACGTTCAGGCTTACGGTGTACTGCTGGACAGAATCGCGCAAGAAAAACTCGACGCCAACGTTTCCGTGAAACTGACCGCGCTCGGAATGGACATTGATCTGCAGTTCGTTCGTGCGATGCTGAATAAAGTCATTGCGGCGGCGGCCCAACACGGCAACTTCGTGCGGATTGACATGGAGGATTCGCCGCATACGACGGATACGCTGAAGATTTACGATGAACTGCGGCGCACGCAGAATGTCGGAACCGTGATTCAAGCCTATATGCGCCGCTCGTCGGATGACATTAAAAAACTGATGGACAGCGGAAAAACGAATTTCCGACTTTGCAAGGGAATCTATCGCGAACCGGAAGAGATTGCTTATAAAGGCCGCGAAGAAGTCCGGGACAATTTCATGCGACTGCTCGATCAAATGTTCAGCGGCGGAGCCTACGTGGGCATTGCCACGCATGATGAAGTGTTGGTGGAAAAATCCGAAGCGATGATCAAAAAGTATAAGCTGACGCCGGATCGCTACGAATTCCAAATGCTGTTGGGCGTGCGGCACGGATTGCGCGATGATATCCGCTCGCGCGGACATCGCTTGCGTGTCTATGTGCCATTCGGCGAAGCGTGGTATGGTTATTCAACCAGACGCTTGAAAGAAAATCCGCAGATTGCGGGCTATGTGTTCAAGAGTATGTTGGGATTTTCACGATAAAACCGGGGTCACTCCAACCACGTGTGGTGAGTGACCCTCTCTCTGAGCGCCTATGGAACTTTCCGAAAATCTTTTAAACGCGTTTATATGCGGCGACTGTTTCGAGGAGATGCCGAAACTGCCGGATGAATGCGTGGATCTTGTGCTCACCGATCCGCCGTATGGAATTGACTATCAATCCAACCGGCGGGTGGCGCGGCCCAAGCTGCCCAAATTCGAGAACGACGTAGATCTGAGCTGGGTGGACGGTTGGGTGGAGGAGGTCTATCGTGTTTTAAAGCCGGATCGTCATTTCTACTGCTTCACGCGCTTCGATATGTATCCGGTTTTTTATCGCTCGATTAACCGTTTTTTTAAAGTGAAGAATTGCCTGATTTGGGTGAAGAACAATCACGGCAGCGGGGATTTGAACGGCGCGTATGCTCCACAGTGTGAAATGATCATCTACGCTGGTAAAGGCAAACGGCTGCTCAACGGCTCGCGCGAATCGGACGTACTGCACTGCGATAATGTGCCGTCGGCCTTTCGCCGTCATGCCACGCAGAAACCAGTGGAATTGTTGCGGCAGCTTATCGAAAAGAGTACGGAACCGGGCGAGCTTGTGTTGGATCCGTTTGCGGGCGTGGGAAGCACGGGATTGGCCTGCATAGATAGCGATCGGTTTCATGGCGATCATCACGAACGCAACTACTTGCTGTTTGAATTGAATCGGGAATTCGTGGAGAAGGGAAGAGCGGGAGGATTGGGACGACAGGAGATTCTGTTGGAAAGTGCAAGAATAGCGCGGCAAGAACATCCTAAGAAGCGTCCTGCCTTGCGTACCAATCGCGTCCGCGCCAGACGAGACGAAACACTGCCGATACCATTTTAAGGAAGGATTCTTCCTAAATGAAAAACCGCCCGGCAGTATGCCGGGCGGTTTTGTTGTTTGGGTGCTGTCAATCATGCAATCACCTTCAACGATTTCCCCACTTTCGTGAACGCGGCTACCGCATGATCGAGGTGCTCGCGCGTATGAGCGGCGGAAATCTGCACGCGGATGCGGGCTTGTCCCTTGGGAACAATCGGATAGAAAAAGCCGATGACATAAACGCCTTCATCGAGCAGCCGTGCCGCCATTTCCTGCGCAATCGCCGCTTCGTGCAGCAGAATCGGCACGATGGGATGTTCGCCCGGGCGGACTTCAAATCCGGCTGCCGAAAGTTCTTCGCGAAAATACCGAGTGTTTACCTGTAAAGTTTCACGAAGACTGCCGCTTTGCGAAATCAATTCCAGAACCTTCAGGGCCGCCGCAACAATCGGCGGCGGCAGCGTATTGGAAAAGAGATAGGGACGCGATCTTTGCCGCAGCATGTCTATGATCTTTTGATGCCCCGCCGTAAAACCGCCGGAAGCCCCGCCGAGCGCTTTGCCAAGCGTAGACGTAATGATGTCCACACGACCCAAGACGCCGCAGCGCTCGTGAGTTCCCCGGCCTTTGGAGCCGACGAATCCCGTGGCATGGGAGTCATCCACCATCACCAGCGCATCGTATTTTTCAGCGAGATCGCAGATACTCTCTAATGGAGCGATGTCGCCGTCCATCGAAAACACACCGTCCGTGACGATCAAGCGGAAGCGCGCAGGCTGCGCCTCGATCAGCCGTTCCTCCAGATCCGTCATGTCCATGTGCCGATAGATAAAACGCTGCGCCTTCGATAAACGAATCCCGTCAATGATGGAGGCGTGATTCAGTTCATCCGTGATGATGACGTCCTGATCCTTCATCAGCGTTTCGAAGACGCCGCCATTGGCGTCGAAACAGGATGTATAAAGAATCGAGTCATCCATCCCGAGAAAAGCGGCAATTTGTTTTTCAAGCTCGCGATGAATTTCCTGCGTGCCGCAGATAAAGCGCACGCTGCTCATGCCGTAGCCCCAACGGTCAAGTGCCGCCTTGGCCGCGGCGATGATTTCAGGATGACCGCCCAAGCCGAGATAATTGTTGGCGCAGAAATTCAACACTTCGCCCTGCGCCACGGAGATCACCGGCCCCTGCGGGGATCCGATGATCCGTTCCGATTTAAAAAGGCCGGATTCCCGAATCGTAAGCAACTCGTGATCCAGCCAGCGATAGAGTTTTCCGCAAAGCATGGAATATAAGGGAGGGGTTACTGGAGTCGGACGGGCAGCACGACGAATTGAAGCCCGTGGAACATCAGCCGCCGTTGAAGCGACAGCGGAGTTTCATTATGCAGGAGGCGCGACCAGAAGGTGTCTTTCCAGAATAACAAACGCGCGGCAAAGAAGACGGAATTGGGAAAATCGCGGTGCAGGCGGAGGCAAAGCTGTTCAATCTCGTTTAGATAATCTATCGCACAAGCGGTTCGTGCTTCCGCTTTCAAACCATAGGAGCGGGCCAGCGTGACGTATTTTTCCGCCTGCTTGCGAACTTCGCTTTCGAGTTCCACCAGTTCATCCACGCCTTTAAAGTGGCCGGAATCAATGGCGCCGACGGAAGCGAAAATATACTGCTTGAAGCGCGGGCCGAACAAACGCTGCACGTTCAACATAACGTGAATTCCCGTGCCGCTGTATTTTTCCACAAGAATAATAGCCGTTGGTTCGTTTGATTCGAGGGGCTGCGGCGCGACGGGCGCGTCGCCATAGGACAGCGTCATAAGGATTTCATCAATCTTCTCGACCTTCTCATGGACTTCGCGATAATGACGGCGGATGAGAAAGCATAATGCCACCAACGCAACCGTAACAAACAGGATCAACCACACGCCTTTGGTGAAGTTGATGGACACCATGCTAACCAGCATAAACGCGCTGACGGCGAAACCCGTGAAGCAAATGATAAAGCGCCGCTTCCAATGTCCTCCGCCCTTGCGCTTTGTCCACCACAATTTGGACATGCCGAGCAGCGCAAGCGTAAAACCGACAAACACATTAATGGCATAGATGGCAATAAGGATGCTAATGTTGCCGCGTGCATAGAGAATAAAGAAAACCGCGGCTGCACCCATGAGGATAATGCCGTTTTGCGTGACCAACCGCTCGGATAGATGGCTGAAGCGGCGAGGCAGCCACGAATCTTCCGCCATATTCGCCAAGACGCGCGGCCCGCCGATAAAACCCGTTTGGGCAGCCACAAAGAGCAGCAGTGCTGCGGACAGCAGCATGACCCACAAGAGAATGTTGCCAACATCCAATCCTTGGAATTTCCAGCCGTGGGTCATCGAATCGAATAGCACGGCGTTCAACGTACGACCGGGTGTAGGGCGAACGTCGAACAGGAAATAGTCAATGAGAATGAGAGCCGCTAAAAATGACAGGGAAATGGCCATATAGGCCATGGTTCGTTTCCCGGTCTTGATCCGCGGCTCTTTTAAAGAGAGCATGCCGTTTGAGACGGCCTCAATTCCCGTCAACGTGCCCGCGCCCATGCTGAACGCGGTAATCAAACGGAGCAAAATAAACCACAATCCGTCCCGGCTGAGTGCGGTCTGCGCCTCCTGTGATCCGCTGACCCACCGTTCGGGTAAATGAGGGATATGAGTTAAAAATCCAAATGATACCATCACGAAGTGCGTGACGATGAAGATCATGAAAATCGGCAGGAGAGCCATGATAGACTCTTTAACGCCCCGCAGGTTCATGACCACCAGCAAGCACACCGCAAAAATTGCTACGTAGATGCGCGCCGACGCCCAATGAGGAGGCAATATGCTGAAAAGAGCATCCACTCCCGATACGATTGAAACGGCAATAGTAACTATATAACCGATAACCAACGCCGATCCGGCTACCACTCCCGCGCGTGGGTGCAAGAGCTTGGATGCCACCAAGTAACCGCCGCCGCCTGTCGGAAATTGCTCAATTAAGAGTGTATAGCTGGCAGAAACGATAAGCACCGTGGCGGCGATCATCACGGCTAAAAGGGGTGCAAGAAACGTCAATCCCCGCAGAGCATGATAAGCCTCTTCCGGACCGTAGTTGGCCGAGGAAACACCGTCCGCTCCCATGCCCACCCATGCAAAAAGGGCGATCAGCGAAATATGCTGAAACACCTTGGGGTCAAAAGGATTCCGCCGACCGCCGATGAGCGTTCGGCGGATCCTTGTAAAAAACGGTACGGGTTCGGTGCTGTTTTCGGCAGCCGTTGGTTTGCCGGTCATGGCATTAAGCCGAGAATTACTCTCGCTATCCTTTATAGTCCGTTCGGATAGAGAACGATCTTAAGACCTTGTCCCGCGAGCTTGACTTTAAAGCCCTGCTCGAAATCCTTTAATGCGAATTTGTGCGTGACCACGCGCTTCGCGGTTTCCAGGAATGGGCCTTGCAGTAAGGCGAGCATTTCTACCCACGTTGTAAAAATCTTGCGGCCGATGATGCCGCGAATCGTCACGCCTTTGAAGACGACATCTTGCGAGAAATTCACGCCGATTTCGCCTTTAGGAAGTCCTAACAGGGAAATTTGGCCGCCCATACGCACAGCGGCGAAGGCATCGCGATAGGCCGTGGCGTGACCGGAAAGTTCAAGCACAACATCTACGCCGCGTTTGCGCGGATCGGACTTGCAGACGGCGAGGAATTCTTCGCGCAGTTTGGCATCGCCCACATTGAAAACGCCGTCCGCACCTTCATTCTTCGCGGCTTTTAGTAACGATTCCTGAACATCGGTTACATAGATTCTACGCGCACCCATCAAACGGCAAAGTGAAGTTGCCATGATACCCATCGGGCCTGCGCCTAATATCGCCACGTCTTTTCCGACCATATCGGCGGAACGAACCGTATGCACGGCATTCCCGACGGCATCCAGATAGGCTCCCACTTCTTCAGGAATTTCCGGAGGAAGGGGTACTACCGCACTGGCCGGAAGGACAACGTAGTCGGCAAAGATGCCGTCACCGGTGATTCCGCGAATCACGGTATTCAAACACCATTGACCGTTTCCGGTGCGGCAGTTGTGGCACACGCCGCAAATAATGTGCATTTCCGCGGAGACATAGTCCCCGACTTTTAGTCCTTTTACGCCGCTGCCGATATCTTCCACAATGCCGCTGAATTCATGGCCGGTGATAACCGGCAGGATATCTTTCATGCGGTTCATCAGTTGCGGGTCGGAACGGTAGATGTCCACGTCCGTACCGCAAATTCCTGCGGCCTTGACGCGAATTAAAACTTCGTCCGGCTGAGTGATCTTTGGGGCCGGAACATTGGGCAGATAGGTCAGTCCTGTTGCCGTGGTCTGTTTCTGGATTGCTTGCATGTTGCTTTTCCGTGGTCATTGTCTCGCATTAGAGACGTGTGAATTAACCCGCAAAGTTACCGAATTATAAGGAAATAGTCAAGCGAACGACGGTCACGGCAACTGACCACGGGTCGGTCCGGATATTGCAGTCAGGAATACCGCCGGTGGTTATCTTGTTAATTTGGAATATTGATGTTGCGGGCCTGCAACGGGCTGGTTGACAGAGGGCACCTTAAAGATAACTTACCCGGCAACCGATAACATGAACAAAGAACTCCAAACGGGAAACAAGGCCATGGAAATCGAGCGCTTTTCCTGCCCCAACCGCACATGCGAAGATTATGGGAAGATCGGTGCGGGCAACATTGCCCTCTATACGCGATATGGCCGCAAGCAGGTTCGCCTTCTGATTTGCAACACGTGCGGTAAAACCTTCAGTGAATTGAAGGGGACACCCTTCTGGGACAGCCGCCTCGACTGGGATACTATCGAAAAAATTTACCGCAGCTTGCTCGAAGGGCAGGGGATACGGGCGACGGCGCGCTCCCATCACCTTTCCAAGAATACCGTGAAGCGGTATCTTCGGCTTGCCCGTAAGGATTTCGGTACGGTGGAAAGATTCCTGCAGGAGCGGGGAGTACTGGGAGGCAACACGGCTCCGTTGCGGGATCTTGTAGACTTGCACATCGGGCGAAGTGTGACCATTAATCATGCGGCGCGGCCGGTTGTGACCCCGTAGCCAGCGTTTTTCGATTTGCGCAGCCAGCGCAAGCCCGGGCGGACATTTCGCGCGGGCTTTTCTCTATTATTCTTTACGGTTTGGAGGCATGTTTCGGCCCAATGTTGCATAAAGGCCGTAATATGCGTAAATTGCCAAAGTTTCGGGGCGTAGCGCAGTCCGGTAGCGCATCTGCTTTGGGAGCAGAGGGTCGCTGGTTCAAATCCAGTCGCCCCGACAAGATAACTTTTGATTATACAAATTTTTACATTCCTAATCATGACCACATTTTAATGAAAACCAAAAGAAGTACAAGGATGTACAGGCTTAGTTCGGTACTCTTGCATTGAGTTTTCGGGCGGTGCCTCGGCGGTGCCGCCTATTTTGTGCACACATTTCAGTTCAGCAGCCATCGCACATTCTAATTTGACATGCAATTTAACTCCGTTCACTTTGTCGTATTTTTTGCCGCAGTATTCCTGATCTACTGAGCTATCGGTTCCGTGCGTTGCAAAGAAATGAACCACCGAGTTGCGAAATCACGTTTCACCAATTTTCATCATATTTTTCCCGTTGACATTTTGTCCGGGTTTGCGTATATTCCGGGTCACGTGAAAGGACGATTATGAAAGAGAAATTCCATCCCGCATACCACATGGTTAACGTAAACTGCGCCTGCGGCAATACGTTCCAGACCCGGTCCACCATGCACGGCGACACCATGAAAGTGGAAATCTGTTCAGCCTGCCACCCGTTCTTTACAGGCCAGCAGAAACTCGTGGACACCGCCGGCCGTGTGGACAAGTTCCTCAAGAAGTACAAGAAGGTACAGGCTTAGTCTTGTGTCCTTGCACCGGAGTTTTCGGGCGGTACCTCGGAGGTGCCGCCCATTTTATAGGTGAGTAATGAGCGAAGCGCAGACCGATACCATGAAACAACCGGAAGACCGCCGGGATATTTCCACCGAACTTGCCATGGGCGGACAGGCTCTTATAGAGGGTGTCCTCATGCGCAGCCCCACCCGCGTGGCTATGGCGGCTCGTAAAGCTGACGGCGAAGTGATTGTCAGAGAATTTCCGTATATTCCCATAACACGGCGGATTAAGTGGCTTGGTCTGCCAGTGATTCGAGGATCGGTGGGGATGGTTGAATCCATGAGAATCGGTATTGATGCCTTGAATTGGTCGGCTGAACAAGCCGCCACTGAGCCCGTTTCGGATTCTGCGAAGTCCAAATGGAAAGATAAACTGGCCCTCGGGTTTTCCATGCTTCTGGGATTGGCTATTGCCCTTGGTCTTTTCATGTACTTTCCTCTTTGGATTGGCCGCTTGGCGGCGGGTGCGGATGGGATGGCTACGGGCAAAGGTCAGATCGTGCTCAATCTGGTCGCGGGTGGAGTACGTATTTTTTTACTTTTAGGATATTTATGGGTAGTGTCTCTGTGGAATGATATCCGGCGGGTCTTTCAATATCACGGGGCGGAGCATAAATCCATCTATGCATTCGAAACGGGAGCCGGGCTTTCACCGGAGGCAGCCTGTCGAATGAGTCGCTTCCATCCCCGTTGCGGCACAAGTTTTCTGTTGATTGTGGCCGTAGCTGCCGTACTTTTCTTCAGCATTGTAGACAGCCTTGTCACCATTTTTATTGGGCAATATCCGAGCGTGTTAGCAAGGTTCGGAGTCCACATTTTATTGGTTCCGGTCTTGGCTGGACTTTCATATGAAATATTAAAGTACTCTGCAAAAAATACCGAAAATCGGATTGTTAAGATTCTAATCACGCCCGGTCTTTGGCTTCAGAGAATCACGACGCGCGAACCTGACGAATCTATGTGTGCCGTGGCTTTAACGGCACTAAAAACGGCTATAGGTGAAAAACCTGCGGTTGTACCGCACTTGGAACACACCCCAAATCCTGCGGAAATGAACACTTGATGTGTATGGGCGCGGGAATTGCACTTTTCTGGTAAAATTTTAGGGTCGCTTGCGTTTTTCTTTTTCGGACATTATCTTATATTGAAATATCGGAGTTTTCGAGGGTAGATCCATGCGCACTCTTTTCATCGCTTTTTCCTTGATTTTGGCGGCGAGCCTGACCTTTGCCGGAGACAAGTGCGGCAACAAATGCGGCTCAACATGCGGAGCAAAGCCGGATTGGGCCTATTCGTACAGTGATCCGCATTATATGCCTGATTGTGCCCCTAAGCCGCTGCACGAATTCCATGAATTACTCATTCCCATGATGGAAGCCCGCAAGAGTCATGAATCGGCTTACATCCGGGAACATGCCGGCCATCTCTATAAACATTCCAAGGATGTTAAAAAGTCCGATGAATGGGTAAAAGACGATCAGAAGAAGCGCTATAAGAGCGCGGCTAAAGATCTGATTAAAAGCTGCGACCGTCTGCGGGACATTTGTTTTGGAGGCACAAACGAAGCCATCTATAATCAGATGAAGCAGGTGGAAGAAGATTTTGTAAGACTGACGAATCTCTGCCAATAAACACCGGGGAATCGTTATTCGACAGCCCGTCCCGTTCGGGGCGGGCTCTTCTGTGTCCGGACTTGCTGAAGTCCGGGAAACCCGCTATCTTTAGGCGAACATGTGAGGTTCTAATTCTATGAATATCGGTATTATCGGTCCGGCACGATCCGGGAAAACAACCACATTTCACCTGCTGACTGGAACGCTGCCGAAACATGCAGATGAATTCAAGCGGGAAGTCCAGCATGGAACCACGCATGTACCGGATACGCGAGTGGATAGGCTTGCGGAAATGTCCAATTCCAAGAAGTCAACCTATGTGACGGTTGATTATTTGGACACACCCCCATTGGATGCCGGAGCCTCCAAGTCGGAGTGGTTCACCGCTGCGATGGAAGGCGGTGTAAAACACTCGGAAGCGTTGCTGTTGGTGGTCCGGGCTTTCGGGGCAGACGAGATTTCTTCGGGTTTGGATCCCCTGCGGGACATCTCGACCGTGCAGGAAGAATTAGTTCTGGCCGATATGATTATCTTAGAAAAACGAATCGAGAAGCTGGATAAGCAGCGGCGGGTCAAGCCGCTCAGCGTAGAGGAAAAACTGGAACACGAAGTGCTGGCGCGCGCATCGGAGCATCTGTCGGCGGGAAAACCGTTGCGGACTCTAACTCTGGAACATGTGGAAAAGAAAATGCTGCGCGGATTTCAATTCATTTCCGAAAAACCTCTGTTAGCCCTTGTCAATGCCGGTGACGACACTCTGCAGAAAAGCATTTCGGATTTGACCAATCTGAACTCCCAACTTCAACCGCTGCAGATCCATGCCATCGCACTGTCGGCTAAATTGGAGGGGGAGATAGCCAACCTTCCGGCCGAAGAGCAGACCGAATTTATGGACGATATCGGTGTTCACGAATTAGCCCGAGACCGTGTGCTGCGCGCCAGTTTCGAGATGTTGGGACTCCAGAGTTTTTTGACAACCGGCGAGAAGGAATCGCGAGCCTGGCCGATGGAAAAGGGTGGGACCGCCGTGGATGCGGCAGGCGTTATTCATACGGATCTTGCCCACGGCTTCATCCGGGCGGAAGTTGTTCACTACAATGATTTCGTCAGAGAAGGCGGGTATCCCGGCTGCAAGCAAAAAGGACTTCTAAGACTGGAAGGCAAAGAATACATTGTGAAAGACGGCGACATTCTACTCATTCGACATAGTGGCTGAAGCTCAACATACATAGGCAAAATGAAGCCCGACCGTCCGGTCGGGCTTTTTTTACACTATATCTTAATCGTGGCGAAGATAAAACCATGGAGTTTAAATCAGCCAAGACAGCAAGCAAATCAGTCAGAAGTACGCAAGCGATTGCAGAGCATGCTGCCGATACCGAACGTTAATCAGGGAGAAATTGCATAAACCGTCGGCATTCGTCGTCAGTTTTGCAGTTTTCAATAAGAAGGCGGCTGCAAGGCATGCGATTTGCAACTTGTCGGGTGTTCTTTTGCATGATGCCAAAAGCGATGAAAAATCGAAACATCACTGACCGTACATGAACTCACGGATTCCCAATCTGCTTTTGAATAACAACCTCCTGTCGCAGGAGCAGTATCTCTTGTTCAAATCGCGGCAGAAGGATTCGGGAAACTCCGTGGTGACCGACTTATGCAAGCTGGGCGTTGTCACCGAAGACCAGATCGCGTCGTTTCTGGCCGGCTACTATGATCTGCAGAAAATTGATCTGGAAGGCACAGATATTCCCGAAGCCGTGCGCAAAATGCTGTCTCCCGAATTTATCCAGAAGTATCAGGTTCTTCCGGTAAAACGCTCGGGAAAAACTCTGCAAATTGCGCTGGTGGATCCCAGTATAGATTTCGTCCTTGAAGATATCAAGTTCATTACAGGTTTCAACGTTCAGCCGACGGTCGTAACGGAAACGCAGTTCCTGCGTGCCATCGAGACTTACTACCACATGGGCGGCACGCTGGACAAGATTCTCAAGGATATCGGAGATGATGTATCCGCCGAGATCATTCAGGATACAAGCGATGCCGAGCAAGAGAAACTTCGTGAAGAGATCGAAACCGCGCCCGTAGTCAAACTGCTGGACGGTGTCATTGCCGACGCCGTGCAGAAGGGGGCTTCGGATGTTCACATCGAACCCTACGAACAACAACTGCGCATTCGTTTTCGTATTGACGGCATGCTGACGGAAGTCATGTCGCCGCCGTATCATATGAAGAGCGCCTTGATTTCACGAGCAAAAATCATGGCGAATCTGAATATTGCTGAACGTCGAGTGCCGCAAGACGGTCATATCAAAATGAAATTGATTGACCGAACTATTGATTTGCGCGTTTCAACGCTGCCGACCCTTTTCGGCGAAAAAGTGGTGATGCGAATCCTGGATAAATCGAACCTGACCCTCGATTTGGCCACTTTCGGATTTGAGGAGAAGGCTCTGGATGATTTTGCGCGCGCGATTCGTTTGCCCTACGGAATGATTTTAGTGACGGGACCCACCGGTTCCGGCAAGACCACCACGTTGTACAGCGTTTTATCGAAGCTCAACACTCCGACCGTAAATACGATGAGCGCGGAAGACCCCGTGGAGTACAACTTCGCCGGTCTGAATCAAGTGCTCGTACGCGAAGAAGTCGGTCTCACGTTTGCCAGCGCGCTGCGTGCCTTTCTGCGCCAAGACCCCGACATCATCATGATCGGCGAGATCCGCGATCTGGAAACGGGTTCCATCGCCGTGCGCGCGGCGTTGACGGGCCACTTGGTCTTGTCCACGCTGCACACGAATTCAGCGGCGGCCACGATTTCACGAATGGTGGACATGGGCATTGAACGATTCCTCGTATCGTCATCGCTCTCACTAATTGTCGCTCAGCGCTTGATCCGGAAAATTTGCGTGAAATGCAAGACACCCGTTGAAGTGCATGAAGAAGCGCTGCGTGAAATCGGGTTGGATCCGGTTCTCACAAAGGGGACGACGTTCTATAAGGGAGCCGGATGCATCGAATGCAACAACTCCGGCTATCGGGGAAGAACCGGTATTTATGAAGTGATGTCCATAACTCCGAAGATCCGTACGATGATTCTCGACGGAAAAACCCCGACGGACATAGAAGCTGCGGCGGTTGCAGACGGCATGGTCACTCTGCGAATCGGCGCTGTGTTGAAGTTTGAACGAGGCATAACGACCATTGAAGAAGTTCTCCGGGTGACCGGAGACATGTAAAGGGAGAATCGAGATGCGAGATCGCGTGTCTCTCTTCTTCAACGATCTATCGCTCGAAGAGATTCTGCACCTTGAAGAGGAATTGGATCGCTGCAAGGAAAAATACCGGCGCAATTATGCCGTACTGTCCGTGCAAACCGACCGTCCTATAATGCGCACCGAGCATTTGCTGGATTTGGAGCGCTTTCATCGCGACATGCGCCGGTTCATATCCGGAAGTGCGGCGACCGGCGGCGGTTCACTCCTCTATTTTTCTCCCGAACTCAGTGTCGTGCTGTTTCAATCTGTGGCGGGAGCGAGTCGCGCTTGCTCGGCACTGCTCAGCGGATTGCCGGAATTGAACGGTCAATACCGGCAGGATACGATGCGCGTCGGTCTTAAACTTGGGTTGGCTTCGGGTACAGACACGCTGGCTCCGGGATCTCCGCGCAGCCTGCGCTCCTCGCAGCTTGTTCGCCGCGCCAATCAGGCGGCCTGGCGCGGAACGCCCAACAACGTCATCATGGACGAAAACAGCTATCATGAATGGCCGGAGAAACTGGCCGTTGAGCCGGTTCCTTTCGATATTGAAGGACAGCACAGTTATCGGGCGATTCCCGGGATGTTGGGCAAGCACCATGCTCATTATGATGATGAAGCGTTGATGCGCTTCCTGCGGCAGGTTGCAGACGCCGGTATTCCTACTTTAAAATACGATTTGGAGCGCATTGACGAGGTTTCGGATGAAGGAAAACAGAATGCGCCAAGCAGCGTGCAGATCGCTTTTGAAGCTTACGATGCGGAGGCGCAGCGCAATCTGCAGTTGAAAGAAAAAATAGCGATTGCGGATTACGGCGACCGCATCGAAGTAGTTAAACGCATGATGAGTACCTTGGGATTGGCGCTCGTTCGTTACGAAACCGCCGAAATATAGACGGCTCACGGTCATCTACAGAGGAGTGTTGCCATGGCGCTGGACATCCGCATTCTGCTGCGGGATTTAATCGAGAAGAAGGGGAGCGATCTTCACTTGGTGGTGAACAGCCCGCCCCGTGTTCGCGTGGATCAACAGATCATCGCTCTGAAGTATGATTCGTTGTCACCGGAACAATGCAAAAGTCTGGCTTACAGCATATTGACCGACAAGCAGCAGAAAAAACTCGAGATGGATTTCGAGGTGGACTTTGCTTTCGGCGTAGACGGCTTATCACGATTCCGCGGCAATGTGTTTTTTCAGCGCGGTTCCCTGACAACCGTGATCCGCGCCATTCCCTTTCAGATCCCTCCCTTGGAGCAGCTTAAACTGCCGAAAATCTGTCAAGCTTTTCCGTCGAAGCCGAAGGGGCTGGTTTTAGTGACAGGTCCGACCGGTTCGGGCAAATCCACGACGTTGGCCGCGATTGTGGATCGAATCAATTCCGAGCGTGCCGTGCATATTATTACGATAGAGGATCCGGTGGAGTACGTGCACACGCATAAGCAGGCGATTGTCAACCAGCGGGAAGTCGGCGCGGACACAAAATCGTTTGCCACGGCGTTGAAATATGTCTTGCGTCAGGATCCGGACGTCATCATGGTCGGTGAAATGCGCGACTTGGAGACGATCCAAGCGGCGCTGACCGCCGCCGAAACCGGCCACCTTGTATTTGCTACACTGCATACAAACTCCGCGACGGAGTCGGTCAATCGTATTATTGACGTTTTCCCGCCGCACCAGCAAGGTCAGGTCCGAGCGCAGCTTTCGATGTCGCTGGAGAGCGTCGTCACGCAAAAACTGCTGACGCGAAAGGCGGGCGGAGGAGTGGCATTGGCGGCGGAAGTCATGGTTTGCACTCCCGCCATTCGCGCGCTGATTCGCGAAAATAAAGTACATGAGATGTACGGCATTCTGCAAGTCTCGCAGAAATACGGAATGCTGACGATGAACATGTCGCTCTATGATCTGGTGACCGCGGGACACGTGTCCGTTGAACGCGCGCTCAGCACTTCCAATCTTCCGGAAGAGCTGGACCGCATGCTGGGAATGACGCGGAACGCGCCGTCGGATCGAGCGAGAAATTTGGCTGGACGATTGGAACGATAAACGAAGTCAAACGGGTGAACCATGCCGGTCTTCGTCTACAGCGGCCGCACAGCGGGCGCAAAAACCATCACGGGTGAAATCGAAGCGCGGGACAAGCAGGATGCCGTGGCAAAACTGCGGCAAAAACGCATCGTCGTGGCGGACGTGCGCAGTAAACCGCGCGACTTGGCTGTGGCAGGAAAACGCAAACGAGTGGGCGTCAAGGATCTGAAAATCTTTGCGCGCTTGTTCGGCACGATGATCAATGCGGGTTTGCCCATTGACATGTGTCTGCAGATTCTCTGCGAACAGACCAAGAATAAAACTTTCGCCAAAGCTATCGCCGAAGTGCATAATAATGTTTCGGGCGGAGCGTCGCTCGCCGATGCCCTGGCCAAACACAAGCGCGTGTTCGACAATTTGTTTGTGCACATGGTGGCTGCCGGTGAAGCCAGCGGCGCTTTGGCGATGGTCTTCGGCAGGCTTGCCACATACCTTGAAAAGGCGGACGCGCTCGCTCGAAAAGTGAAGGGCGCGATGATCTACCCGATTGTCATCGCCTGCGTTGCCACAGGAGCGACGATTTTCATGCTCATTAAGGTGATTCCTGTCTTCGCCAAGATGTTCGCGGATTTGGGCGCAGAATTGCCCGGCCCAACGCGCTTTGTCATGGCAGTATCGGAAGTATTGCAGCGCACTTTTCTGCCCGGTTTGGTGGTTCTGGTCGTGGGCATTTTTATGTTTCGCAGATGGCATCGCACAGAGGCCGGTAAACGGACTGTAGATAAGGCGCTACTGAAAGCGCCGGTGATCGGCGGCGTGATTCGAAAAACGGCTATTGCCCGCTTTACGCGAACTCTGGGTGTGCTGATTTCGTCCGGTGTGCCGATTCTGCATGCACTGGACATTACGGCCAAGACAGCGGGTAACTGGGTGGTTCAAAACGCCATCGAAAAAGTACGGCGTTCGATTTCGGAAGGAAAGAATATCACGACGCCGCTTGGAGAATCGGGAGTATTCCCTTCCATGGTCGTACAGTTGGTGGCTGTCGGTGAACAGACCGGACGGCTGGCGGAGATGCTGGGTAAAATCGCCGACTTCTACGATGAAGAAGTGGACGCGGCGGTTTCTGCCATGACTTCTCTCATTGAACCGGTGGTTGTTGTCCTCATGGGCGGCGTTATCGGCGGCTTGCTGGTTTC
>RPQS01000042.1 GCA_003818605.1 Candidatus Zhuqueibacterota bacterium | reverse complement strand
TGGCGGACGGGGAGGCAGGGCTTCAGATCGTGAACGTATCCAATCCTCAGAATCCGACTTGGGTCGGAAGCTACGCCACGCCGGGCGCGGCATGGGACGTTTTCGTATCGGACAGCTACGCCTACGTGGCGGACGGGGAGGTAGGGCTTCAGATCGTGAACGTGTCCGATCCTCAGAATCCGACTTTGGCGGCAAGCTATGACACGCCCGGCTCTGCGCATGGCGTTCATGTAATCGGCAATAATATTTATTTGGCCGACGAATATTCGTTCATGGTTCTAAGCTTCAATCCGCTGGGAGTGGATAAGCCCGTTGTAGGGCCGCCCCGGATATTCAGTCTTGCCCAGAACTATCCCAATCCCTTCAACGCAACCACGACCCTGACATACGCGCTCGACAAAACAGGCCCGGTCGAACTTTCGATCTTCAATTCGCTTGGTCAGCGAGCAGCTGTGCTGCTGAGCGGCGCGCAAGCGGCGGGAGAACACCGCGCGATCTGGGACGCCGCCGGTTTTCCGTCGGGTGCCTACTACGCGAGGCTGAAATCCGCGGATCAAACCCGAACCACTCGAATGATACTCTTGAAATGAGATTTCCGGCAGGGAATCGCTCTGTCCGGATTAAATAAACCGAAGATTGTCTCATGTTGAACCGCAACGAAGCACTGAATCTCCTCCGTGAGTACAAAGCAATTTTAGAAGGACATTTCCTTCTGACCAGCGGGCGGCACAGCGGAGTGTACGTGGAAAAATTCCGCCTGCTCGAACATCCCGATCTGACCGCGCGTTTCGCGGAACCGATTGCCGAACATTTTCGCGAAGCCAACGTGGATCTGGTGGTCGGACCGCTCACCGGCGGCGTTTTGGTAGCGCACGAAGTGGGAAAACTCCTCGGCAAGCCGATTGCCTTTCCCGAGCGCTCACGTGACGGCATGGAATGGCGGCGCGGCTTTCAAGTAACCGAAGGCCAGCGTGTGCTCATCATTGAAGATGTCATCACCACCGGCAAGACTATCGGGGAAATCAAAGAGGCGGTCACCCGCACGGGGGCGGAAATCGTGGGCATCGGCTGCATGATCTGCCGCGGGAAAATTGATCTGAATCCCACGCCGTTTGCCGTGGTTTCCATGAATCTGGCCAGTTATCCCGAAGACCGCTGCCCATTATGCCGCCGCAATCTCCCGCTGGAAAAACGCGGCAGCCGCGCGGAAAAAAACGACAATCACGCTGCAACTAACAACGAACATCCGCCGTCTAATGAAGTATCGGCGGAGAGCAATTCCCAAAGTTAGGCGCGCGACAAAATAAATAATCAGGCGGGAGTTGCAAGGCCCCCGCTCCGCCTCCAATCCATACCCGAGGGAGGAAATATGTTCTGTTCACAGTGCGGTATGAAGAATGCCGAAGATGCCCGGTTCTGTCAGAACTGCGGTGCAGCAATGCATCCGCCTGTGGCTCCGGTTCCGCCGATTCCCGTTCCGCCTTCAGCGAAAACCGTGGAGTACGCGGGATTCTGGCGGAGATTTCTGGCGATCCTCATTGACAACATTATCCTCTCCATTCCCAGCTGGCTTATCAGCATGATCTTCGGCTTGTCCTCATTCTCGGTCCTAAATAGTCTGGACGATATCGAGGACGCGGGCGCGATGATCGCGAGTCTTGTGGCGGCTCTCTTCTGGGTGTGGTTGATCAATATCGTGATGGACTGGCTCTATCATGCCATTTTCGAAAGCTCTACCCTGCAAGCCACGCCGGGGAAAATGGCTTTGGGAATTGTCGTTACCGATGCTGATGGTGAGCAGATTTCCTTTGCCCGCGCCACCGGCCGTCACTTCGGGAAGATCGTTTCCGGCATGATTCTGCTCATCGGCTACATGATGGCCGGTTGGACGCGCAAAAAACAAGCCCTCCACGACATCATGGCCAACTGCCTCGTCGTGCTGAAATAGTTTTCGGTTTTCCCCCCGTTTACGGGGGGACGTAAGGGGGGTCTATTCGCCGAGCGGGATCTGTGATCCCGCCGGAAAAATACCAAACGTTCCATCCCATGAATAAAATGACAATTCGACTATGCCCCAACTGAACCTTGACGATATCCCCGTTGCCGAGCAGGAAAGCATTCTCCGCGCTTTTTTCAAAGAAGGTCCCGACGGTCCGCTGCAAAGCTACCCCGCGCAGGACAAGAAAAAGTTCGTCGTCCTTGTGCAGATCGCGAAGATGTTCGAGCTGGGCACAACCTATAAGGCGCTGGACGTCAATCTGAAAATCAAATCGCGTTTCGAGGATGTTGCCACGCTGCGCCGCGATCTCATCGAATTCGGTCTTTTCGAGCGCACGCCCGATGGCAAAGAGTACCGCCGTTTGATCTGACGGTCTCCCCCCGTTCACGGGGGGACACAAGGGGGGTCTTCTTTCTGATTTTTCTTTTCAGCGTTTCAGCTTTCAGTTTTCAGCTTTTTCTACACCCGTGTCTCTTCAACTCTTCGTTCTTGCTTCCGGCTCGAAGGCCAATGCCGTTCTGCTCTGCAAGGACAACACTAAAATTCTGATTGATGCCGGACTCGGCATTCGCTTAATGGTAAGCGCGCTGAACGCGGCGGGCGTGCGGCCGAATGAGCTCTCCGCCGTTCTGCTCACGCATGAGCACACCGATCACGTGCGCGGCTTGAGTTCGCTCTTGGATCGCACTCACCTGCCCGTCTATTCGAGCATCGGCACGCTGGGTGCGGTGGATCGCATGATTCCCGCCCGCTGCAAACTCACGGCGATGGATCATCAAACGGTGGAGATCGGCCCTTTTGCCGTGCGCGCGATTGCCGTTCCGCACGATGCCGCCGAACCGGTGGGCTATCACATCGAAGTCGGCAATCACGTCGTGACGATTGCCACCGATCTCGGCGATGTGCCGGATGAATTGGCTGAATCGCTCATCCATTCGACCTTCATCATGCTCGAGAGCAATCACGATATGCACATGCTGTTGAACGGCTCGTATCCCGTGATTCTCAAAGAGCGGATTCGTTCTCCGTTCGGCCATCTTTCGAACGAACAAACCGCCGCCGCTTTGGCTGAATGCCGGGGCAACGGCTTGCGCACGGTGGTACTCGCGCATCTTTCCGATGAAAATAACGATCCCGCTTTGGCACGCGAAGCGTCGGCTCAGGCTCTGGCGGGCAGCGGCGCCGCTCTGCATGTTACCACTCGCAGCACCATGGGCCCGTTCTTGAATCTGGAATAAATCTTTCCCCTGTGGACGGGGGGCCGCTGTGCGGGGTGTCCTTACCCCGCACACAATAATGGCTCAACGTGTTGCAGTGCGCACAGCGCAAGCTGTCATTCCGAATGCCGTTTTTCCGCCGTGGCGGGTGTGTCACCCGCCCGCGACGCAACGACCGCAAGGTCCGCCGAGGCAGATCTCCCGATCTGCCCGGAATCTTTCCGTTTTCTCGTTTCAAATTTCTCATTTCTAATTTTCTTGAGTCGGGGGATTCTGTATCAATTCCATCATTCATCGTTCCTCGTTCATCGTTTCTTTCCACTCCCCCATACAGGTATCCCATCATGCGCTCAATCGTTACGTTCTCACTCGCGGTCTTCATCATCTTCGCCGCCTGCAAACGCGCCGAGAATCAGACCGCCGACACCCTGAAATCCGAAACCAAGAAAGTGGAAGCCGTGCAAAAAGTCTCCATGGAACAATTGCAAAAGTGGCCGGCCGATTTCCCCGTGACCGGCGACAGCGTGGCCGTGATCGCCGTCTCGATTGACGGGCAAGCCATCGGTGAAATGGTGGCTGAATTTTATCCCGATAGTGCCAAGAACCACGTGCGCAACTTCAAATGGATCGCCGAGCACGGCGCTTACGACGGTATCAAGTTCCACCGTATCATCAAAGGCTTTATGATTCAGGGCGGTGATCCCAGCGGCAATGGCACGGGCGGCCCGAACTGGCGCGTGGATGCCGAATTCAACGAGATTCCTCACACCAAGGGAATTCTCTCCATGGCCCGTTCGCAGGATCCCAATTCCGCCGGTTCGCAATTTTTCGTTGTGGACGGCGAATCGAGTTTCCTGAACGGCAAGTATACCGTGTTCGGAAAAGTGTTCAAGGGACTCGAAGTCCTCGATCAAATCGTCAACGTCCCCGTAGGACAGTCGCGCGGCGGAGAAAATTCCTCGCCGCAGAAAAACGTGGTCATGACCTCCGTAAAAATCGTTCCGCGCTCGGCTGTGAAATAATCTGGAGCAATTTATCGTGGGTAAAAAACGCATTCTCGTCGTGGATGATGACGGCACGCTGTGCGCGCAGGTCGGAAAGATCGTCGAATTTTTCGGCTATGAATCCGTGTTGGCGGCGAACGTCGCCGAAGCCCGCGAGCAGTTTAAGGCCGGGCATCTCGATGCGGTCGTGGCTGATCTTCACCTTCCCGATGGTTCGGGCACGGATCTCTTGCACGAGTTCCATCAATCCAAGCCCCGGCTGCCGGTAATTATTCTGACCGGTTATCCCACCAGTGAATCCATTCGCCAGACTTTGCTTGACGGCGGCTACACCTATCTGGCCAAACCCGTCGCATTGGAACAACTGCGCACGATTCTGGAGCACGCTCTGTCCGGAAAAAAATAATCGTTTCTTACTGGGCGGCCGTCGCCTGACCGCCGCAAGAATTGCCGCAAAGTCCGCTGCGCGGGGTGTCCCTACCCCGCGCATTTTTTTCCGCCGAGCCCGGCCGGAATCTTTCTTCTCGCCGTGGCGGATGTGTCACCCGCTTGGCGACGCAATCACCGCCAGGTGCGCTGCGCGGGGTGTCCCTACCCCGCACGTTTTTTCCGCCCCGAAGCCCGGCCGGAATCTTTCTTTTTCGCCGAGCAGGATCGCTGATCCTGCCGGAATCTGTTTCTTTCTAATTTCTTGTTTTTGGTTTTTCATTTCCTTCATGTTATATATGTAACATGAAACAGACCACTCTTTTAACCTATTGTTTCGTATGAATACATCATAAACAACAATTAATCAATAGCATAAACATAACTCCCTGTGAATCCTACAGAGAGGCGAAGCTAAATCTCGCCTCTCTTTTGCGTTTTTATCGAACATCGTACTTTTCCGAACAAACTCGCTTTACAATTATTAATTATGGAAATAACACATCTACGATTTGAACATGCGTTTAGTCTGAATCTTGGGAAAACGTGCATTTAGTATTTTATCATAAACAATCTTGACATCCGTTTAAACAAAATGTATATTATACACGTCATTTTGAAAGGCACAAATAATGAACACTACACTCCTCAAAGACCTCATTCCCCCGGCAGAACAGATCGAAAAACTCGACCTCGATGAGCTTCGCCAAAAGCTTGGAGATGCGGATGAAATGCAGACCGCGCTCGAACAAAAAATCCGGCTCTACGAAACCGAACTGCAGCGCGAACTGCGCGCGAAAGTGGATCTGTGCGGCGGCATCCCTGCCTGCCCCAATCCCGAAACCGCTTTCACGCTCGCGGGCGCGGATCTGCTCAGCGCGCGCCGCGCCGCATCGCAAAAATTCAATCAAATCTATTTTCTCGCTCCCCTTTGCCGCAACGCTCAAAAACCGAATTCCTCGCGCACCGCATAACGATGCATGAAAAACCGCCGACGATCTACTTCTGCTTTCCCTCCTTTAAAAAAGGGGGGAATTGAAGGGGGGTCAACGCATACACCGTCAGGTGTGCGCACATCATTTCTTTCCGGAGCGCTCTTCCGGCAAACGGGAGCCTCGCTACACCCCATCATTATATAAGGTATTTGATCCATGACCACCAGCTACAAAGTAGTCAACGATGGCGCGGGCGCGAATCTGCTGCTCACGCTTGAAGTGGACACCACCGCGAACAAGGACTTCACTCAAACCGATCTCGACAACGGCCTCGCTGCAGCGGTAATGGCCGGAAATAATAAAGCCGGTATGGGCAGCGCCGGAGATCGTCTCGTCGGTAAAGTCATCAAGGTTTCCGAAGAAATGCAGACGGGCACGGCCATTCCCGCTCTCTGCACCGTGCAGGTGACCGGAGTCGCGCGTTTCCTCTATTCCGGCAGCGCTCCCGCCGTCGGGCAGAAAGTGGAAGCCGACGGAACGGGTAAAGTGCGCACGGCTACGACTTCCGCCGATGTCCCCGCGGGCGGCACCAAACATCGCGGCCTTGTGATTGCCGTCAGCGCCGCCGACACCACCGTGGACGTTTTACTCGACGCGTAACGCGGACCGCCGTGGCGGGTGTGTCACCCGCCCGCAACTCAACCACCGCAAGGTGCGCCGAGCAGGGTCGCTGACCCTGCCGGAACGAATCTTCTTTCTGATTTCACATTTCAAATTTCTCATTTTTCCGAAAGGAGTCTTCCCTTGCCACTCGATTTTTCCAATTCCTACGCTCTCCGTGAAAAGATCAACGAGCACTCGCGCAGCGCCAACCTCGCGCTCTATGCCGAAGCCCAGGAACGCGGCCTCAGCTTTTCCGAATTGCTCGAAGAACTCGATCCCACGCCGCGCCGCCCGGACGGCGCGCTCGACAGTCCGCTCGATGCGTTCGAACGGCAGCTCTATCTGGCGGGCATCGTTACGTCCGGCCGCAATGCCACCACGCTTGAACATTTCCTCACCGGCGCGGGCTTAATTCTCGCTCCCGAATATGTCAGCCGTGAACTTCACCGCGGCTATCGCATGGTGCAGGATCCCGCCGAACTCGTGGCTGCCGCCGTTCCCGAACGCGGCCCGAGCGTGAAGCCGATCTACATCAAGACTGATTCCGCAAAAAAACCGTTTGCCCGGCGCAGTGAAACCGCGTCCTATCCCGTGGTCAAACTGGTTTATCGCGAAAAAGACGCGGCGATGGTGGATCGCGGCCGTCAGTTCGATTTCTCGTATCGCGTGCTCAAGAACCAAAAGCTCGCCGAGTTCCGCGTTTTCCTCAATTGGATCGGCGCAGAATTGGCTTTCGATGAAATCACGGAAATCTACAACATCGCGATCAACGGGGACGGCGCATCGCCCGCGCCCGCCAACAGTTTTAACGGCACGGCCGGCACCTTCGGTTACTCCGACCTCACTCACCTCGCGCTCTCGTTCGGCGGTCCCGCCCGCATGACGCACCTGCTCGGCACCAAAGCCGACATCGAAAAAATTCTGAACATTCCCGAATTTCAGGATCCGCAGGCTTTTCAGGGCTTGCAGTCTTTCCATCAGAGCGGTGATTACCGCAGCTTTCTGCCCGTCAACACCAAGTTGGTGGTCTGTCCGGGTGCCGTAGCCACCAAGTTCGCCGCGCTTGATCATCGCTTTGCCATTCGCGAATCGGTCGCGCAGCCGCTGCTCATCGAAGCGGAAAAAGTCATTTCGCAAAAGCTCGAATCGGCGGTCATTTCCAAAGAATCCGTCTACACGATCATGGTGGATGACGCTGTCGCCGTCAGCGACTATTAATAGGATAAGGGAAAAGGGCGGAGGATAACCTTTCGTCTTGATCTTCCGCCCTTCCCCTGTCCGTCTCTCTGCATACAGTCTCGCAGATTTTCGCTGCGCGGGGTGTCCTTACCCCGCGCATTATCCGAGCGTTTTCTTTCAAGTCTTAGGCTTAATCATGCTCAACACGACCCTCAGCTATCTTTTTGCCCGCGCGCCGATTTCCACCATGGGCTTTTCCGGCGTCACGCAAACGGCGTCGCTCTATCTGAACGGCCCCGGCGGCCAAGCGGGTGACGGCTTTCCGCTTCCCCGCAACGGATTTCTCACCGGTCTCCGCATTTGGGACGGAACGACAACCCGCACCGACACGGATGAAATCGCCGTTCTCGCCGGTGATCGCATTGCCGTTTTTTGTCAGAACGTCGGCCCCAGCTTTACGGTTCGCGTGCGCGTGAACGGGACTTCAACTTCCCTGCAAGTCATGGCCGTCCCGTTGAATTCCACGCTCTTCGTTACCGTCGAATTCATCCTCCTCCGCGATTAATTCGCCGAGCCGGATTACTAGCCAACACCCTCCTGGGTGTTGGTCGCATCTTTCAGCGTTTTCTATTTCAAGTCTCAAGTTTACTTTTGGTTTTCCCATGCCTTTCACAACTCTTTCCATCGTCAAGACGCATCTCTTGGGCAGCGGCTTTCCCGCGCTCGAAATCGAGGATTGTCCGGTTACTCTAATCGGCACGGATGACGTCGAGCTGCCGCATCACAATCTGGCGGAAGATTCCGCCGTTGTCAAATGGGTTACCGCTTTATCTCCCACCCGCGAAGGCCCGATCATCTTGTCGGGCTATGATTGGTCCGGCTTGAATCACAATCACGTCGTTCGCAACGATGCCGTCGTCACTCTCAGTGATGCGCTTTCCCATTGCTACATGGCGGAAGTGGACTTCAAGGTGGATCACAAAGCGGGCCGCATCCGCCGCGTTTCGGGCGGAGCCATTCCCGACCAGCAGCCGGTGTACGTACATTATCATTACTACACGCCGTTTTCGAACGATACCGATTACCTGCTGGACCTCGCGGCGGGAAAAATTCACCGCAAGGAAAGCAGTGCGATTCCCGACGGAGCTTGCGTTTTTGTGGACTACACCGTCACGGCGGGCGGCGCGAGCGATGAACTCATTCTGCAGGCGATCACTGAAGTGCAGGATCGCATTGTGCGCGCCCTTGCTTCGGGATTCACGAGCGGCTCCACCGATCAAGGCTTGCAGACCGGGGCCACCCATCTCGCGCTGGCCGTGATCGCGCGTGACATGGCGGCGGAAGTTTTGGCCACGCGCGCATCCACCGAAGCGGCCGCCCGCGCTCGCGAATGGCAAAGTCTGTCTGATCTACATGAATCTCGCGGCTGGCGAATCTTGCAGCCGTTTCTCGATCCCTATCTGATGCACGCTCCGGAGAAAAGCTCTCATGAGTGAAAAAAAATCCAAATCTAAGTTGACCACACAGACCTCGCTTCCGCTTTTCCCCGCTCTGCCGCCCGTGGACAAGGAGGCCGCCGTCGAGAACTTGCTCGACAAGCTGTATGAATTAGCGGTAAACGGCGATTTAAGTGCGGCCAAATTATATCTGGACTATCGGTTGAAGCGCAATTCCGGCGAGCCTGCGGGCTTGACGGTGGAAGAAGCTTTGAAATTATTGTCCGCCAAACAGGAATCCGCCGTTCCCGAAACGCAGACCGTTTAATATTTGCCGTTGGTAATCGTCTCATGCAATCCGCCGACTTTATAACTCTGATTCGCGCCGCGTCCGACCCGTGGACTTTTTTCTGCGAACACATTTACACGCAGGATCCCGCTTGCGGCGTGCGGGCGTTTCCGCAGTATGAATTTCTGCGCGAACTCACGCAGGCGGCAGAGCGCGAACGGTTTCTGCTTGTCCCGAAATCGCGGCAGATGATGGTCACGTGGACGATGACCGCGCTCTTTTTGTGGCGAGCGTTGTTCAAGGGGCCGGGTGTGTATCTTTTTCTTTCGCGCAACGAACGCTGTGCGCAGGAACTCTTGGAGCGCACCCGGTTTTTGATCGAGCATTTGCCCGAATTCATGCAGCCCAAACTTTCCATCGCTTCGCGCGAAGAGATTGCCTTTGGTCCGCTCGGTTCGCGCATTTTGAGCCTGCCCGCTTCAGCAAACGGCCCGCGCATGTATTGCCCCAGCGGAGTCTTTTGGGATGAAATGGCTTTCACACCGTACGATGAAGACATCTGGGCGGCGTTGAAACCCGCGCTCGACAGCGGCGGCTGCTTCGTGGGTGTCAGCTCCTCCAATGGTGCGAACAATTTATTTGCGCGATTTGTGCAAACCAATTCCCCTCCGCTCGCGGGGGGGATAGGGGGGGCGATTAAATCTCCGGACTCATCCCTCATCCCTCCGCCCTCATCCCTGTTTTGCGTTCACCGCATTCACTACACCCAGCATCCGGAACGCACGACGGAGGATTGGAAAAAGATTGCGGCAGCGGGATTGTCCGAAAATCGCTGGCGGCAGGAATACGAAATCTCTTTCGAATCGCAGGATGATCTGGTCTATAGCGAGTTCGATCCCGCTGTGCACGTTCTAAAAGAGGATTGGCAAGTCAACCGCGATTGGGAGATTTTCCGGGCTGTGGATTTCGGCTACCACCATCCGTTTGTGCTGTGGCTGCAGGTCTCTCCCGAAGGAGATGTGGTGGTTTTCGATGAGTGGGCGGGCGAGGATCGCACGACCGGCGAAATGCTGCTATCCATTGTCAGCACGGATTTGAGGCACGGGATCCGCGAGTCCAATGTGAAGTGGACGGCATGTGATCCGGCGGGTGCGGCCGTGCCGGATGCGGGAATTTCTCCGGTGGATGTTTTGCGTCGCGGCGGGTTAAAGCTTCGCTATCGCGCGAGTCACATCGCGCCGGGTGTGGAGCGCGTGAAATCCGCTTTATGCGATGCCGCCGGCAAAGTTTCTTTGCGCATTTCGCCGCGCTGCAAAAACTTGATTGCGGATTTATCGCGCTATCGCTGGGCTGCCGACCGCGATGAACCGTTGAAGGACGGATTGTGCGATCACTCCCTCGATGCTCTGCGCTACTTTTTCGTCAATCTCGATTCCGCGAGCGAGGACATGGACTTCGCCCCGCGTCTGGCGGGAATGCGGAGATAGGGATAAGACATCATAGGCACTGAATACACAATCAAAAACGGACTTACCATTTTTATCGGTGTAATCATGCGATCTCCTGTTGTATGGCTTGGTGGTAAAAGCAGGCTTGCATCACGACTTGATGCCCTCCTGCCACAGCATAACACATATGTTGAAGTTTATGGGGGTGGAGCGAGCCTGCTATTTCACAAGCGCCCATCCGCAGTTGAAGTCTATAATGACATTGATGAAGGCCTTGTGAACTTCTTTCGTGTATTACGAAGCCCAAAAAAATCAGCGTTGTTGAAAAAGAAGCTTAGCATAACACCCTATAGTCGAACAGAGTTCAGAAACTTCTGTTTGACCCAGAGTCGAAAGTTAAGTGATGTAGAACGAGCATACCGCTGGTTCTGTATCATGAGAATGAGCTTCGGTTCACAGTTCGGGAAAAGTTGGGGAGTATCTATTCACGGATCAACGCAAGGAATAGCGTCGTGTGTACATCGCTTTCATACGTCTGCAGCTTTATTGGAGCAGGCCTGCAATCGATTCAGTAAAGTTGTCGTGGAGTGTCAAGACTGGCGGAAATTATGTCTGAAATATGACAGTAAAGAAACTGTGCTATTCCTTGATCCACCATATATGCCAATCACCCGAAGGGGCGGATGTTATGATCATGAAATGACAGAAGGGGATCATATCGATCTTTTATGTTTTCTATCTATGTGCAAGAGCAAAGTGATTCTGTGCGGCTACGAAAATCCAATTTATCGAATTATGTTGCAGAAGGGATGGCGGAAGGTGAGCTGGCCACATAGATGTTGCATTAATAACAAGCAGGGATCCGGAAATTCAAGGCAACATCGAACCGAAAATGTGTGGTTAAACTACAATATTAAATAGCTCGCTCGATGCGTTGCGCCATTTCTTCGTCAATCTGGATTCGGCCAGCGAGGACATGGATTTTTCCCCGCGTTCAGTGGGAATGCGCAGATAAAAAGGCGAATCCTCGCGGCTTCGCCAGACGAAAGCCTTTGCGGCGGTTTCTCTCCAGAGGCACTCGGTATTTAAATCTTTCGGATAGTTGGTCTCCTGAAGTTACTTGGGGGATCACAATGTACTTGTGAAACTTCCAGAGAGTCAAGCATCAATATCTGATTCTCCGCGAAATGAATGAAAATTCATGGTTCTTTGACAATGCGCGAGTTGGGGCAAGGCGGACGGGCTCCCCTTGCCCCCAAATGGATCATTCTTTGCAACAAGATATGTACGTCTATTTTATCCTATGTCGCTTTTTACTTGACAAAAGTAAATAAATGTCGTACTTTACAAACGCTCAAGGCAAGAAACTCTAATAACTTATCAAAGTTTACTCACGGGGTGTCTAAACAAAATGGTTGTGGGATTTTCACGTTTTTTGCTCCGCGATGGCCTCGTTGAGGATGATTTTGAAGCGACGTATGTAGTTGATGCGTTGCAGAGCGGGGATACTCAACTTGACAATCGTACAATTAGTTTTAGGGCACCAGATTCCGAGCTTCGCACATCTTACAAGGATCGTGAATACACTGCTGTTGTTCAAAATGCCGACGAATCCAAGTGGTGCGTGCAATGTACAAGGTCGTTATTGTATTCTCGTCGATTAGTGAGCCATGCGGGAACGTGCGGTAGGGTTGCTTATCGAAATCTGATGCTTGTGAATCCAGAATTTCGTAAGCGCGGGATTGCATCAACGATCATTGAAAGAGAAGAACAACAGATATTCAGAAAATGGGATGCCGCCGAGATTCAAGCTGTGGCCGCATTGGATGGCCCGAAGGTCTGGCCGAAGACCCATTATGGATATGAGGCATTTCCTGACCATTTATTGTTATTGAAGCTCGCATACGAAATTGATTGGGCGCAAGGGAATGTAGATTCAACACAAATTAATTCGATCAGAGACTTTCCCGATGACTTTTGGGAATATTTCTGTCAGCAAAATAGGCAGTTTGAGATTTATAAGGTGCTAACCTGAGACCAACGATCATGGCACGGTTCATTATAAAGGTTCATTCACGGACAGGAACTCCGCTTGGTGCTATCTGCTGGGCGGATGGGCGAGTTGTTGTTTCGGAAGACAGCAATCCGCGTTTTATTGAGGCCGTTGACATAATGCTCGATAGGGGTTCTCCCCTACCCGTTCGTAACGGGGATCAAATGGAGCATCTCAGCATTAATCGCAGCGTGTTCTCAACTCTGAAGAACATCAAGAAATTTCTTGAAAAGAGTTTCGGTTTTAAGGCTATCATTGCTGGTGCAGAATGGAATTCCGATCAACTGGAATTAGGCTTTATAAAAGATGATTGTGTGGTATCTGATATCCGTTTGAATCATCTGCTCGCACTTCGGCTGCAAAGGCTACCAATCCCACAATTCATCAAGCCAGATTCTGGTTTTTGCACATGGGACAACGCGGTATACCCCGCGAACAATCGGTCACAACCCGACACCTATATATTGGCCGCATGAGTATCATTGGTTTGGGTAATACGGGGATAGAGTTCGTAAATATCAGTATTGACAAACTGAATTATGAACTTGAAATAACCGACCCCCAAAAGCCGATCTTGCCAGACACGCATGTAAAAATGAATGTCCAGTGGCGGATCGTGGAATCAATTGGAGCCATAAGACTATCAGTCTTTTGTGAGCGACCCAAAGATGTTCCAAATGGGCACAAGCTTGATGCAAGATTCGTCGCTATTTATAGAAAGATAGCCGAAGAAACTACTGTTCCATTTGATGAGTTTCTTGTGAAGAATGGCCCGATAGCTTTATTTTCATTTGTGAGAGAATTGATCTATAATATTACATGCCGCACGCAGACTGCGCCCATTCTTCTTGATCCGATTAACATGTATCGAATGATGGACGAGGGCATATTGGAATTTGAACAGGTTTCTACAACGCGACGCCATGCTGATAATAATGAGTCTTCACATGAATTATCAGCAGAAACAAACGTGACATGACTAAAGAGGTACACGAGAAGAATGGCTGCTTAACGCCAGCAGTACTTCAACCATTATCTCCGGAAGAAGCGTTATCAAGATTCATGCGAGTTAACCCAAAGAAGGTTGACGAACACCTAATCAAGCAAGGTGTGAAGAAGGAAAAGAAAAAGTAGAGTCTTTACAGATTTAACAGAATACTACGAGAGCCCGTTGATCGGGCTCTCGTTTTTTATTCAAATTGTTTTCGAGTCAACTCATATTACTCATTCATCGAGGCATAAAATGTTTCCCTTCTCAAAGCATTCTCGTCAACGTCCTTTAATTCCGCCGCGCGTGGTGGCGAAACGGTCGGCGGGTTCATCCGTAACCGGAGCGGGCGGCGGCGCGCGTGAAACGCGCCGGCAAACTGTTTCCGGTAATCTCTTCACAACCACGCTCGACGGACAGGACTTCGTATGGATGGGCACCAACCGCGCGGAATTCTACCGCTATCTGCGCGATCATGTGCCGATCATTTCCGCCGCGATTTGGTCGTGGGTGCATTTATGCGCGACGCAGCAGAGCTACAACCTGAAAGGCAGCGAGGCGGAGAAAAATCAGGCGGTAAAAATTCTGCGCGACCTCGAAACCCGCCTTTTGGAAAATCCACTCATCCGCCGCGACGGCTTGAAGCATCTGACCGAGCAATTCTTCCTCGAACTGTTTACGACCGGCAGCTTTGCAGGTGAAATCGTGCCGCTGGCCGACGGCACGGGCATTGACTATTTCCGCACGATGGATCCCGATCTGATTCAGTGGGAACGCGATGGCCGCTGGCGGGCTTACATTCTCGATCCCGCCGATGAATTCCGCGCGCCGGGCAAGCCGGAGAAGCGGATTTATCTCACTCCCGAACGGTTTTTCTTCGCCACGCTCGGCGCGGACATCACGAATCCCGGCGGCATCGAACCGATGGCCTCCATTCCGTTTGTCGCGCAGATTCAGGAAGCCATGCTCTCGGACATGGCTCGCAGCGCGCGCAACGCGGGCACGCCCCGCCTGCAAATCCGTGTCACGCCGCCGAAAGCCTTCGCGCACGAAAACGAAAAAGAATATCAGGCGCGCATCAACCGCTACTTCGATGATACGGTGTCGCAATTTTCGCGGCTGGATGCCGACGATAATCTGTTCACGTGGAACGACGTGGAAGTTACGCTGATCGGCGGCGACATGAACCGCAACTTCACATGGCGGCTGAATCGCGAACAAGTAATCGAAGACGTGATCACCGGACTCAGGCTTTTCCCGTGGGTGTTGGGACGTTCGCACGGCACGACCAAGAACTGGGTGGAAGCTCAGTTCAACATGCTCATGCAGATCGTGGACAGCGTGCAGAACTTAGGAGCGTCGCTGGGCAACTGGGTGCGCAACACGGAACTGCGCATGAAAGGCATGACCGTTACCAGCCAGCACGTCTTCGCGCCGAATCAGGATCCGTTTCTGCTCTCGCGCATGCAGGCCCGCTCCGTGGAGTTCGATACGGTGGATAAAAAAGTTCGCGCGGGCTACATCTCGAAGGACGACGGCGCGCGCGAACTCGGCTATCCGGCGGCGTTTAAAGAGTAAGGATGAAAAGAAATGATGAACGATGAACACCGAAACCAACTCGTAGTGACACAGCTTGCTGTGTTTCTTAATCCGCCGAGGCAGATCCCCTGATCTGCCCGGAACCCGAATGTGGACTATAAGGCGAAACCTGAGCACGCGCGAGGTAGGGACACCCCTCGCGGCGAAAAAATAAAAAGGATTCAACAATGCTCTTACAAAGACTATCTGGGCCGGTGATGGCCGTGCGCGAAGCCGCGCCCGCTTCCGATATGGAACAGATCAACGCCCTTTCCAATCCACCGCTTCTGCCGCTGACCGCCGACGATATTCACATCCGCCGCTGCCGCTTGGCGGGAGATGCTGTAGACAGTCAATACGGATGTTTCCGCCGGCACGATCTGCCGAAGGTGCTCGATCTCACGCACGGCGCACCCGCATTGATCGGCCACAACCGGCTCAGTATTCCCGTGGCCCGTTTTTTCGGCGGCAGCGTCGAGGAACACGAAGGCCATCATTATATCGTTCCGAAGTTCTACTGGCCGAAAGCGCATTCCTCAGCCGAGGATTTCCGCGTGCTCTTAGATGCGGGCATTATCGCCGAAGCCTCGATTGCCTTCTCGTTCGACAAACCGTCCTGTTCGATTTGCGGAAAAGATATCCGCGAATGCGAACACGAACCTGGCGCGCACTACGGACTCAAGCTCTGCCACTATTATTACGACGGAATTGATCGCGTGCTGGAAGGAAGTTTTGTCTATCGGGGAGCGGAACCGGGGACGGGAATTTTGGCGGAGATGGCCGATCTCAAACGAACCATCAAGGGCCGCAAGACCATCAGCGTGCGGATCGGCGGGCGAACGTACGAAGCGATATCGGGAAAGGATGAAGGATAAAGGATGAAGGATGAGGCAGAAACGAAGAAATCTGAAAACGGAAAGCTGAAAACCGAATAGCTTCGTAGCCGCGCACGGCAGTGCGATTCATTCATCGCCGAGCCGGGTTAAGAGCCTGTCCTGAACGAAGTGAAGGATCTTCCGCAACCCGGTCGGAATCTGAGAAAAAGGATGAAACATGACCGATAATACAGATCGTTCCCTGGGCCGCGTGGAAGCGCGCGTGGCCGATTTAACCGAACAGATTTCCGGCTTGCGAACCGAACTTTCGCGGCTCGTGCAATTAGTGGAATCTTCCACCGCCGCCCATCACGAGCGGATTGCCGCGCTCGAATCTTTCCGCCGCTGGATGATCGGCCTCATGACCGGCCTTTTTATGAGCGGCATCGCGGCGGTGTTGGGATATGTGCTGAAGGCGTTATAAAGCAGAAGCTTCCAGACGTTTTATTTTTATGGATAACGTAAAGTTAGAGTGTTTTTTTGTAGATTGAAGCTGAAAGTGTGATGAATGTGTCATTGTGATAATGACTGACTGAAATGTAATTACCTACGGGGCGAACTAAATAGTTCGCCTTGTATTATATTTCACACAAAATGTGTCATTGATTTACAGGAATTTCTCGAGGATTTAACATGTGGTTCGATACTTCAGTTGTACTTTTTCCAACAAAGCGACTGTAAGTCTTCCCTCTGATATCGGTGTATTCGATATTCCATTTGAATGCAATCTTAGGAAACACTCCAGCCCGCGCGATAATGATATCTTGTGTGAAGTCCTCGGGAAGCATCGTACTACCTGTGTCAATAGGGACTTCCCACTTCAACGACTCGCCTTCAATGTTTCTTGTTGTTGATAGATACGTCAAAGGATCTACAACGGCCTCGATTGTGATACAACAACTCAGAATATCGCACTTTCCCCGATTAGTCAGTCTTAGAAATACTATGTTTTCGGGAGTTGCTACATTGGGGACATTGTCCCTAACGATTCCTCGCCACTTCTCCCTTAAAGCTTTAAAAGAAGAATGCTCTTTGTCTATATAGCATTCGGATTGAGTGTCTTGCGGAACCTGAACAACAAGCAATGCCTCGCGCTGAAGATCTGTTTGTGCCTTAATTTCTTTAAAGGTGCGTATAGTAAAGAATACGTACACGCCCCACAAGATTGTCGACGCGGCCGCTAAAGTGATTTGCCACTCTTCAATTAACATGACTATCTCCTCTAGGGTAGGAGCTTAGAATGCCTCTATAATATGTGAGAAGTTCTTTGCACCCAATCTCACCAGAAGCACGGTAGACCACCCCACCCTTTTCGTCCGAAGCCACTGTCAGTATGGCTGAATTTTCGGTATGCCGGAATTGAATCTTTGTGATACTCAATAATGGCAGTACTGTTTGGACTATCTCCTTGCCATCGTAAGTAATGTCGATAAGGAGTCCGCGCACTTGGGCTCCTATCTCGAGTTTAAGCGAGTCACCCGCAGGTGCTACTTGCATAAAAAAGAGCTTTGCTGAACGTACATAAAAAGGGATACTGTTCAACATTTTCTCAATGGAGTATGGTTCAAAATAATGCGCTGATACCATTTGAACCTTCTCCTTGAATGTCATGTTCATTAGAAATAGTCCTCCAAGTTGGATTCAACAAACTGGTTTAGCATTCACTATAATTATGAGCAATTCACCTACCCCAGCAGTGCTTTTCCAAATTCACTTTGCCGCGCGGACCGAAGACCACGCCTTCGTTTTCGAGTAGCTCGCGTTGCAAATCGGCTCCGGTGAACTCCCCAAGCGAGATCATACCCTTCGCATTAATCACGCGCCACCACGGCACACGCGTGTGATTATCTTCTCGAAGAGCGTTCAGTGCATAGCCAACCAAACGGGCTTGACCGGGAAAACCGGCCAGCCGCGCGATTTGTCCGTAAGTGGCTACTTTACCGCGCGGAATCTTGCGGACAGTGCGGTAGATTATTTGATACGTAGGGCTCAATGTGGATGCTGAAAAAAAGCGGAAAGCTGAAATCTGAAAGCGGATCACTCATTCGAAATTCTTTACCGTTGGCCAGACCGCTTGCAGCGTGCTCAGCGGTTCACGGCAGACAAACACCGGCACATTGTTCTCGTATGGCATGGCAAATCGGCTGCAAACGGTGTCCATCGCCGTAACGGATTGATAAAAGCGGCGCATGGTTTTTTCAGACAAGCCCACGGCCACGGCCACTTTCCCCGGTTTATCGCCCGGCCCCCACATCCAATAACTATTGTGGCTGCAAACGGCCTTCGGCATGTCGAGCGTCGCGCGGTAGAAATCAATGGCCGCCGCAAAACCGTAGTGCGATGCGATAATCACGCAGTCGCCGCGATCAACGCGGGGAAGCAGGTGATAGACACGCGCCGTCGTTTCCGCCATATTTTCAAATCCGAATTGATCGGCAAAATGCTGCGGCAGTTCGGCGAGTTCTTTACTCTCCGCGGATGGCGGCTGCATTCCCAGCGTACGCATATATACGATGAGGGATTCCACCGGCAGAACCGGCAGCGTCAGCGGAGCGGTGATCGCGCCGCCGGTGATCAGCAGTATGATGATCGCCGGTTTGAATACACGCCAGCGCTTGCGGAGCGCGAAATTTTCGAACGCGATTCCGCCGGCGGCCAGAATCATAGGGAGAGCCGGACTAAGGTATTCCGCTTTGCTCCTGCCGCTGATAAAAAGAATTGCAAATGCGGTCAGCCAAATGATGCCGATCAGCCGAAAGCGCTTCAAGCTTCCGGAAAAAAGCGAAACCAATCCGGCAATCCAGACGGGAAGGACAAGCGGATGGAACTCCAACGCGAGCGAGAGTAAAAAATCGAGCCGCGAAATGCCCTGATATTTGAAAGCCCGCGCGTTATGAATAAACTCCAGCGTAGGCCAGCCGTTTTGGATTTGCCAGATGATATGAGGCAGAAAGAGGAGTAAGGCGATGGCCGCGGCGATGTACGGCCAGGGGGTGAGCAGGGATTTACGCTGTTGTGTAAAAAGAAGTCCGAGAAAAATTCCCGCACCGAGCCAGAGTACGTCAATTTTATTGAGCAGTCCTAATCCTAAAACAACGCCCAGCACAATCCATGATTTCGGCCGCTCGTTCCGGATGATGCGCACCACAAGAAACGCCGCCAGCGTCCAGAACAAGACATCGTAGACGTTCATCGAATAGTAATTGCGAAAATACAAAAAGAGCGGATTGATGATGACTGCGATGCACGCCACAGCTTGCGCGAATCGTCCGCCTTTGAATTCCCGTACTAAAAGCCCCGCGAGATAGACGGTGAAAGCTCCTGCGACCGCCGGTAAAAAACGCAGCGCGAAAAGCGAATCACCGAACAAGCCGCGCCAGAAAGCCAGAATCGCAATGGACAACGGCGGTTGATCTACATAGCCCAAAGCCGGATGCTCGGTGCAGGCCATATAATAGTATTCGTCAATAAAATATCCGTAGCGTCCGTTGAACGCCAAATGAAGCAGGAAGGCCGCGAAAGCAAGAAAGCCCGCCACGGCCATTTCGCGCGAATAAAACGGAAGATATTTGTGATTCGAACGCATTCTTGTTAATTTCCCGGAATCGTATGAGTCAGCAGCAGATTCGTGCGGCCGGAGCCGGCGGGAACTCCGCCCACGATGACCACGCGATCTCCGGGACCCGCGTAGCCCAAGCGAGTCGCAAGCTGCAAAGCCATTTTCACGCGCGCATCGAGATTGTCGGTGAGTTCCGCATGCACGGGATAGACTCCGCGATAGAGCGTGAGTCCGCCGACCACTTCATTCTGATCGGAAACAACCACGATCGGCTGTTGCGGGCGAAAACGGGCCACTCCGCGAGCGGCATTGCCGCTGCGCGTGGGGCAGAGAATTACCGAGGCTCCAAGGTTTTTCGCGAGCACCGCCGCCGTATGCGCGAGCGCGGTTTCTTCTTTGTGCACGCTGTGAAGCTGCTGCAATTCCGGCGGATTCATGCTTTCCGCAACGACCGCCACGCGGGCAATCGTGTTCACGGCTTCCGGCGCGAACTCGCCGATAGCGGTTTCTTCCGAGAGCATTAAGGCATCCGCTCCGCTGGTAACGGCATGCGCGATGTCCGTGACTTCCGCGCGCGTGGGGCGCGGATTGTGAATCATGGATAATAAAATCTGGGTGGCCACAATGACGGGCTTGCCGCGGCTGCGCGCCGCTTTGAGAATCTGCTCTTGAATGAACGGAACTTTTTCGAATTCCACTTCAATTCCCAAATCGCCGCGCGCGACCATCACGCCGTCGAAAGCGACGACGATTTCATCCAGATGGTCGAGCGCCTGACGCCGCTCGAGTTTCGCCAGGACGCGCCGCCGCGCACCTTTTTTCTGCATGAGTTCCCGCACCGGTTCGACGTCTTCCGCGCCTCCCACAAAACTCAAACCGATCCAGTCAATTCCCGCGTCAATCGCGCATTCGATGTCGGCCATGTCTTTATCGCAGACGGCGGGCAAAGGCTTGCGAAGGAAGGGCAGATTGATTCCTTTGAAACTCACCACCGGGCCGCCGACGTCCACCGTGGCGGTTACGATTCCGCTGCGGCAAGCGGTTGCGGTTAAACGGCGCGTGCCATCCGCAATATAGATAGAGTCTCCGGGCTGAATGTACTGGTCGAAATCTTTAAGCTGCACGGGCAGCCCCGGTTCGGCGGCTCCGGGACTTGCGAACGTGACCGTTTCGCCTTCCTTTAATTCGAAAGTGTCTTCAGGAATTTTTCCCAGCCGGATTTTCGGGCCGGAAATGTCGGCCAGTGTGCCCACCGGCTTGCCTGCGCGCTCGGCCAATTGCTTGACCAGACCGATGCGCTGCGCGTGTTCCTCGCGCGTGCCGTGCGCGAAGTTGAAGCGGAACATGTCCACTCCCGCTTCCATCAATTTCAGCAGCTTGTCCTCGGTTAGCGAGGCCGGGCCGACGGTGGCAATAATTTTTGTGGCGCGACGCGGTTCGGAAGACATCACATTCACTCCAGTTTCATTTCAACGCCTTCGGACTTGGCTACGATCGTCTCATTTCTGACGACATTGAAAATGATACGTCTCGATTAGAAAACTGATTATAGTCTTGGCCGCATTGGTGACGAGTCGTGCGTGTCGAATATCCGGCTTGACTCTTCTTCTATGGCGGTCACCCATTTGATTACTCAAACTATCAATTCCGCTAACTATTGATTGAAAACCGTTTAGTACCTGCCTTATTGCTTCGTCTGAATACTTTTCAGGAGACATGTTAAGCAGGTCACGCACTTTTTTATAATCTTTTTGCAGATCACCCGATTTGTCAAGCACTACACCCAGAATTTCATAATGAATGCAATTAAGAACACCCTCAATTAATGATCGAGCATTAGTAATTGCACCGTCGGAGTCACCAATGCCTAGTTTTTCTTCGCATTTATGGATCTGTTCCTGTACAAACTCATCACTCAATTTGTCGATATTCGCGGCTGTGACATCGGTCGGATGCAATCTGAGCACGATACACGATTTGCCTCTCAACTCAACTTTATAATCATCGAATTCTAAGTATTTGTTAAGTTTATCTATTGCAGATTTGTGAAATTCCTCGCGACCAATAAAATGTATTGGATTCAGTATTTCGCAAATCACCTGACTTAGCTTATTAGTACCATTGCATTCATTCAGTCTCTCGCGACAAAAGCTGTTGCGGCTTGGAAATCCTTGCCCGTAACTATCAGCAAAGCCAAAATTATTAAACAATGCAACCAAATCGGGACCAGAACGACGCCATCCGTAACCGTTGTCACCAGTGATCATGCCAGTTAGGAATTCTATTGCGGTGGCGTTTAACTGTAAAACGATCTCCAAAAAATTTACTCCAGTTTCAGTTCGCAGCCTTCAGACTTGGCGACCCACATGGCGGCGGTGATATCGCCAGTGACGTTGAGTACTGTGCGGGACATGTCGAGAATGCGGTCCACGCCAAAAATCACGGCGATGGATTCACCGGGCACACCGACGGATTGCAGAACCAGAACGATCACGGGCAGCGAGCCGCCGGGCACTCCCGCCGTGCCGATTCCCGCCAGCACCGCGGCCAAAACGACTGTCGCTTGCTGTGCAAAGGAAAGGTTTGCACCGAAAAATTGCGCGAGAAAGAGCACGGTCACTCCTTCATAGAGAGCCGTGCCGTTTTGATTGGCGGTGGAGCCGAGCGTGAGCACAAAGCGGGAGATTCGGCCCGGTACGTGCAGCTTTTCCTCGGTCACGCGCAGGGCGGTGGGCAGGGTCACATTGCTGGAACTCGTGGAAAAGGCCGTGATAATCACCTCTTCCAGCCGCTTGAAAAACTTCCACGGACTGACCCCCACTGCATATTTCAAAACGGCGGAATAGACGATCAATAGGTGAATGAGCAGACCGCCCATCACCACCAAAACGAATTTTCCGAGCATAGCCACCATGTCCAGCCCGAGCCGTGCCGTAACCGTGAACACCAGACAGGCCACACCGTAGGGTGCAAGCTTCATGGCCATGCTGATGATTTTCATGACCACATCATACAGCCCTTGCAGCCATTTTTCGAACACCTCGGTGCGTTCACTGCGGGCCAAAGTCAAAGCCAGACCCACGAACAGGGAGAAAAACATGATCGCCAGAATCCCGCCGCCGCGATAGTTTTCATCGAAGGCCCCCACGGCATCAGCCAGCGGATTCTTGGGAATAATTTCCAGCAGTGTCTGCACAACGGATTTGGCTTCGGCGGCTTTCTGAACGGTGGCTTGCGCTCCGGAGGTGCTGATCGTGCTCATCAGAGCCTGCCGCTGGCTGTCGGTTAAACCCTCTCCCGGCTTGACGACGTTCACGAGGGTCATGCCGATGAGCACGGAGATGGACGTGAGCACCAGCGTGAAGGCCAGAGTCTTCCCGCCGATTCTTCCGAGCTGGCGGATGTCCCCTAATTCCGCCACACCTAAAGCGAGAGCGGAAAAGATGAGCGGAATGACGGCCATAAAAATAATGCGCAGAAAGACCTGACCCAAGGGCGAGATCACATTGCGCAGAAGCCAATCCAGCTCGGGATAATCGGAGAAGAGCGCATTGGCAACGAGTCCGAGCACGATCCCCACGGCCAGGCCGATGAAGATTTTATTGTGTTGAGCGAGAGGTGGTTTGGGCATGGGAAGAAAAACCTGAAATCTGAAACGCTGAAAGCGGAAAAGATAATGCGTTTTGTGTAGGGGCGCAAGGCGTTGCGCCCCGTCTTGAAGATTCCGGGAGGATCTGATGACCCTCCTCGGCGGTGGAATCAGCGGCTGCCGTTGACGATCGGCAGAACCGGGAACCAGCCGCCTTTCTCGATAACATTGATCAGGCCGATTTGCAGACCGTGCATTCTGCCGGTGACGTTCACCAAACCGAACTGCAGACCTTCGGCCGTGCCCGAAATATTCCCAAAGCCGAACTGCACTATATTCATGTTTCCGGTGATATTCAACCAGCCGAATTGTACGCCATCGGTCTCCCCCGAGATGTTGATGGCGCTCCATTGTAGTCCGGTCATGTTTCCGGTAACGTTAATGCCGCCGAGCTGCACGCCTTCAACGGCTCCCGAAACATTGGCGAAGCCCCACTGTAATCCGGTCAGGCTGCCCGCGACGTTCCCGAAACCATATTGGATTCCGGTAGCGTTGCCCTTGACAAGGCCCACGGCCGCGACTTCCAAACCCGTGAAGTTGCCCGTCGTGTGCGGGACAAGGCCCCAATCGAGTCCGGTCATGTTGACATTTTTACCGTAGAGGAGGCTCAGCCGCAGCCCTGCGATGGATTTTTCGGGAGCGAAAAGCTGAACGGGACTGAACAGGGAAAGCTGGACCGGTTTGCCTTCGGCCTGAGCGGGAAGGGCCGAAAAGAGGATGGTGACCAATAGCAGTGCAATAATGACAAAAATCTTCATGATTCTCTCCCTTGAAAGCGAGGCATGGAAAAAATGAGAAATGAGAAATTAGAAAGAGAGCGTACATTTCCGGAAAATTTGCCGACGGGGCAGGCGAAGCCACCAGACGCCTGCCGCCGCGAGACGATCACAGTCCGAAGATTCGGCTCCAGAGCTTGTTGCCTTGCGAGGTCGTGCGCACGATGGCGGCGTTGACATTTCCCTCTCCGTTGTCCGCCTGTCCGCCCAGAAGAAATCCGCCGTCCATCGTGGAGCAAAGAGTGTAAACCTCCGCGCTGTAGCCGACGGGATAGGTATGGTATACGGTCTGGATGCCGTTAATATCGGCAAAGAGCAGACAGAATTGATCCACGTAATTGGCGATGCCGGTTGCCCCTGCGATGGTATAGCCGCCGGATAGAGTTCTTGCCAAGCTGCCCGCCTGTTGATCGGACTCCTGTGGGTAGTCCTTCAGCCATAACCGCTCACCAACGGCGTTGAATCGCACGAGCGCCATCGTGCCGAACCAGCCGACATTCGCATAGGTACAGGCGACACTAAATCCGCCGTCCGGTTCGGGGACAGCGTTGGTAAAATTGCGGACTCCGGTCAGTGAAACCGGAGCCGTCCAAAGCGAATCGCCGGCGGCGGATAGTTTCAGACACGCGGTTCTCGAGAGAATAAAGATGAAATTATCGGATGTCTGGATAACGGCCAGCGGAGAAGACCAGACATCTATCATATTATAGGACTGATAAAACGCGATCTGGTCTTCGGAATTCGTGCGGACTATCGTCAGCCTGTCAGGAGTATTTACATTCGCCACCGCGAAAAGGAATCCACCATAGGGCGTGGGTGCTAAAGTCCATGTTGTGTAGACCTGATTGCTTTCGATAATACGCATGCTGCGTAATGTGCCGGATGTGTCCGTGCGAACCACAAACATCCCATCATAGCCGCAGCCGGCAATCGCAATCTCGTCGCCTGCAGATATCGTAGCCGTCATGCGATCCAAGGACGACAACGGGTAATATGCGGATGCGGAACTGTCGAGAATCAGGGCGTCATGTTCCCACAGAATCTCTCCGGCATCGTTTACGCGCACTACATACAGATGATCGGTGGGCGGAGCAATCGATGCGTCATCCAACGTCCAGGATTCGGACGTTCTTCTCATGATTCGCACGCCCGCCAGAACCAAGCCGCCCTCGGGAAGGGTCACCGCCGCGCGGATGCTCTCCATCGGAATATCCGGAACTTTGGGCGGGTCTTCCTCACAGGAAATGAACAGAAAAGCGGCGGAAAGTGCGATGGCCAAGTACGCGATGCGCAGCATGATGGTCCCCTTTCAATGGATCGTACTCGAGCAGGACATAAAATAAAGCGGAAAGCTGAAATCTGAAACGCTGAAAGAAGAAAAGATTCCGGTCCGCGAAGCGAGATCTCGTCCGCTTAAGGCGAGATCTCGTCAAAGACGGACCAAAGGCGGACGGGGTCAGCGACCACCGCTCGGCGGATTATTGATTTTTGTAGGGGCACGACATGTCGTGCCCGTCTTGCCCGAAAAACACACTCCCCCCTTGTGTCCCCCCACTAAAAAGGGGGAGATAGGGGAAAGATTCCGGCCGGGTCAGCAACCAACACCCAGGAGGGTGTTGGCTAGTGTTTATCCGGCTCGGCGATTAAGAAAGATAGAAGAAATCCTCAAAAACAAAAGCCGGCCACGCGAAAAACACGGGCCGGCCAAACATATGCCGAGAACGGACAGCGATGAACAAATTACATCGCTGCGGGAACGGCCTTCTTCGCGACTTTCTTCTTGGCCGGTTTTCTCTTCGGAGCAGCCTTCTTGACGGCTTTCTTGGCCACTTTCTTCTTGGCTACTTTCTTCTTCGCCACTTTCTTGACGACCTTCTTCACGGCCTTCTTCGCGACCTTCTTGGCCACTTTCTTCTTCGCCACTTTCTTGACGACCTTCTTCACGGCCTTCTTCACGACCTTCTTGGCCACTTTCTTCTTCGGGGCGGCCTTCTTGACCACCTTCTTGACGGCCTTCTTCACGACCTTCTTGGCTACTTTCTTCTTCGCCACTTTCTTCTTCGCCGGTGCTTTCTTCATTTCACTCTCCTTGAACTGAACCTGAGGGTAGGGACTCGTTCGGGAACGATGCTTTTTTCAGCATGGGCCGGAGACCTCACTACCCTCCGGGCAAGATCTCCTAAGCCGTTCGACAAGTCCGTGCGGCGGACCTGCTTTGGTGGACCGTCCGCACTCTACGAACGGCCTACATCTGTATCACAACACCTTTTTCAAGGCGGTCTATCGTTCCGGAACGCGGGTGACGAAAGAAAATTTCTTCGCACCCTTTCTCTCGGACAAGTTATGCAGCAAGGATCGGGCCGATTTGGTTGATTCTGCGAAAGATCGCAGAAAATTTTTGCCCGTAACTAAACCGCTGCGGCCTTGTCCACCCAGCCGAGCCACGGTCGTAAGTAACCGTAACGTGGGAATTTCCGAGTCCGTGTCGGGGTTTATCGCGGTGGCTATCGAAAAAAATCGAAGCTCGCGAATTTCTGCGCGCACACCACCGCGCCATCACACATGCTCAATAGATTTTCGCGTTCAAACGGAATTTTTTGTCTGATCTCCGTTCGCGAAATGCGAATCTCACGGTTTGCGTTTGCGGCTGATCGCGTTTTGCATGCGCCGGGCTTCCTTCTCATCCATGCGAAGCCGCTTCTGCTCATGCTCATCAATCAGGTGCAGCGCGTATTCAACGACTGCCCGCTGCTGCAGGCTCTGCCACAAAAGATCGCGCGATTTGCCCTTGGCCACCACATCCACATGGGGTGTGAGAAAGGTGTGCGTGGGAGAATCTTCGCGCACTCCCCAGCGGCTGGTTTCAAAAAATAACCGGGCCGGAGAGGTCAGATCCTCATGCGCGAGCCGCTCCGTGAGCCGCTCCATGAGCCGCAATTGCTCACCCGATATCCCGTCCGGCGGTTGTGTCATTGCGCATCTCTCAGGATTTTTCTCTCGAAAGAAGCCGCATACTGCTCAGCAACGGGACTTTCAAAGAACTCGCCGATTGTGCACATGCACGTCTCCTTTTCGGCACTCGCGGAAATATATAACACAAAATATAGAAAAGCAAGTCCTTTGCGAAAAAAAGTCAGGCGTGCGCCGCGAGCCAATTCGATCCCGCACCCACATCCACGACGATCGGCACCGAAAGTTCGAGCGCGCTCCGCATTTCATGCCGCACCATGTCGGTGAGCCGCTCGATTTCCGTATCGGGAGCTTCGAAAACGAGTTCATCATGGACCTGAAGGAGCATGCGAGCGGCAAACTTTTCCGTGTTTAGCCGCCGATGAACGGCGATCATCGCGAGTTTGATCATGTCCGCCGCGCTGCCCTGCACCGGAGTATTGATGGCGGTGCGTTCGGCGAACTCGCGCACTTGCCGGTTGTCCGCTTCAATGTCGGGAATCTTCCGTTGACGGCCCAGAATCGTTTCCACATAGCCCCGTTCGCGACACGACCGAATGGTCGTGCGCATGAACTCGGTCACACCGGGGTAGAGCTTAAAGTAATTCTCGCGGAACTCATGAGCCTGATGGCGGGGGATGCCCAATTCCTGCGCAAGTCCGAAATCGGTCTGGCCGTAAATGATTCCGAAGTTGACGGTCTTGGCCGCACGCCGCATGTCGGGTTGAACGGCTCCGGCGGGCACCTGATAAATGAGCGCGGCGGTCTCGGTATGAATGTCGCCGCCCCGCGAAAACGCATCCAGCATGCGCTCATCGCGGGACAAATGGGCCATGATCCGCAATTCGATCTGGCTGTAATCGGCGGAAACGATCTTCCAACCGGGCTCTCCGGACACAAATGCCTCGCGGATCCGCCGCCCGACTTCGGTGCGAATCGGAATATTCTGCAGGTTCGGATTCGATGAGGAAAGCCGGCCTGTCGCGGCCACTGTTTGACTGAACGTGGTATGTACGCGGCCTGTAAACGGGTGAACCAGTTCGGGCAGAGCATCCACGTAAGTGCCCTTGAGCTTGGCCAGAATGCGGTAATCGAGCAGCTTCATGGGCAGATCGTGCAGCGGAGCCAAAGCGGTGAGCGTGTCCACGTCCGTGGACGGCCCGCTCTTCAGTTTTTTCTGGACGGGCAGCTTGAGCTTATCGAAAAGAATGTTCCCGAGCTGTTTGGGCGAGTTCAAATTGAACCGCTCGCCCGCCAGAAGATAGCATTCGTCCTCGATTTTGCCCATGTCGCGGTCGAGTTCCTTGCTCATTTCCCGCAAAAGATCCAGATCGAGCCGCACTCCGGAATATTCCAGATCGCACAAAACGGGGAGGAGGGGCAGTTCGATCTCATGCAGGATTTTTTCCTGCGATCCCAATTTTTCGCGGAGGATCGGGGTCAGCCGTCTTGCATAATCGGCGTCTTCACAGGCATATTCGCTGACTTTGTCCAGCTCCACTTCGCGCATGGTCAGTTGATCGCGGCCGCTGCCGATGAGTTCCTGCGTGGCGATTTTGGGCAGTTTTAAATATTCGCGGGTCAGATGATCGAGGCTCAAAGTGCGGTCGCCCGGATTGATTAAATAGGCCGCGAGGATGGTGTCGAACGCGATTCCGGCCGCTTCGATTCCGTACGTTTTTAAAACCAGTGAGTCATATTTGAGGTTCTGGCCGGTTTTGGGAACGTTCGGATCTTCGTAGAGGGGGGCCATGATGGACAGAAAAATCGCGCAGCCGCCCGTGATCTCTTTATCGAATCTTTTGAACATCCGGCCCGATTCGGCGGTGCCTTGCACGTGATCCACGGGCACGTAAACGGCTTCTCCCTCCGCCGCGCTGAAACTTGCTCCGACCAACTCGGCCTTCATCGGATCGAGTCCGGTAGTCTCGACATCGAACGCGAGCAGCGGTTTTTCGCGCCGCCATTTGGCCGCAAGCTCTCGCAATTCGGCGGCATCCGTGACGGTTTTGTACTGCCGGTCGGATTTCGGTTCGGCCTTATGCGGTGTTCCCGAAAATTTAGAACGCAGCTTTTCCAGAAGGCCGAACAGTTCCAGATCAATCAGCAGCCGTTCGAGTTCGGGATTCCAAATCGTGCCGACCTGCATCTCTTCGGGTTTGAATTCGACGGGAGCCTGGCGGTCAATGGTCACGAGGTTGCGGGACAGCAACACGATTTCGCGGTCGCGGATCAGGGTTTCGCGCATTTTGGAGGGCTTCATGGCATGCGCACCATCCAGCACTTTTTCCAGATCGCCGTACTCTTCGATAAGCTTAATCGCGGTTTTGGGGCCGATGCCGGAGGCTCCGGGCACGTTGTCGGAGGAATCTCCGGTCAGGGCCAGCACATCCACCACTTTTTCGGGAGGCACACCGAAGTTTTCGCGGACTTCGGCGGGACCCATCACCAGCATGCCGTCCGGTTTGGGATTCCAGATGCGGATTTTGTCGGTTACGAGTTGCTGAAAGTCCTTATCGCCCGTGACCATCGCCACTTCAAAGCCTTCTTTTTCGGCTTGGACGGCCAATGTCCCGATCACGTCGTCGGCTTCCCAACCGGGCCGGGTCAGAATGGGCAGTCCCGTGGCTTCGAGCACTTGAAACAGCCGCCCTAACTGATCCACCAATTCTTCCGGCATTTTCTGGCGGGTGGCTTTGTATTCCGGATAGGCTTTGTGGCGGAAGGTCGGTTCTTTGGTGTCGAATACGATGGCCAGATGTTCGGGCCTTTCCTTTTCCAAAAGGTTGAACAGTTGGCTTAAGAAGCCGTAGATGGCCGAAGTGATTTCGCCGCGGCTGGTGCGGAGCGGATTGCGCATGAACGCGAAATGCGCGCGATACATCTGCGCCGATCCGTCAATCAGGAATAGTCGTTTCATATTTTTTTGTTCGCCGAGCAGGGTCGCTGACCCTGCCGGAATCTTCTCCCCCTGCTCGCGGGGGGATGCAAGGGGGGTCTCTTCAAACGATGAATGATGAACGATGAAGTCCGCCGAGCCGTGTGTCCTCGCACGGGCGGAATCTTTTTTTGTCATTCCGGACACCGTCTTCGGGCGTCCTGAATCTCTCTATCTGCGTCGCGCATCTCGCCCGCACATATCAAGGTTTCGCTTCGCCAGTTTAGTATGAGGATGATCAGGTCCAAGACAATTCAAGAAAACATCATAAGCCATACGATGGTATTTTTTGGCTCCTGCCTTGTCCCCTTGCTCGAACAGCACACCGCCGATATTGTTCACGGTTAACGCGGTTTCCGGATGACCCTCACCATAGTAATTTTCCTTTATCTTCAGTGCGCGTTCGAAGCATTCTTTCGCGCCCTTGAAATCTCTCTGAGCCTGCAGCACGCTGCCGAGGTTGTTCACGTAGATTGCTACTTTTGGATGATCCGGCGGGTAGCATTTTTCACCAATATTTAGCGCGCGCTGATAGTAATCTTTTGCCACGTTTAATTCTTTCTGAGTTTGCAGTACGCCACCGAGATTATTCAGAAGCGATGCAACATCGGCATGTTCAGATCCAAATCGTTTCTCGAAAAGGGGAAGTGCGCGCTCAAAGCACTCCTTTGCTCCCTGTAAATTTCCCTGATGGTGCAGCACTATACCGAGATTGTTAATGGTCGTGGCTGTGCATGGATGATTCGCTCCATAAACAATCTCCGATACTTTCAAGGCGCGTTCAAAAAGCAATTGAGCTTGCGAGTAGTCAGCCCGGCTTAAAGCATATATGCCGAGCTGGTTCAGAACACGTCCCGTCACTTTTCCCGCTACACAAGGAGTTTCCTTATGTTCCGTTGCGGCCAGAACATGGTTCATAAGCCGTGCACAAATGGGCCACGTCCGTATGTCTCTGCTTTCCTGCGGAAATGCGTCGTTTACGATCCTCACCGCCGCTTTTGCCCAAAGTTTGCGCTGATTTTCTCGCATTTGATCACGTACGACCGCCTGCACCATGCGATGAACGGACAGCAAATCTTCCTTTCGGCTCAAGAGCGAATAGGTCTTTAAAGCGGCAACAGTTTCATTAAATAAGTTCTCGTCTTTTATAATCCTTCGCAACTTTCTCGGCAAGAATCTCCCCCCCCCCGACAGCATTTCACGCGGAATATTGTCGGGAGCCAAGAATGCGCACAAGTTCATGAGGTCAATGGCTGCGGGGGAGGCTGATTTAACCCTCTCGAAAGAAACGGCCCATGTGGTCAGAACTGTATCGGGATAATTGGTTGGTTTAGCAAAGCCTGGTTTGAACAGTTCCGTGTGCTTTTGCCTGTACAGTCTTAAATACCCCGCTAAATTAGTTGCGGTGGCTTCTATATACGCCGCTGCCTGCTCCTGAGCCAGAGGCAAGTAGCCCAGCTCTTTGGCCAGTTCCGTTGCCGCCGCTCCATCTTCGCATTTAGTCCGCTTGCAGAGGAATTCCACGGCTTCAGCGGGTGGCCAGACCTGCAAATCCACAGGCTCGGCCGTTCCCTTCCATGCCGAATAGCGCGAAGTGATGAGCACGTGCCCCGGCCCCTGCGGCAGCCAGTCGCGGATGTCTTCCGGCTTTTCCGCGTTGTCAAAGATGATCAGCCAGCGTCCGTTCTGCCGCAGCCAGTCCTGAACAAAAACCCGCACTTCATCGGTTTTCTTCATTTGCGCATCGGTAAAACCTAATTTTTCGGCCAAACCACTGAAATCGCCCGACAGCAGTTCTGGTTTTTCCGCCCGCACCCACCAGACCACATCGTAATTCGCGGCATTCCGCCACGCGAACTCCGCCGCCGTCTGGGTTTTACCTTTGCCGCCCAACCCATACAAAGCCGCCGCTTTGCCTGAACTCCATGTCTCCTGCAAGCTTTTCAGCACATCCTCGCGGCCTGTGAAATTCGGGTTACGGAGGACGGGGAGGTTCCAAGCCTTGATATGGGGAGGGGGAGTGGAAGAAGGAGGCGGTGGAGGAGGATCTGCAATTGCTACTCCGTGCCTAACTATTTTAAGGAGAAGTAGTATTGAACGAACGGGTTTCCAGTTGCGCAGACAGTATACCAAAAGAACAAACAATCCGACTATGATTGTCCAAATCAGCGCGGCGATCAAATTATCCACAACAGGCGAGATATGGCTATTCAAACCTTGTGTCATACCTTTCTCGGGCGCAACAGCCTTCGACAAAGTATCGGCTACCTTTTGCAGAGTGTCTTTGATGGCTAAAGTATCAGCAAGAATGTTCATAGTCATACCCAGTTACAAATAGTTCCCCGATTCCGGCAGGGTCGGCGACCTTGCTCGGCGGAAAGCGGCGGCCATTGCCGCTCAGGAGAGCGACAACGGTGAGAAGATTTCGGGAGGGTCTGATGACCCTCCTCGGCGGAAAGATGGGCATCATCGTGCGGCGGGATGGAACCCGCCGCCTAATCACATAAATCTTGCCATGAAAAACCGGGCGGGGCGGGGGCCTCACCCGGTTGTAATATACGATTCTTCGGGAAAAAAGTCGCGGTGCGCCAAACGCTGAAACACTGAAAGGCGGAATTCCCCCCTTTCATCCCCCCGTCCGTAGAACGAGATCTCGCCTGCGGCGGACACGCAGGGGAAAAGAAGAGGATTTCGGCGAAAATGAGTGCGCGGGGTAGGGACACCCCGCGCAGCGCGCTTTTTGGCAATAGCGTTGTGGGCAGGTCCGCGGAGCGAGATCTCGTCTTCGACGGACAAGATGCCTGCCGCCGCGA